>NTKT01000021.1 GCA_002457055.1 Rhodobacteraceae bacterium MED-G08
CAGAAAAAGCACCGTACTTATGCGGAAATAACCTTTACTGTGCTAATTATTTTTGCAGTGGCATTGTTCGCTTCAAGCTTTGGTTGGATAGGACTTCTGTTGTATTTTCTACTTGCCGCAGTTTTCTTTCGTTAATTATGTGACAGCATGCCACATATATACTAAGTATATGAAAACAAATGTTTATTTAAAATATTTAGATATAAAATAATTTTTTTAATTGATTATTTTATATGACGAAACAGGTATGATTTTAAATATTTTACAGGAGAACAACATGGGTGAACTCATGACTATATTGGCGTTTGGCACACTTGGAACCTTTAGTGTGCTTGCATACATATCCGCTAGGGCTACAGATCGATTGAAAGACAATCCATCTCACAAAAAATCAACTCTGTGCGCAACCAGTGACCATTGGGTTCAAACAAGGTAAAATTGTTGAAAAGCTTTAGTTTATATAAAATAGTTTGGGCAGTTTAACTAGCCCCATCTCTACCTTCAACGGCTAATATCACTGCTTCTTCAGCATTCGTTAGATTGGTAGGCTCACTATAATATTTCAACTGCGCGCTCGCTTTACGGTGACGTTAACGCGCAAGCGGTAATTACAAAATTTTTAGAGGATAGGACAATGAAAAACATTTTAGCTACAGCGGCACTAATCTTTACACCGGCATTTTCTGCACAGGCCGCCGACATAACCGTAGATATGCTGAACAAACGCGACGATGGTGCGAAAATGGTATACTCACAGGACGTGGTACGTATGGATGTTGGCGATTCGGTCACATGGGTACCAACATCCAAGGGCCACAATGTTGAGATAATTGCTGCGCCAGATGGATATGATATTCCGAAGAAATCAAAATTAAGTAAAGACGTTAGCATTACATTCGATACTCCAGGGGTTTATTTATACCAGTGCACACCCCACAAAACGATGGGTATGCTGGGTGTAGTCGTTGTAGGTGACGGTCAAAACGATATATCAGGTGCCAAAGTTCGCGGTAAAAAAGCTCAGGAGAAACTTGCTGAACTAATGGAGCAACTGGGCTAATCCAGTCCAAAACGAGTTGTCATTAATTGCAGGTCTGAAGGCATTTACTGGGCAAGCTTTGGCATGCTGCTTTTCTGATAAAGCGTAAAATTCCTCTTTGTTAAAATAAGAAAACCCAAAGTTAAAAATCATGCAATATAAGACGCTAAACTCGTAGCAAACGAACTGATCCAAATAAGCGCCTTTGTGAGTGAGCAGGGGTATTGTGAGTTGGGTAGGGAAATTGGAATTCAAGTACAGTATCTACACTATAAACGATTGTTACAATTGGATGATTATCCTCTGTTTAGATAAACAGGAGAAAAGTAATGACCCCCAAAGAAACTGTCCAAGTCATATACGATGCATTTGCTAGTGGTGATATGGAGAAATTTGCCTCTGTTTTTTCAGAGGATTGCATCTGTGTGATGAATGGTATGCATGCTGTGTCAGGTACGTATCATGGTCGTGACGCTTTAATGACGCAAATGATGGCACGTGTTGGAAAGCACTTTCCCGATGGTGTGGCCTTTGAAAAGGTCAAAATGTTTGCTGAAGGAAATAATGTTTTTACCATGGGGACAATTAAAGCTGATGGTTTAGAAATGTCTGTAGGGCACCATCATGTTGTGGAGGATGGCAAAGTCAAAGAAATGCACATCTTCGATGATAGTCAAAAGTGGGCAATGACGTTAAAACCAATGTGAATATTGCTAGTTGTATGGCCGAGTACGGTTGGGTAGAGAATTAGTAATAACCCTGAGGCTAAATAAGGTGCTCTCATTTTAGGCGGTGGGCACGCAGGACCCTTCGCAAGTGACGGATATACGTAGTTGTACTCTTACACAGATAGGGTGTTGCTTATAGCCAAGCAGTTAAACATTAGCAGGATGTCGGTGTATCGTAGCTTGTAGGGTTAGTAGTTGTTATTGGTCATATGCAGCCAACACCAAGCCAGAACATGAATCTGTCCTGCTCTCTCCATAGAACTCGAGCATATGTTCTACGGTGTCTAGCCAGTTAACTCCATCTACTTCATCATCACCTGTTTTATCTATTTCATCATATTCCATAATGCTTATGAACTCATTGTCGCTAGTGGAAATCAAACGCATAGAAAGAGCTTTTGAGTAATCATATTCGTTAATAGCCTTTATGAAGTCATCAACATATCCATCTTTTACCTTATATTTTACGACTGTAACTATATTCAACTTTAACTCCTATAAACTTGATCTGCGCTTGCACTCGCCTGATTAGCAAAGAGAACAACAGACAGTATAACTAGTAGCTTTTTCATTGGTTAACATTATCAAACATTCAATGGCGTTGCAGGAGTGCCATCAGAATTAAGACGATGTTTGCCGTAAACCGTATCATCTTCTCCGAAGGATACCCACTTCATACCTTCATCTGCAAACATGTGCATATCCACTGTTATGGATGATGGGTCGTCCAATGTTCCCAACATCATCACTTGGGCTTCAGGAAAACGTTCCGTGGTGACTGTTACCGTGGTTCCACACGATGGGCAAAAGTGAACGTTCAATGATCGACCGTGTTCAGGACTGGTGTAAATGTAAGTTTTTAGATCAGCGTGATTTAACGAAACGTTTCCTTTTTTATATCTCATACCAGAGCGAAACGCTGTGCCTGTGGCTTTCTGGCAAAACCGACAGTGACAGCCATAGGCCACTTCTGGATCATTGCTGAGTTCAAAACGGACTTTGCCGCACAGACATCCACCTGTATGTTTGGGCATATTTTTTCTCCATGCTTTTCTAGCAACAGAGCACTTAGTTTGATTCACTTCAAGCATTGCTTACTACCCTTGCTTTAAATGCTCTCACAACACACCCTGAGACACATTAAGGTGCTCTCTTTTTAGGGTGGGGCGGCAGCCGTAGATATTTTTAAGAGTGCTGAACGAGTACGCGTACTAGGTGAAACACGGATATATATCATCACCGCATGGCAGATTATCTATTGGCTCGAAATTGCTAATGTCACACAATATTTATGTAACAGTCATAAAAAGGTAACAATATGTTGTAAATTAAAAGAGGTAAGTTTGCTGGAGTAGGAATGGAGAGGGGTACTTGCAATATCCATCTGCGAATAAAGATCAGGTAAAATCTCACAGAACCCTTTTTATTTCAGATCTACATCTGGGAGCGCGGGGTTGCCAGCCGGAAGCAATAATCGAATTCCTGAGGGAGTGTCGTGTAGATACAATTTATCTGGTTGGAGATATATTTGACTTCTGGCATGTCGGGAAAATCCATTGGTCCAAGGTACACGACGAAATCATAGCGGAACTTAACCGATTGTGTATCAGCGGGATTCGCATAGTTTATCTGGTTGGAAATCACGATAAAAAAGCGCGGGAAGTCGCTTACAAGTATTTCCAAAAAGTCGAAATCGAAGAAACGGTTCTGCATCGCTCCGCCAATGGGAAAAAGTATCTCATTGCCCATGGCGACCAAGCAGATGGTCGGATCCTACGGTTGCATTTCATGACACTGTTCGGTAGCCGTCTTGATGCCTTGCTGAGGTCATTGGATAAATGGCTAAATTCAAATAAGAAACTGAGCTCTAACAAAAAAGGTTTTTTTAAGAGTATCATTTTCCAGTTCAACAAAGCTTTGTTCATGGGCGACCGCTTTGAAAGGCTACTCACAAAAATGGCAAAAGATGTTGGCGCAGACGGTGTCATTTGTGGACATTCGCACCGTCCTGGAATTTGGAAGCATAACGACTTAATTTATGCAAATTGTGGTGATTGGGTTGATAGTCTAACGGCTGTCACCGAAGATCATAACGGACACATCGAGTTGTTTGAATGGAAGCCTGAACCGAAACCAAGGTCGCATCTTTTGCCGTTTTCTGAGGCTCAATTAGGAAACGAGCACGAGGTACGGACTTGATCTTGCACAACAGTCCCTCCAAAACCGACAGCTTCAATCTGCCTGCTGTTCTAGCGAAGACTGTGGCACTGCCAGTTTTTACTCTAATATTTTTGATCCACCGGCTAGCATTCGCGTTGGACCTTATTCTGTTTCCCCAGCTGAAAAACGTTCCGATCAAAAAACCCCTTTTCATAGTGGGACTTCCTCGGAGCGGGACAACTACTGCGCATCGCTTGATGGCCAGCCATAAAGAGCTTTATACCTCAATGCCGTTGTGGGAGTTAATTTTTGCACCTGCATTATGTCAGAAATATCTCATTTGGGGAGTTTATCAGGCTGATGCAGCCATCGGAGGGCCAGTACATAAAGCAGTCAACTGGATACAAGTGAAGCTGGCTGCAATAATGGATAATATCCATCCAACAGGCTTGACTGACCCAGAAGAGGATTATCTTGGCCTACTGCCATTCGACGGCTGTTTTCTGCGCGTTTTGATTTTTCCCTTCGCCAAGTCAACATGGGCTCTCGGCGATTTTTCATCCTTACCAGTTGCCAAGCGTCAGAAGCTAATAACGGCTTATCGTGGGCTAGTGCAGCGACATCTTAAATTTCGCGGGGAAGATAAGCGTTTACTCTCCAAAAACCCAAGTTTCACGAAATGGGTTAATGATTTGGCTAAAACATTCCCTGACGCAGGTTTTGTCGGAATGTACCGTGATTTGGAACAAGTTGTCCCTTCGCAACTCAGCTCAATACATTTAGGCCTGCAGATTTTTGGCTACTCTGCAAAAGACCCAAGGATCGTCAAAAAGTTCGTAACGCTCCTCAAGCATTACGAAGACGGAATAAAGGAGCACGAAGAAAATCTTGGTTCGCGTATGTTGCCGCTTGATTTTAAAGCTATTGCTGACAAGCCAGAAAAGGCCGTAGAAGCGCTTTATGAGCACTTCCACCTACCTAAAAGAAACAATCTGGATGCCGCACGGCTGTCTAACCTATTGGCAGAGACCAAGGCGTATAGGTCCAGGCATTCATATTCGCTTCGCGACTTTGGGTTGGAAGTTCAGGACCTGAAATCACCATTGACATCGCCACTCGTGAACAGCGCGGGAGCTTAGTTCTTTAGATGAAGGCAATTACAAATCAATTCGACGCTCATGTCCCAAAGGTATTATTCCCTTTGACGGAAGCTGTTTCTTTGACACAAACGGTAACTACACGCAGGTCTGATATCCGAATTGCCGTCGTCTCAGATGCTATTCCCGGGCGAAACGGTGTTGGGACGTATTATCTCGATTTGCTGGCCCAAATTCATACGAGAGTAGGAGCGGCTCAGCTTTTCTCACCGAGTGTTACGCCAGAGCGGACTTTGGAGAGGTTTGCCTTACCTCTTCCGGGGGATAAGACGCAGCGCTTAGCGTGGCCAAAAAAACACGAGCTTTTTAAGCAATTAGATGCGCTAAACCCGACCATGATAGTGATACCATCGCTCGGCATGTTTTCGTATTTCGGCCTACGTTATGCACTGAAAAAAGAAATTTCCCTCGTAGTCGTGAACCATACAGATTTCGATCATTTACTATCGCTCTACTGGCCCCAATGGCTGTCCCGACCGTTCCGAAAGATCCTAGCAACGATAAATCATTGGCTCTGCAAAAAAGCGGCCGGAATAGGTGTGATGAACGCTGAGGCAGAGCAGAAAGCATGGAAAGATGGAGCCTGTCTTGTTCAGATCATGGCGACTCCGCTCAACACAGACTTTCTGACCCACCCAATCCAGCCGATTAAAGGTCCTATTAATCGGGCTATTTTCGTTGGTCGTTTGGCACCGGAAAAAGGCATTCATGAAATATTGAATGCAGTTTATTCACTTCCGAAGATGCATTTCACAATTGTCGGAAACGGTCCGTTGAGGAAAAAAGTGCAAGAGGCAGCCAAGTCGTGTGAAAATCTATCATATCTCGGATGGCTACCACGCAAACGTGTGCGTGAAGAAATTGATGCAGCGCATATTCTGTTGTTGCCGTCTGCCTACGAAACATTCGGCACCGTCGCCTTAGAAGCTCTAGCGAGAGAGCGTTTTGTCGTTGTAAGCGAGGGATGTGGTATCTCAAAGTGGCCTTCACTTGCCAATGGGGTTTTCATTACTTCCCCAGAAACATCTTTGACCAAAGTCTTATCTGACATCCCTCAGCAAAAGCCTGAGGATCGAGACCGCCACGCCCGACAAAGTTGGCGAGCTGTCCGCGAATTCAATGAAAAAGCGATATCGGATTGGTTGGACTTTCTTGACGCAGCCACTGCCAAACAATAACTAAAGATAGCCTAGGTAATAGGGGAACCCTCCAATGAAGGCGCTTGTTTCCATACATGACGTGATGCCAAACACCATAAAAGAGGTAGCTGAGCTTTTGGAAATATGCCGCTCGTTCGGCCTTCGGCGGGTCACTTTGTTTGTTGTCCCAGGGCTAGATTGGCAACCAGCACAAATTAATCAACTTCGGCAGTGGCAGAAAAGGGGTTATGAACTGGCAGCACATGGATGGGTCCATCGTTGCGTCTCAAAGAAGACATTCTGGCACCTTTTGCACGGCTTGATCTTATCTCGTGGTGTTGCCGAGCACTTGAGTCTAAATCCCAACGAGATTGTGGATCTAATGCAAAAGTCATGCAATTGGTTTGTTAAAAACGGATTTGACCAACCTTCGCTCTATGTTCCTCCAGCCTGGGCGCTTGGGAGCATTTCGAAAAGGGGACTGCGCAGTTGCGGGTACACTTGGGTCGAAACTCTTTCAGGCGTAGTTTTTACCCAAACCGGACAGACAAAGCGTCTTCCATTAGTAGGGTTTGAAGCCGACACTTTCACCCGAGAGCTTGCACTTCGCGTACTCAATAACGTAGTCTTATGGATGCCAACAAACAAGCCCCTTCGCATTTCGATCCACCCTTACGATCATAAATTAAGGATGGGCAAAAGTCTTCCCGCAATTTTGCAGCGTTGCACAAAGACGCTGAGTTATTCTGAGATAACAGTCTAAGGAAAGGCCTGTAGCTAGTAGCTGCCGAGCAAGCAGGTATGCTTGGTTTCTTTGGTAAGGGTTCAATACATCCCAAAAAATTCCTATTCTAAATGAAGTAATCTTCATCGTCATAAAACTTTCAATTCATTTTGGTAACGTTAAACAACTTATTAAGCTGAGGTAAGTGATGTTAGATACAACATGGTCGAAAACCCTTGGGCTAATCCAAATTGGAGTAACTATGGAGGTGGTTATCTTGTTTGGAATATTGAGTTTCTCACTTATACTCCTAGGGATTTTAATCGCTTTGAACAGTAATTAGAAAACATAATTCCTCAAAAATTAGGCTAGACCTATCGGCCATAAAAAAGCATCGAAATTATTACTTAATACTTGCTAAAGGGAAATATAATGGCGAAAGATCTATCGAAGGAGCTAAATGTTACCTTTCTGGTGATGTACAACAAAAACGCAAGCCTCGTTTTAATCAAATCTCCTCAATCACAACGAGCCCCTACAACAACCAAAAAGCAGTCAGCTATCTTTAAGCTAATAACTCCCTACCCGCCTAAAAAACTTTCATAAGCTACCCTGTTCTGAAATCAGCAAACAAAGGATTGGATAAGACTCTTGAACATTTACGAGAAGTTGCTGTTCGTATTAATTATACTTGGGCTGACCGCCTTGGCATTTTATCAAACATTTTCTACATCCTTTATGCTTTCTGAATTTACAGCTCTACCAGTTTGAGCCACCGAACTCTTTCCAACATAGACTAGACGCATTTGGTTGTTCCCTTGAAAGCCACACTTCGTACATCTGGCTCTGCGCAGTACTTCATCAGAGGTAATATCTTCACCGTACTCTTTTAATAATGCAGACACTGGAACCATAGCGTTATGGCGACAGCTATCATTCTTACATTTAATGTAGAAGTGGTGAGACTTATTTCGTTTTAACTGGATCATGCATCAAAGGTAATAGGTTTCGGGAAGGTAGACAATTAAGAACTACACCTAGCTATTTCAAAATATACTGGCGGTTCTTCAAATAAAAAACGCCAACAACCTGGTTTGAAGAGCATTGGCGTTTTTTGTAAGAGAGTGGCAAATTGGGGAGGAACCACTCTATAATCTGAGAAATATACTGCGTTGCAGCAATAATCAAGGATGACTTTGCGTAAACTTGATTTGATCTAATTGCATAGCGGCTTTGACCTAGTGTATGATGAAAATTTAGGCCGTACATACTATATTTTAGGCATAACAAAGAAAGGAAAAATGTTATGCTTAGAAAAATATATAGGGCAATAATACTTGCTCAGGCTGCAAGTGCAGCAAATAGAACTTTAGCAACAATGTCTGATAGAATTTTAGACGATATTGGGCAGTCAAGAGACACTTTTGCAAAAAATGTTGTTGAGTCAGTTCGCAAGGAGTTAGACAGAGAAGACAGAGAAGCAGCAGCGAAAAAACTGGAAAACAATTACCACAAGAAATTCGGTACAAAACCAGTAACAGCAAATGTAAATCCAAACTTAGTTGGGGCGGTTTAATCAGCCCCATCTCTACCCACAGCGCCCAACATCGCTAGCAACTTGGTAAGTGCATATTCTCTAGTAGAAAACACCCTGACGCTAAATGAAATGCTCTCTCTTTAGGATGAACATTTAGTAGGCAGTCACGGCTTGGCTTAAAGCCTAGCTCTTATCTGAAACAGACTAGAGAGATGTACTGAAGACTGCCTAGCCATAAGCAGTATCTCATTGCGGAAGAGCTAGAGAGTGATGACCCTCAAAATATTACAGAGGAACCTGATACAACTCGTGATGAAATTATAGATAAAACCTTAGGTGAAAACACCGCTGCGATGGCTACTTTTAAACTATGATCCAAACTTCTTGATAAACCTAAGTTCTATTGCCTCTCAGTGCGAAATATAATCCACCAAGCCAAAGCATAACGTGAAAGTTGTCATAAAGTAGGACATCTAAAACACTTTCGGGTTGTGCAATCCAAATAACTCCTGTCATGATGCAACCGATGGTAAATCCACTGAACCTAGTCAATATATCACTAGCCTCTTTTACCAACTCAGAGATTTTATCTGTGAAAAAAAGACCACCAAAAAATAAACCAACTGCTGCTCCTAATTCTCCGTAAGCGACCACCCACCAAACTAGATATGGTAAATCAAATGAAGCTGCTGTTTCCGCATCTACTGGTAATTTGTCTAAACCTTGTTGAGCAAAAACTACTATTAATGGTATCCTTAATAACCAATGGCTCATACAAAAATCTGGTATTCTCATTGAAATACGTTTTACGAACATGTCCATTTAAAATGTCTCCTACATTTATAATACTTTTTACCTGTTGTTTGGGTTTCCAAATTATCAGAAACGAAAAACTTTGTATTGCATACGAGTGTATTCAGTCGATGGATCATCAATATTAATAGGTTGCGACAGCATGGCGCACTATCTGTGTTTTGAGATGAGTATTTAATTTATTTCAATGCTAATGATGCATCTAAAATAAAGAAAATAGTGATAGTTTTCTTTGTAAGAGGTGATTTGTCACATCTAACCATATTGAGAATACTGGTCTCAGGCTTAAACTATTAGATATGAGGTTTTTTTTTAATATGCTTATTTATGCTGCGCTGATTGCAATGTTTATTTTAGTGGCTTGGCGGTTTGTTCACGTAGTATTGCTTTAAAAAAGGATGTCATCATAAGTGCTAGAAACTGGTGCTGTGTAAAAGGCTCCTCTTCTCTGCCATAACTAACCCTGCAAGCTACGATACACCGACATCCTGCTAATATTTAACTGCTTGACTATAAGCAACACCATATCTGTGTAAGAGCGTATATACATACTACCCATACACCCACTATGGCCCCTGCATGGGTATGTCTTACACACGGTTAAGCGGTAGGTCATTGTTACATTAAGTAAGCCACACCCCAGTGCCACCCCTATACTAGTAACGATAAGGAATTACTGACCATATTACTGACCAAGATACGCAGTATTGAGATGAACTAGTGAATGCTGTATGTAATAAAAACAGGGTGTTAGCTCAGATGCAGTGCCGTAGTACGGAGCAGAACCCAGTGTGGGGGCACCATTTAAATCAAAGGCTTACCGAAAATTACGCTGGGCCTTTTGTTTTTTAGGGTAACATCTGGGGTAACATTTTCGTTAAAAACTGCTAATTTAGTTTTTTGTGTTATGGGTGTGACGGTTTACTTTTAGCCATTTATATTGAGGGCTTATGCAAAATCAAGCGGGCTGGTATACACTTAAACAAGACGACTTAATACGTCTGAAATGAGTTTCATTGCTTTATCGCTGTCCTCAATTTCATTAGGGTCGAAAGTTAATGATAAGCCCGGGATTGATTTAACCAGTTTTGACGAATAGAGACTGCTGTTAGATGAAAATCCTGATACTTCATAACTTTGAATTGGATAAGAAATTCCCTTTACTGAGATTTCTTGCTTTTTGATGCATTTTATTTCTTCCTTTACCAATAGATAAGTGTCTTCGGAAATAAGAATTTTATTTGCGTCCGAGTAAGACTCGAGCCTTGCCGCTAGGTTTACTCCATTGCCAATAACTGTATAATCTAATCTATCCTCAGATCCAAAATTTCCAACTGTACATACACCTGAGTGAATACCAATCCTTGCATTAAGTGATCTTGCTAACCCTCTTTCACGCCATGCCTCGCGAAGGAGCTCCAGCTTTTCTAACATCTCGAGAGCCATTGAAACACAAGCCAATGCGTCCTCTCTATTCCCCCTGCTTTCTGGGTCACCAAAAAATACCAGAATTGCGTCGCCAATAAATTTATCAATAGTCCCTCCCCAACGAATAGCAATCTTGGACATTTCCGTCAGGTATTGAGTTAAAAGTTCCGTTAGTACCTCCGGTTCAAGCCGTTCAGTCAGTCGTGTAAAACCTTGCAGGTCGCAAAAGAAGACGGTTAGTGGCTTACGCTGCGTCTGAATTTTTACATCAAGTTCTCCAGAAAAAATAGAATCGTAAACTTGTGGCGAAAAATACTTTGCTAACTTTTCCGAAAGGGCTACCAATTCTTTTGTACGGTCTTCAACTTTTTTTTCTAAATTGGTATTCAGATCAGCAAGCTCTGCGTGTGCTTTATCTAATTCTTGCAAGCGTTGCTGCTCTGACTGATAGAGTTTAGCATTCTGCAAAGCGTTAGCCGTTTGGTTTGCAAGAATTTTAATTATTAGCTCATCGGACTTATCAAAGATATTTACTTTTTCACTCTCTACCGAAAAAACCCCAATTAATTCGTCCTCCATCAACATTGGTATTGCGACTTGACTTTCAGCATTTTTCAGGCCGGGAAGACTTATTTCCTCATCAGCCGCTGCATCTTTAGAGGGTTTGATCTGTTGTTTTATAGCCTGCATGTATTGCTTTTGCGCACCAAGATTTGCCATGCGCATCAATTTCTTTTTTTTGGCAACCATGCCTATCACACCAACGCCAATGTTTACCTCAGCTCCAATACCTTCATCTTTGTAGCCATGAGTTGCTATGACTTTTAGAACGCTTTCCGTATTATCGAGTAATAAGATCATTGAATGCTTAAAATCGAAATATTCTTCCATGCTGACAAGCATGGTTTTGGCAATCGCATCCAAGTTCAAAGTTTTACTAATCTGCGATGCGACTCTCTCAATGATTTCAATCTCTTTATTGCGACGTTCTAGCTGCTCAATTACGGTTTTGGCATCGCTATCAATCATTTGATCCCACCTATAAAGTTTTCCCGTGATTGCCTTGTCTCGCAATCAATATTACTTACTCTATAAATTATTTTTAGAAATTGATAGCACAGTGTAAATATCGGCACCTTTAAGCTCAAAAATGCCTGACATTCCACTCATAGATGCAATTGCCTCGAGTTTCATGTCCATCTCATCAAACAGATCGCCCTCATTCTCAGTTCTACTATACTCCAGTTCAAGCGTATACATGTCAAAAGAAGCAGGGTTAGTTATCGTAGCAAACGCAAATGGGTTCTGGCTTATATTTTTTTTCGTTTTGTTAAAAAACTGAAAAGATAGAGCAACCTCTGTTTCGCTTACATGCCATATTTGTGATATAACCGTTGTATTTGGCTCACCATCATTTGATACGGTCGTAATCCAACTTGGAAACATGCCTTGCAGCGCAGGAAGGTGGTCATCAGTAATCATATTATTTCTCCCAAATGTTAGATCTGTTTCCCTGCATCAGGACCGGGCGTTTGAACAAAAACTTTTTCGACTGAAAAAACTACTGCTAGGTTTGCGGGTTTCAACCAATACTTTTCAGCTAAATTTTCAGGAATCCCTAGTTCACCATAAAGACTATACATTTGTTTTCTTAGGTCATTGCAGGCTTGTCTTTCATCATCATAAACATCACGCAGATCTGTTACATCACCTTTCACATTGTACGCTTCGTGACTAATAACACCTACGAAAAGACTGACACGTGAGCCTATCTCTAAAGTTTGTACAAATGGCTTGTTTGTCTCTTTGTTCAGACAGCAAACAATACTGCCCGTGGCTTGGTCACAGCAAACGCCCAGTGCATCAGCATGAAATGGTCTCAACGAAGAAGACGCACATCCAATATGGCCTACACCTGTCGTTAACACATTATAAACTTGATCTGAGATCATCTTCACTACCCTTTTTGGTTTATACGTCAAAATATAATCTTCTGATTATCAAATTGCACTTTATAATTTAATGGTGCGACATTTGAATCAAAGGCTTAGCAAAAATAACGCTAAGCCTTTTGTTTTTTGGGACACACAGAGGAAACATTTTACTGCTAACATTGTGATCAAAGGGGGGGTAACTGTGGACTAGTAGCCCATTCTATTGAGTAAGATAGGGCAAAAGTTGCTGGTGTTTAACCTTGAAACTCATCTGAAACAAATTCGTGAAGAACCACTCCTCGTGAACCAAACACTTGAGTAGCCAGACCTTCAACGGCTGAAAGGTAATGTTTCTCTAGGAGAGGTTTACAGGCTTCAAAAGCGGCTTGATCACGGTACTCAAATACTATGCCAACCCGAAAAGTGTGCTTTTTATTCCAAATCCGAGTTACAACTCTACGTAACATACCTGCGTCTGTAAAAAGTTTTGTAACTTCTGGCGAGAAGGCAGCATCTTGACGCTCCAGATATAGTTCCAGGTCTTCCTTACTGGCAAAGTCTCGTGTTGAGTAATTTATTAGCGTAGTAGCTGTCATTTAACGGTCTATTGTTGTTTTACCTTTTTCGAACATAGGTTCACAGAAACTCGACTGTCAACTACCAAACCTTTAGAATTAAGTATTTCTCTAAATCCTAGTTTGGGTTGAGGTTACCTATGGACTAGTGGACTAAATGGGCCATCCTAAGCGGTCGCTTCGGCAGCCTTTTTTATCTGACTACTGGATGCTGGCGTGTGATGATGGTTTATTGGAACTAGCGAAACTAAAGCTTTAACTTTTTGCTTAATAACGGTTAACCAAACGGCAAGCTATGTTTTGATGCTACCATCATTTTGTAACCTTTGTTTTGTAGCTTTCCGTCTACTTTTCGGGGGACCAGTCTTCCACGAAGTTTTTTGCCGAAAATTAAGACTGAAAATGTATTAAGTAATTTAGAAAGTCGAATTGCAGAAGTTGCAAAAGGGGAAATGTCATCTAGGCTATAAAAGTTTGTATATCCGTTTTCGTATAAAAGTTCTTTTGCTTGTGTAGTGCCGTTTACTATTTCTGAAACGTTGATTTCAAATAATACTAAAGGTGAACTTTCTTTAAGTGTGCGTAACATACCCCTGAGGGCTTCGTATTCGTGACCCTCCACGTCTAACTTTATTAAGGATACTGCAGACATTTGTTCGGTTGATAATTGCTCATCTAACACTTTTAAATGGAACTCTACTTTATTTTTGTATTTGTTCCCAGAAGTAACTGATGCTGCACCCACATTATGATCCTGATATGAGGTTTGAACGCATTCCTCTTTGTCCGACAAACCAAAAGGGCAAACACGAACATTCGAGAACAGCATTGCATTTGCTTCTAATATTTTTGCCGTTCGTGGGTTTGGTTCGAATGCAATAACTTCTTCAAAAAATGGTCCAAGTGCAGCCGTATGGTTCCCAACATTTGCACCAATATCCAAGAATATAGATCTATGTTTTAACTGTGGCAGTATGTGCTCTTGTATAGATTGCAACTCTTGCAATTCAAAGAAGCCTTGCAGGAAGATTTTGGTGCCTACAACGTCCTGACTGAATACCGCTAAAGGTGGATACTCTTTTTTGCGGTGATCTCTTTGTAAAGACTTTGTAAATTCATAAGCAAAAAATTTTCTCCGTTCAAGCAAGCAAAATGTCCTATTTGTTAATGTAAATATCCAATTGAGTTAAAACTGTATACCATCTACTTTAGTATTTGCGAACCTTGCACCTCTTAATTTGGCATCTACAAAGCTTGCTCCACTTAAATCAGCATCACCAAAATTAGTGTATTTCAAGACCGCACCATTGAAGATTGCGTTTCTTAGGTCTGCCCCTCTTAATCTTGCGTTACTCAGATCTGCACCAGAAAAGTTAGCTCCACGAAGATCAGCGTACTCTAAGTTCGCCCGATATAGATATGCACCTCTAAAGTCTGCCCGTCTGAGCTTTGCCCCTTCTAATTCTGCATTATTAAGATCACATTCCACACATTTATTAGTTTCCAACAAGCGTGTTTCGGCGCCTTCCTCTGCAGTGACTGAGCCAAAGACAATTAGTGAAATAACAATGGCGCTAATAACTGGTTTTAATTCGTACATTTTTGCTCTCTAGATGACGCAAGATTTATTGACAGTAAATAAACAATAGCAAGTAACAAGTACAGTAATAGGACTATAAGTTGCAAATTAGGCATACTCATTTGTAGCAGATGAAATTGTAGAGCCACTGTATGTGATCAGCTGTTGGTGTTTACTGCGAATCTGAATACGATACTGCTATGATCCAGTTAAAACGAAATAAGTCTCACCACTTTTACATTGAATGTAAAAATGATGTGTGCCGTCACAATGCCATGGTTCCAGTTTCCGCTTTGTTGAAAGAGTATGGCGAGGACATTACCTCAGTTGAAGTGCTGCGTAGGGCTAGATGTACAAAGTGTGGCTTTCAAGGGAATAGCCAAATGCGTCTAGTTTATGTTGGGAAAAGTTCTTTGGCGCAGACAGGCAGTGCAGTAAATAATGATAGCCATAAAGATGTAGAGGTTTATTGGTGAAGAAGGCATTATCACTAATAAAGAAGGTCAATCCACAAAAACGTACAGTGTATTTAATGCTGTTCATAATTATATTAATCCACTTTGCTGTAATACCTATTTGGATGTGGAACCTAGGCTTATGACTGTTTGGTTAGAAGCTTAGAGACGGGTCCCCAACTGATAAATTGTTGAACCCTACCAAACCGCGCCCAGTATCTGACGATTCAGCGGTGCAAGCGAAGTTCGTTGCGTGGGTACTGATATTATCTTTAAGTTATGTCAAAAACTTCGCATTAATGAAAGGAGAGTAGCCTATTTTATATTTTGATGCCAAAAATTAATTTGATTTAAATTTCATGATGAAGTTAGATCTAAAAATTAGATGGGAGGAAATCATGAAATCTATTATGAAACTTTGGTTAGTATCAGCCATTTCTTTATTTATTTCGTTACCGGCTTTTAGTGCTGATGTAACTATGCGAATTTCACTTCAGCTACCACTAAAAAGTCACTTGGGACAGAACTTACTTCTTTTCAAAGAAGAGGTGGAAAGTAAATCAGGTGGCGATATTGTAGTTGAGATATACGACTCTGCGCAGTTGTATAAAGATAAAGAAGTACCTGCTGCAGTGGGATCAGGTTCTATCGAAGCTGGTGTTGCATCTCTTACTCGATACGTCGGCGATATACCCGCAGTGGATATATTCTATCAGCCATTTCTATTTGACACGGAAGAAAAAGTGCGAAAGGCAGTTTCAAAAGGCTCAGCAATTCGAGGGCCGATTGATGAAGCGATAAAAGGCACTGGTTCCACGGTTTTATGGTGGCAGGCTTATGGTGGTGCTATAATGCTCTCCAATGGAGCTGCAATTAAAAACCCTGATGATATGAAGGGTAAAAAAGTACGTGTTTTTGGTAAAACGTTAGGGCAGTTTGTTGAAGCAACTGGTGGAGCACCAACCCTTATATCTGGATCAGAACAATATTTGGCATACCAGCGCGGCACTGTAGATGTCGGTATGACCGGAGTCTCTGGAGTAAAGTCAAGGAAACTTTACGAAGTGATGGATACAATTACAGTTACAAATCACGCCGATATAGAATTTATTGTAGTTACAAATACAGATTGGTGGAATGGGTTAACCGATGGCCAGCGTTCCATCATTAGCAATGCAGCTGCTGTAGCAGAGAAGTCTGTTCGAGATAAGATGGCCAGTATTGAAGCAGAAGCATACGAAATCGCTAAAAGTAATGGAATGAATGTCGTTACGCCGTCCGCTTCAGATATTGCAGCTTTTAAAGCCGCATCAGCGTCTGTTTATGATGACTATAAAGCTAAGGCAGGAGCATTAGGCGCACAGCTACTGGAAGTGGCTTCCGGATACTGACCTGTAATATGATATTTAGAAGGCCACCGCTGAAACAGGTGGCCTTCTTTTTATGAGGCGAGTGCATGAAATTATTTGCAAATAGTTTTGAAAGGTTAACGCTTTTACTTGCGTGGTTGGCCGCCTGGTTGTTTGTAGCTTCGGGAATTATGCTCAGTTATGAAGTAGTTGCTAGATATTTCTTTTTGGCACCGACAAAGTGGGCCGCAGAGCTGTCTCAGCTTTGTTTAATTTACGGAACGTTATTATCCTTATGTTGGTTGCTTCAGAACCGACGACATATCCAAATTAATGCCATAACTTCGCTTTTAAATGAAAAAGTGCAGAGGTTCGTAGGTATTCTGACAATGGCAGTTTTAATTTGGTTCAGCGTTTTTGTAGTAATTTATGGATGGAATATCTTTTATGATTCATTCGAGCGAGGAAGAACTACTGGAAGCCTACTGGATTTACCTTCGTGGATCGCTGAGGTTCCAGTGCCAGTATTATTTGCATTTCTTGCCGTGCAGGCAATCATCGAAATATGGAAACTAGTGTCAGGTGAAGCCATACCTACAGGAGGTCATGAATGAAACTTCTTCTAATACTAGGTGTCATGTTTGCACTACTACTTGCCAGTTTACCAGTAGCTTTTTCATTGGGTAGCCTGGGGCTTGGAATGCTACTATTTGAGGGATTTTCCCCACTTATGGCGCCCCAAGCTATATTGTCTACACTAGACGGTTTCATATTGCTTGCAGTGCCTTTGTTCTTGTTAATGAGTAACATTCTTCTTTACGGTGGATGTGGCCGTGAGCTTTACGGCGCGGTTCAATCTTGGGTGGGTCATTGGCCTGGTGGTTTAGCGATCGCTACAATTATATCTTGTGGAATTTTTGCAGCCATTTCAGGTGTTTCTGTAGCCACTGCTGCAACAATTGGTGTTGTTGCAATCCCGGAAATGATAGAGCGCGGTTACAATAAGAATTTTGTTTACGGTCTTTTAGCAGCAGGTGGAACTTTAGGAATTTTGATACCACCTAGTCTTCCTATGATTGTCTATGGTTTTATTACTGAGGAAAGTGTTATTTCTCTTTTCTTAGCCGGAATAGGGCCAGGGATATTCTTGATAGGATTATTCATAATTTATTCAATAATTTATGCGCATGCTTTTGGTGGTTATACACCCACCAAGAAAGCTTCGAGAGAGGATCGCATCAGGCACTCAATTAAAGTAATTCCTACGATAGCACTTGCAGCGCTTGTACTCGGCGGTATCTACGCAGGTATTTTCACCCCAACTGAAGCAGCTGCAGTGGGTTTCGCATTAGCCATTTTTTTGACGGTTGTGCTTAAACGGTCTCTTTCATTTAGCGATTTTAGGCGAGCTGTTTTTGAGGCGATGGTTACAACAGCTGCAATCCTTATTATTATTGCTGGCGCCAAAATATTCGGGAAGGCGATAACTTTATATAGAATTCCGCAGGACATATCTGGGCTGATTGAAACATATGTAAACAGTAAAACGCTGTTCGTTATAGTTGTATGCGCAGTTTTGATCGCGATGGGTTTAGTTTTTGAAACATTATCTATGGTTTTGATCATGGTGCCCGTTCTCCTGCCAGCTGCCATGAGTATGGGTATTGACCCCATTTGGTTTGGTATTTTTATGGTTGTAATGGTCGAGTGTGCTTTAATCACCCCGCCTGTTGGGTTAAATTTATATGTTATTCAATCAGTTGCCGGTGCTAAATTAGGCGAAGTTGCCAAGGGAGTTCTTCCGTTTTTGGCACTTATGGTTTTTACCGTTATGGTTATGTACGTCTGGTCAGATTTAGTTTTGTATATTCCTTTTAAGCTTTAGCGAGGTATTGATGAACATTTCAAATAATGCGACATCATTTTTAAGAAATTTGATCGCCTCAGGTGAATTTCTACCAATGCCATGTTGTTTTGATGCCCTTTCAGCAAAGCTAATTGAGCAGGCTGGATTTAACTTGACGTTTATGTCTGGTTTTGCAGCGTCGGCTTCCAGGTTGGGTGCTCCTGATCTTGGTTTGATGTCCTATGGTGAAGTAGTCGATCAGGCTCGCAATATTGCGGAGGCAATAAAAATACCCATGATAGCAGATGGCGATACCGGTTACGGTAATGCGATGAATGTAAAGAGAACGGTAAGTGGATTAGCCCGCGCTGGATGTGCTGGCGCATTGATAGAAGATCAAATAGCGCCAAAACGTTGTGGGCATACCCCTGGGAAGGATGTGGTCTCGCGGGAGGAAGCGTTTGATAGAATTCAGGCGGCAGTTGATGCAAAGGCTGACGGAGCTGATATTCTAATTATGGCTAGAACGGATGCAAATCATACTCATGGCATAGAGGAAGCTATAAATCGTGCACAAGTTTTCCATGAAATCGGTGCGGACATTCTTTTTGTCGAAGCACCAAAGGATATTCATGAAATGCAGCTAATTTGCAGAGAAGTTCCTGGCTGTAAAATGGCAAATATAGTGGAGGGAGGTCTTACGCCCAACCTCTCCATGCGAGACCTTTCTGATTTAGGATATCAAATCGCGGCTTATCCTTTAACTTTGTTATCGTCATCTATGCGCGCCATGAAATCCACTTTGGAACTAATGAAAGATGATTTGCCACGAGATGAGTTGTTATTAGACTTTGCAGAACTTCGAAAAAATATTGGGTTTGATGAATACTACAAAGCGTCAGAAAAATATACTTCAGCGAAAAGAAAGTAAATTTGTCTGAATATAAAAAGAACAAAGTAGTGTCCTCTTTTGAGGATAGAACTGGGTTTTTATGCGTTGATATTATTCTTTTAGAAAATAGCAAATTCTCATTCAAAGCGTACCGCCGCGATCCTGAAGACACCTCAGGTTGGTTTTTTGTTGGAGAGGAAAGTAGTATCCAGTTTATTACTGAAGATGAGGCAATTCAAAAAGCAAAAATGATATACGCTTGGATGGAGGTTTAAAGGTACTTTCTCTAAGCTCTCTCTAAGTCACTGCCAACGCAGCCCGCGCGATTTAAAAATTTTTTTTGCGCGATCGGTGTAATCAGTTATAATTCCATCTACACCGATATCGATCATAGTTTCCATATCTTCAACCTCGTTTACCGTCCAAGTGCAAACCGGCAAACCTAAGCTATGTGCTTCGGCAACAAGATCTGCAGTTACATCTTTAAAATATGGACACCATAAGTGCCCACCCGCAACTTGAATGGCCTCAGGTATAGACCTGTTGAAAGATGAGAAATCAGGTGAAATTTCTTCACAAGGTTTATCGTATGGATCATCCAAACTTTCGGGCAGCTGAGATAAGTATGATCGTGGCATGTTTGGGGCCAAACGATTACACTCTTCTAATAAGTCCCAGTCAAAGCTGTGCAAAACTGTGCGATTTGACAAAGATCTTTTTTCGATTTCAAAAACTATATTTTCAATAATCGTACTTTTTTTGACTAACGGTTCAGATTTGATCTCTAATAGTAAGAATAGATTTTTACCTTTTGGAAGACAGGCTAGATCAAGTAGATCAGTTAATTTGGGTATGCGAACATCTGATAAGCAAGCTTGTTCCGGATATAAACGACCATAAGAACTACTTTTATCCACACCGCCAACATCAAACATTTCAAGCTGAGAGCTTGTAAGATTACTTATTCGTGGCCCATCTTTCGAAAGCCAATTACCCTCAGAATTTCTTGTTATCGCTTTTGATAAATAAAAGTCATGAGTAATTACTGGTATTTCATCTTTTGTAAGTAAAACGTCAAACTCGATCGCTTTTATCTCGTTGTCTAAAATGTACTCGAAACCCTCGATCGTATTTTCTGGCATTAATCCCCTAGCGCCCCGGTGACCAATCAAGCCGATAAATCCAGGCTTTCCGCGAAAAGCATTTAGCTGGGGAAAGTTTTGCAAGTGTGGAGAGTCTTTCAATGGGGATCCTTTTCCCTATATCCGATAATTCTTAAACTTTTACATGCCTTCTATAATCATAAGGTCGGTATCAACACCCTTGTCCCGTATAGATTTTGCAGCTTGATATTCGTCACTAAAATAAAATTTTTCAGCAGCTTCTTTACTTTCGAATTCAATAAGTGTGACAATACCTGAAACACTTCCCTCATGTCGATCTGCATGAGGACCACGGGCTAATAGCTTGCCACCGAAGCTTTCTATTAAAGGCAGTGCTACAGATGAAAATTCTTTAAAAATATCTTGGTTGTTGACGCGCAAGTTTGCCATTAGGTAACCTTTTGCCATTTTATACTCCTTTACAAATTTTCAAATAGTAATTGGTTTGGATGGTTCTACCGTTTGAGTTTAAGTTAAAATTGTTTCCGTTTAATAACAGTAAGTGTACATAATATATTCTTGTTAGATAGTAATGATTTTGTACTTCCCATCAATGAGTATTTATATATGCTTTCTCCATATAATTTTACAAATTGAAAAGGTTTTAAAAGATGAGGTATGTGGGTCTTGCATTAATAGTCATAGTCGTAGTCGGTGCATTTAATGCAGCTGGTGATATAGGTCCAGCCATTGATCTGTTAGCGTTTTTATTTGTGTTGGGCATTGCTGTCGGCCACATGCTAGGGACGAAAGATGGGGATAACAGAGTTACCCGCTTTGGAGATGGTGCTGTCCGTGGTGGCTGGTTAGGGTTTCTGGTAGGGGTTATAATGATAGCGAGCAGCCCCTCTGCCGCCCAGATGGATTTTTCTGCTATAATGCCAGCATTTGCAGTAGCTGCCTTAACCCCTTTGTATGGGTATTTTTTAAAGCTTATATCAATGCAGGTAGATTGATAGAAAAATACAGAAGTACTTTTCCGAATAAAATTTATTATGCTTTTTATGCGATAAGAATGGTGTTTGCGGCAGCCGCGTCTGCGACTGCAGTGACCCCAGTTAAACCCGTTAACTCTATCACGTTCACAATAGACACGTTTGCCGTGTTGTTGTCGAATGTATCATTACTCTCAACAATATATGTATTTCCGCTGAGTTGAAATGCAACTACACCAACGGCATCTGCATCATCTGCAGCTTTCTTTATAACGCCATCGACTGATACTGCGTCGATCCATTCCGAAAGAGTGTTGATAAGACCAGCATCTGACCCTGATAAAGTTGCAACTCCATTTGTGACGGAAGCCGTAACCGTTTCACCTCCACTACCACCGGCAATCGCACTTTTCACGTCGATAGATCCAGAATTTGCTCCTTTAGCTCCAGTTACTAAGTCAATTGTATCATTATCTGCATCGGCGGCGGCAGCTTGATAATCGGTTATCTTATCCATAGAAGCCTCAGTTGATGTTCCTGATGCGAAATCAAACTCGTCGTCGCCAGCTCCTCCAGTCAGTGTGTCGGCCCCTGATCCGCCATTTATTGTGTCATTTCCGGTGCCTCCGGAAATAGTATCGGCGGATGCTCCGCCACTTAAATTATCATTTGCATTTGACCCAGTTATTGTATCATCACCACTGGTCCCAGTAACAGTCACCCCAGAGCTTGAGGAGCTAGCATTCACGGCAACACTGTCTGTGCCTGACGCAAAGGAGGAGGCGAAAGTAAAATTTGATAAGTTTATTGTTGTTTGATCGGCAACAACTGTAAATACGGCAGTACCAGTTCCATCTTCTGCAAGTTGCAGGGTTGCCCCAGACACGTCACTTGCGGCAATTTTTTGGGTTGTCCCGCCGCCTGTTAACAAGATGCGTTCAACGGAAGTGAGGGTTAGATTGCTTGCACTTAAATCTACGCCTGCAGCAAGAGAGAGTGTGTCTGAACCTCCACCACCTGCGTTGATGTTTATTTTGGCGGATGATCCATCTCCATTCGTTGTAATTCTTATTGAATCATTAGATCCGTTTGATGCTATCACAAATCCATTCGAATCTGCGGTTATTCCATCTATTTTTATACTATCCGCTGCTGATCCTGTCTGAATATTAGCTACGCCATTGGTAGTCCCGTCTAAGTTAAGTGTCGCAGATCCTGACAAACTTGATGCATTTAATGCTACTCTGGTTGAACTGCTGCCGGTGATTGTATTGCTGTTGAGATCAAAGTCACCTGTCCCGGTAACCACAACACTAGTGAGATCAGCTCCAGTTAAATCGGCGGAGCTGTCAAGATTTAAATCATCTAAAAGACTTAAATTGAGTGTTTGAACATCTACAAAGTTTAAGCCAGCAATATTAGCCGATTTATCGCCATTTGATGTGTTTGAATCAAAAGTTTTTAGTGTCAGTGCGTTTGTGGTAGAACTTGTTGCGTCTGTTTTATGGTCAAAAGTTGGTGCAGAAGTTGAAGAGGTTTGAGCAATTTCCGTATCGAGATAAAAATCCTGACTGTCTTTTATTGTAATTGTTTTTCCATCGAAGTTTTTTAACCTGAGCTTTACAGACGTTGCGACATTCGTAAAATCTGCTGTCGCACCTGTTAACCAGAGAGTTGCTTCTGAGTTAGTATTTACAACAGTCTCAGTTGAAATATCTGCAGAGTCTATACTTACGACCAGGGGAGAGGAGCCACCTAAGGTTAACTTTTCTAAGGTTGATGCATAAAGATTAAAGTTCGTTGAATTTCCTAAAGAATTTATGGCATTAACGCTTACATCTTGGTTGCTAACACTATCTGAGTATATCGTAGATTCCTCTGCAGCAGTAAGATTGAGAATTTGTGCGGAAGCCAAGCCATTATTAGATGTTGCGGTAATTGAACCTGCCGATTTTATAGTTGCTTTTCCAGCTGAGTTAGCGTCTGTAATTGTGATATCAGTGCCTAAAGGTGCTCTTTCATTAGTCAGATTAAGCGTTCCAGTAGTATTTGTTGCGCTAATTACATTAATAGTACCCACATTGGTAACATCTATATTCCCTTTTAAGGCACTCAAGTCCCGTAGCGTAACATCCCCATTACTGGTAATCGCCACATTTCTGAGTGCTGATGCAGCCGTAATGTCTGCAGCATATGCTTTGTTGATTATTATGTCTTGAGTTGCAGTAGAAGAGGTTAATGTGACACTTTTCCCACCTGCATTTACAATTAGATCTTTGGATGAACCAGTTGTCGATAAAGCAGTGTCGGCTGAAATATTTAAGTTTATATCTTTGTCTGATTGGCCTGCAACTTTTATTGTTGAAAAATGTGAGCCTACAGAAATAGTTGCGCCGACATTTATTAAATCGAGTGTTTTTACTAAAGAGTTTGAATTAGTATTTTCAAAACTTACAGTGTCACTCCTGGTGATGTTCACCAAGTTCACATCAAACTCATAATCGTCACCCAACTTTGTGGCCGAAGTCGTAAAAATAATCTTCTCTATGCCACTTACTGTTGGTGTACCGATAATATCGTCATTAGCGGTTATTGTAAGTGTATCGTTATCGTAAGGGTCCGTATCGGCAACACTTGTACCGGATATCAAAGTAGAACTTGTTGCAGTTATCGTATCGTTTACCCCAGCCAAACCTAAGTTTTCCACTTCGGCAACAACCACTAATGAATTTGAAGTAACAGGAACTGTTGAAGTGTCGTCAGTAGTAGTATCTGTTGTAGTTTTTGTGCTTGATGTATTGCTTCCGCAACTTGAAAGTATCATTGCAAGCAATGGATAACTGTAAGCTTTTTTTCTTAGCTTTGTTAGCAAATCCAGACGAAGCGTCAGATCTCTAATTAAACTCTTATTTATTATCGATTTTACCATTCTGCTTTTAATATCTTCCTGCCAAGAAACTGCTCAAAATACACTTAAAATACACTTATGGGATACAACGACATAACTATTAAAATGTATAGAGAATCAAAGTTTTTATAATTTTTCTAGTTTGTCTATTTAATTGATTTCTTTGAAATTTGCTTATGGTAAAAACAATAACATCATATCAAAATGAAAAGATGCAAATTACGTTAATTTTATCAATCTAGTGAACAAAAAATGACTCTAATAACTTGGGTTCTTTTAGCCTCTGCCTGTTTAGCTGGCGCAGCGTCGCCTGGCCCCAGTATTGCGTTGTTATCCAAAACAGTAATGGATGGAGGACGTCGAGCTGGTATGGTATTCGGTTTGGCTCATGGTCTCGGTATTTTTTTCTATGCGTTTTTAGTCGCATTTGGTTTGAGTGTTACCTTATCTTTTATTCCTTTTTTGATAGATTTTCTTAACGTTGCCGGCTTAGTATTTTTATTTTGGCTGGCATATATAATGTTTAGCTCAAGTTTTGCGCTCTCAGAGTCAGGACAACAGAAATTTCAAATATCTTATACTTTATTTGGGAACTTTGGATCTGGATTTTTGATAGTATTTTTAAACCCTAAAATTGCGCTTTTCTTTTTGGCAATATTTACCCAGTTTGTTGGTGACACCTCTTCATTTCAAGAAAAAGCAATAATGGTTTCTACAGCAACTTTAATTGATACCAGTTGGTATATTTTTCTAACTTTCATTATTGCACTACCAAAGTTTAGGAAATTCCTTCAATCAAGGGCGAGGGTTTTTGAGTTTGTACTAGGATGTTTCTTTATTATTCTTTGTTTATTGTTAGGAAATAAAATTCTTTCTGATATTTTGGGATAGTCTAGGCCTAATTTTCAAATATTTTATTGAAGTCAAATTACATCAAATCTTGGTGCAATAAGTTTTGCCGCATCCAGTAGGATGTCTTCTCGAAAATGTGATGCAACCAGTTGAACTCCTACAGGGCGATCTTCATTTCTATCTGTTGTAACAGTCAATCCAGGCAGACCCATGAACGGTAATCCAATTTGTAATATTTGATCTTCAATGATTTTTTCAAAATGCCCCTCTGATTTTAAATCCTGAAGATCGTCAAAAGGCAGAGAGCAGGAAACGGGGCATAATAGAAGTGGGTAATCGAATAGAAATTTTTTCCATTGTCGTGTCAGATTAGCGCGCTCTTGAAGCGCACCCATAATTTGATCTGGATTTCTGTATTCGGAGATTTTTCGTAAACGGTCGTAAATAAGAATGGCATCTGGATCATTTTCCTTTCTCACTAAATGCTTCGCACTTTCGTCCATTTCTGCCATCCAAAGCACTAACTGGTTTTCCATTGCACTACGCAATGGCGGTATTTTAACTTCGTCTACTTCCCAACCAGCCTGCTCCAATTTTTTTAGTGCGCTGAGAAGGGCTTTTTCAATTCTGGGAGCAACTTTTATTCCCTCTGGCGAGTTGCAAAAAGCAATTCGTTTTAAATAAGGTTTACCTTTTAGTGGCATATCGACTGACCAGGGATCGCGATGGTCGTGATTAGCCATTACTTCAATGCCGAGCTCAAGGTCTTCGATGTTTCTTGCGAGTGGGCCAGATACAGCCATAAGTTGAGCTCCTATGAAGCGATCCGGACCTGAAAAGTTGTGAGCAGCAACTCTACCCAGTGATGGTCTTAGCCCATGAATGCCGCAAGCATAGGCTGGGTAGCGAATTGACCCAGCTATGTCAGTACCGTGACCAATAGTTCCTATTCCGGCTGCTACAGCGGCTGCCGCACCTCCTGATGATCCACCTGGAGTAACTAATTGATTAAGTGGATTTTTCGTATGTCCATGAATTGTATTTCGTGTGAACCATCTAAGTGAAAATGCGGGGGTATTGGTCCGGCCGATAATGATCGCCCCAGCTTTTCGTAAGTTGTTTACAACAGGATTATCGATTTTAGCGACAAGGTCCTTCTGCAATTGAATGCCATTGGTGGTTGCATAACCTCTTTGGTCTACGTTTATTTTCACAGTTACCGGCACACCGGCAAGTGCTCCGAGTTCATCTCCTTTGTGAAGTTTGCTGTCTATTACGTCTGCTTCTTGGAGAGCTTCTGTTTCACAACTTTCGGCCACAGCATTTAGTTTACCATTTACTTGATCCATCCGAGACAAATGACTTTCGGTAGCTTCACGGGCTGATATTTCGCCTTTCGAAATTTTTTGCCTTAGCTCCGTAGCTGTGAGTTGCCAGATCTCCAAAGTTATACTCCAAGGTAAACATTAATAATAATAAGCAGTAGTCTATTCAATCATCAGAGAATTAAAACCAGTGATATAAAAATTTATGTGAAAAGTTTTGCGTAAGCGAAGGAAACTGAATATCAATAAAGAAATTATCAAAGGGGCTTCAATGGATTTATCTGGTAAAAAAGCAGTAGTATTTGGAGGAACATCTGGAATTGGGCTGGCAACAAGTCTTCTCCTAGCAGCGGATGGAGCTGAGGTTACGGCTATTAGTCGCAAACCTGATAAAGCGGGAGATCTGCCAAACGGGATAACTACTCGCGTGTGTGATGTTCTGGATCGTAAAGCTGTTGAGGCAATTTTGAGCGAGCTATCGCAAATAGACATTTTGGTTACAACAGCGACGGGCGGGAAACGGGCTTATGGCCCGTTCCTTGAAATGGACTTGGATGGCTACAAAGCTTCTTTCGATAAGCTTTGGGGTTATGCGAATGTTATTCGATTTGGAGCTAAACATGTCTCAGATGGTGGATCAATTACTTTGGTGTCTGGAGCTCCTGCGCGTAATTGCCAGCCTGGTCAAGTCGCCTTATCGTCTGTTGGTGGCGCAGTTGAAGCGATGATGCGTGCAGTTGCTAGTGAAGTGGCCCCACGTATCAGAGTAAATGCAGTATCTCCTGGAACAATAGATACTCCAATGGTAATTGTTCAAGGCGCTGAACGTGAGGAACTATACAAAAAGACTACAAAAAATAATTTGATACCGCGTGCCGGAAGAGCTGATGAGGTTGCGCAAGGAATTTTATTTGTTATTAAAAACGAATTTGTGACTGGGACAACCGTAGATGTTGATGGCGGCTGGCTATTACGAGAGCCATAATTACTATTTCAATCAAGTTTCGAACCCTATCTAAGTAAATTTTAGCAGAGCTCAAGAAGTTACAATGGAACATAAAACTAGAAAACTACCAACAGTTGCAGACTTGCTTGCGCTTAAAGGTAAAAGGCAACTAACTATGCTAAAGTTTTTCTCTTTGGATGAAGCTGCCGCTGCAGAAGCCGCTGGTATAGATATAGCATCGGTCCCAGCAGATGTATTATTTCATCAAGAGTACCGACAGTTTGCTCCAACAATTTTTTCAATGGCAGGGCAAACACATACAGAATGTGGTTCGCCGAGCGAGTATTTAAAGTGGTGTAATTCGGCTATCGAAAAGGGTGCAGATGCGTTGTATTGTTCGGGATCGTTTGAAACCGTTTCGATGCTTTCTAATGAATATATTCCTGTTGTTGGACATGTAGGGTTAGTTCCTGCCCGGGCCACATGGACTGGCGGATTTAAAGCTGTCGGTAAGACTGCAAATGATGCCCTAGACTTACTTCAGCAAGTTAAGTCTTATGAAAACGCTGGAGCTATAGGTGTGGAGTTAGAAGTTGTTCCAGTCGAGGTTGCAGATGAGATTTCAAAACGAACTAGTATATTGGTTTGGTCAATGGGAGCGGGGGCTGGTTGCGATGCCCAATATTTATACTCAAATGATATTTTGGGATATACGGACGGACATATCCCAAGGCATGCTAAAGTCTATCGAAACTTTAAGGGTGAATTTGAGAGGCTTCAAAACGAGCGTGTTGGAGCGTTTAAAGAATTTGTAGAAGACGTAAATAATGGTAACTTTCCGGAAGAACCTCACCTTGTCAGAATGCAACCCGATGAGCTTTCTAAATTTAGAGAGCTACTCGATAAAATCTGATTAAAATTGAAACTTCTGCATATCTTGTAATCAATTACCGTCTATATTCTAGTTTCACGTGCGCTTTGATTTAAACCAATCTTTAAAACTGTAATACTTGTTAATCGTAGGTAAGAACCAAGGGTTTCCGTC
The DNA here is from genome assembly GCA_002457055.1 of Rhodobacteraceae bacterium MED-G08. Lineage (GTDB taxonomy): Bacteria > Pseudomonadota > Alphaproteobacteria > Rhodobacterales > Rhodobacteraceae > Salinivivens > Salinivivens marinus. The sequence continues at coordinate 28,530 of NTKT01000021.1, forward strand.
ATAGAAAGGAAGCTTGGCTGGAGGTGATCCATAAAATACACTAGGGTTATTACTTATGCCTAAGGCCATTTCGGCAGCTTTTTTCCCTAACCAACGTGCCCACACTGTTCCAGATCCGGCAAAGCCTGCAGCGTAGTAAATATCATTATGTTCAAAAACAGTGGGTAATTGAGACTTAGTGAATGCAACATTTCCGAGCCAGCAGTATTCAACTTTACAATCTACTAATTCAGGAAAAATTTTGACTAGGTTTTTCTTGAGATAAATCACTGATCTTTCAGATGGTTCGGATCTGTCAAAACTGCGAGACCCCAGTAGTATGCGCTCTCTATCTGGTGTGGGCCTGAAGTAGCTGTATATATTTGCGGTGTTACCATACATCCTAAGCTTGGGCATATATTTTTTAACCATATCAATGCCCAGTTTTTCGGTAACAATTATACAGCTTTGCGTCGGTACAAGCCGTTGCCTAAGGAATTTTGTAAAATTATATTTTCTTCCAGTATACGCGTTGGTGGCTACAATTACTTTTCCAGTGTTTATGGTGCCCATGCTTGTAACTATACTTTTCCCGCCCGTTTTGCGGTCTAATATTTCTGTAACCTTATTGTTAAAACTTACTGACACGCCGGCTTTTTCGGCAATTCTTAACAGACCGGAGAAAAATTTACCTGGATGAAATCCACCAATCTCTTCTCTCACCATTCCTCCAAAAAAAAGATCTGTATTTATTTCATTCTGCTGATCTTGTTTTTTGACCATATAGGCTTTGTGGCCAATGATTTCATTTAGATTATCTGCCTCGCGGCACTGCTTGTCATAATCTGATTGAGTCATTGCACCTGTAAACCGTCCGGTCATTTGCAATTGGCAGTCTATTTTTTCATCTTCACAAAATTTAATTAGATCATATCTTGCATCTACGCCCTCTGAGTAAACATTATTCGCGAAGTCTGTACCGAAATTTGTCCGAAGTGCGCTCAACGAAGGCCGAATTTGTCCACTACAAATTCCCCCATTTCTTGTGGATGCACCGAGGCCAGGCATTCCACCATCCACAACGATTACCGATTTCCCTTGGCGAGCCACTGTCAGGGCTGCTGATAAGCCTGCATAGCCAGCCCCAATCACAACGAAATCAGAGTTTACTGGAAGAGTATCTAATGCCTGAGTAGGCTTTAGAGCCTCCCCAATTTCCCACCAATATGCTTTTTTCTTAAAATTCAATCATGGCCCCGCTGTTATCTTAGTATATTTGGCAACCACGTGGCAGCTGAAGGTAAGAAAATCATTAATATACCATAAAGGATTCCCACACCTACAAAAAGAGGTACTTCTTTGAAAGCTTTTGCTGGATCATCTTTGATCACCCCGGCTGCGGTGTAGACACCCACGCATACAGGCGGCGTGATCATCCCAATACCCGCAAAGGCAACAAAAACAACATATAAATGTAAGAGATTTTGATTGAGTGACGTGATGATTGCAGCAAAAATTGGAACAGTGAGATAAAATACCGGTACAATTTCGATGAAAGTACCCAAAATAAGGCAAATCAATGCCAAAGCGAACCAAAAAACATAAATACCAGCCCCAAGTTCAGTAAAGTATACTATAATCTTTTGTGGTAACTGGGTGTATGTCAGCACAACGCTTAGAAATGTTGCCGTTGCAATAATAGCAAATATCACCGCCGTAATCGAAGCTGTCTCTTTTAGGCAAGCGATTAAACCAGAAACTGTTAGTTCTCTATAAATAACAAACCCCATTATCATCGCCCAAAGTCCTGCGATCGCCGCTGACTCTGATGGTGTGAGTAATCCTGCATATATGCCGCCTAAAATAATACCTGGTGTAATAAGTGCTGGAACAGCATTTTTTGCTGCTATAAAGCGTTCTCGGGTATTACTTTTTTCTGCGCTTTTTATAGAACGACATTTAAGTAATACGACACCGACCATGAATAGTAATAAAATTAAACCGGGGACTATTCCTGCGGCAAACGTTTGTGAAACTGGTACGTTTGTTAGAGCGCTAAATAAAATTGCGGCGTTAGAAGGGGGAATTAATGCTTCTAATAGAGCCGCTGAAGCTGCAAGTACAACAACAAAAGGTTTCGGATAACCCTGTTCTATCATTTTCGGCATCATAATGGTTCCGACTGCTGTAATAGCAGCTAAAATGGATCCACAAAATGCAGCAAAGAAGCCCATAGAAATCACCATTGCTATACCTAGACCGCCAGGCCAATGGCCAACTAACTTCGTTGCAAAGTCAACGAGTCTGGTAGCAGCGCCACCACGTAACATCACCATGCCGGCAAATATAAAAAGAGGCACAGCAATGAGCACATGTTTAGTAAGGGCCCCAAAAGATACTTGGATTAGAACAGACCAAGGAAGGTTCAGACCTAATATGGCCGCCATGGAACTACCTATTCCAAACACTAAAAATATTGGCACGGAAAAGCATAATAGAAAAAATGATATTGCGAAGGCTAATATGTACATTAAACGCCCTTCGTTTTTTCCTGTTTGAGATCATAAATCGCTTGGATGGTCAGTTCTAGAGAAAACGATGCTAATATTATAAAACCAACTGGAAATGACAAATACATCCACCATATTGGTATATCTATCTCCAACTCCATCATTTGACCCAAATTGAAGTATAGAAATGTTGCCTCCATTCCTGCTTTGAAAAATACAAAAGAGGCAACCAGTGCGGTCAGGTTCATTAATAGTTTTAGAAATTTTGATTGTTTGTCAGATGTGATCGATGCAAGAAAATCTACTTGAATGTGGTTTCCTTCTCTCAACAATGGGCCAAGAAGAGGAAATACCAGCCAGCATACTAATACTGGTGGTAATTCTATCAGCCAGTCATAGCCTGTTCCAGATACATATCTGGTTATGGCACTCAAACTAAGTGCCATAACCATAATTGCGACAATAAGGATGCCTATTAAATATGAAACCTTGGCCAGTAAATCATTTAATCTGGTCAAAATTATCATGGCCAAATCCTTAATATAGTGAGATCCTTACTTTTTGGCGTAAGCCTCTGCTGCCAAAAGTACATCTTTATCAAACATATCAGCCATCGCAGGCATGACTTTTTCGGTCATCATTGCATCAAATTTGGCTTTTTCCGCACCACTTAGCGTGGTAACAGTACCACCTCGTTCAACAAACTTTGTTAGTGTGCTTTCGCCAGCATCTAAAATTGTATTTGTTGCGAGCTCACCAACTTCAGCTCCAACTTCCATTACAAGCTCTTGAAGATCTGCTGGCAGTGAATCGAACCAATCTTTGTTAGCCATGATGTATGCATCAGCAAAGTACTGATAGGGCTTTTGAGCATAGTTTAAATATTCCCACCAGCTGTAAGCTTCGATGCTTCCTGGAGGACTATTAATAGTATCTATCATCCCGGTTTGCAGTGCCGTATAAACTTCCCCTGTCGGCAGCGAGACAGTATTAGCTTCAAATGCATCCCACATTGGCCGTTCACTTTTAAGAAGTGCTCTTGCCTTTAGTCCTTTCATGACATCTACCCCGGTCAATTCTCGCGCACTGGAAAAAGTCATTACTGGTCCAACAGGATTATACATTATTAGCTTCGAATTACTTTTTGTTGTTAGGTCATCCCATATTTTACTGCCCGCATCAGACTCTTTGAAAAAATTCCGTTGTTGCTCATACGATGAGAAAAGGCCCGGGTAAGAGGCTACATTGAAATTCTTATTAATTGGTGGAAAACTTACCACTCCAACAACACCCCCTAGTTCCACTGCACCAGAAGTAATCGCTCCCATTACCTCTCTGATACCAAATAACTGCTTGGACGGGAAAAATTGTATAGTAAGACGTCCGTTTGACCTTTTAGTTACTTCGTCTGCAAAAATTTGTGAATGAATTGCACTTTGGTGCTTTGGGCTCCAGTGACCCGACATTCTCGCAACAAGGTTTTCTGCAGCCACCGAATGCGTAAAAATTAATAAAAATGAAGAAATTATCGAAATTAGCTTGCTTACATAGCGCAGCCTTATCGAATTATTTTTGAAATTTGTGTTCAACTTTTAATCCTCCCAAATTACTTGCCAAGACTGCTAATGACGAGACTTGGCCAAAAAACTGAACCATAAAGGGAAGAAATCACCAAACGATTTTTATTTTGTCCTTACGTTACTTTGAAGCGTTTATGATTTTAATGAATTGTTACTGACTGGTTTTCAATTTTTGGCTCAACATCAATCCAGACAGGAAAGCAGTCCGTACTCCATTCTGCGACGTAAAACATTTTGAAAAATACATCTAGTATATTTCGGAGCAATGGCTCGTCTCCTTCTAGATGCACTGCATGTTTATCATTATCTTTAAAAATTATTCTTAATCCGTCTTCCAAATTTTCAAAATCTACACTTTTGATAAGCCATGCTTTGGTTTGTTTACTAGCTATACTGACCGGCTGTTTTATTTCATTTGAGTTTGTTTTCATGTCGTTGGTTAAATCTTGAAGAGAAGAGATATTGGAAATTTGCTCAACCCTTTTAGAAAGTTCCAGAACAAAAAGTTTTCCAAGCCGTTGAGTAAGGAAGATCTGTGCTTGTTCCTCGATGTGTAAATCACAATCAAGTCTTATCCTATCTTGTTCAGGGTCAAAATTAGCTGTAAAAGTTTTCAACAAGTGGCTTTGCATTGAGATATGATCCATAAAATTATTATTTTTGTCCTTTGGTGGTTTAATCACTAAGCATTCGCATTGCCGCTGTTTGCATCATGCCATCAATTGGAACTTCTCTGCCGATGTACTGTGTCATCAAACAGCCCGTCACATCCCTGACGGGATCTACCCAAAAATAGGTCGCTGCTGCTCCGCTCCAGCCGAATTCGCCAAGGGATGTTGTGTATTGGGCTTCCCCAACATTTTCCATAACTCTCCCTATTAAATTCCAACCGTAACCACAAAAAGGCTCATCGTTTATTCGAAATGTATTGTTAGGAAAACTTACCCGTGCCTTATGCATTAAGTTCCACATTCCTGCAGAGAGAATAACCTGACCATCAATAGTTTTCCCGTCTCTTAGCATATTTGCGAATTTCATATAGTCTGAGATTGTTGAAAATAACCCATAACCGCCCCGCCGAAATTCTGGGTAATCTAACGGGTGTGACCGCCCTAAATGAGCAGGTTTCGACAAATCATGTGGTAATCGTTTAAGTACGGGTAGCTCTGATAATGACCTCACGCCATATACTTGCATAATGCGATGTTGGTTTTCTGGCTCAATAGTAAAGTTCGTATCAGTCATTTCGAGTGGATTAAGGATATACTTTCCTAATAGTTCTGTGATTGTCTTTTGAGTTACCGTTTCTAAAAGATAAGCAAGAACATCTGTGGCAACGCTATAACGCCAGTGTGAGCCTGGATTGAAGACTAAAGGCAGTTCTGAAAGTATACTAATGATATCACCTAGATCTCTATACCCATTTTCCATAAGCTCAGCCTGGCGATAGTAGGGAGCAACTGCACAGCCAATGTTGAAGTCATAGGAAAATCCAGCTCTATGGGTTAGAAGATGTTCCACCGTAATTAAGCCGTCTGCTGGTGCTAAATGACCATCGGGGTTAAGCACAATCATACTAGAAAATCGGTTATCAAATTCTGCTAGAGTAGAAGTTAATTGAAGATAGCCGTCTTCTATAAGTTTTAATGCTAGAACTGAAATTATAGGTTTAGTCATCGAGTAAACACGATACAAAGCGCTTTCAGGAATTTCTGAGTTGGTGGCAAGGTCCTGGACACCGGATTTTCCAGCAAAAATATTTTTTCCACCTTGGTCTATTCGCCACTCTACACCAGCGAATAAGCCTTCGCTTACAAGTTTGTCAGCTGTTTTCTGTAGATAATCCAATTATTAAACCCTTACTTTGATAATCCAGTTATATAGAGAATACTGTTAAATCTATTATAGTAGATAACTTCAGCGTAGAATTTACACCGTTCACGACCCCACATCAATTCAAATTGGAAATATTGACACCGTTCAACAAGCATGTGAACTTTCTTTTACTGTAAATTGATCTTTAGATCAGCCCCAATAGCTCAGTCGGTAGAGCAACTGTTTCGTAAATAGTAGGTCGGCGGTTCAAGTCCGTCTTGGGGCACCAATAAAATCAATAAGTTAGCAGATATAGAGTAGAATGAAAACTTCTGTGGGGAAACACAGGGGAAACATTCGCTTTTAAAAAGAACTATTCTTTTTGTTTATTTACTTCTTCACTCAGAGTTAAGCCGGGTAGTCTTAACAATAAATCTTCCAGCCCTCTGCTCCATGCATTACTTACATCAACAAAGTATGGATCATTTGCATTCAAACGGCCCTCGACGCCAGATTTTATAGTATCGGTAAAGTAAATCTGAAAATCTAGTGGAAAACCAACTGTTAAATTGGCTTTCAAGGTGGAGTCGAAGCTAACTATTAAAAGTTTGAAAATATCCTTCATACTCAGGTCTCGCCGATAGGCTCTTACGAGGATTGGGCGACCATATTTTATTTCTCCAATTTGAAAAAAAGGCGTATCTTCAGTCGCTTCTATAAAATTTCCCTCCGGGTATATAAGAAAAAGAGAAGGTTTTGATCCTTTAATTTGACCACCTAATATTAAATTAGCCTGAAACGTACTTTCGCCATTTATCCCGTTCTCTGAGTGTTGTTTTACTTTTTGACTCAATTTCTGACCTACAAATTCTGCCACTTCAAACATCGATTTGCACTTATGTAG
>NTKT01000022.1 GCA_002457055.1 Rhodobacteraceae bacterium MED-G08
AGCCTGTCTTTTCCTAATCATAGTTCTCTCAAACTGCGCAAACGCACCTAGCATTTGCAGTTGTAATGTTTGAAATGCTGACCCACCATCTGAACTAAAGGTTAAGCTTTCTGTAACGAAATGTACGGATACACCTTTGTCATTCAGTTGCTGTATTATATTCTGCAGATCCATTAAGTTTCGCGCTAAACGGTCAATACTATGAATGGCTACTTCATCTCCAGAACGCACAAAGGCTATCATGTCCTGCAATGCAGGGCGATCTGCTTTGCCACCGCTTATCTGCTCTTCAAATACTCTTTCACATTCACCTAAGTCCTGACGGTCAAGCGACTGATCAATACTTGATACTCTTCTATATCCAACCCTCATTCCGGGACATCTCCTGTGTAACATTAACTCTAGACCCTTATTAGAAGAGCCATTTCATTCCGTTTTAGCCCCATATTCCTTGCTGAAAGTGTAACATTCATTGATGTCACTTATGGTGTACCCTGTGTTCACCCTCAGTCATCATACTCTTCAAAGTAGCCCCACTCTTTGACAGTTATGATAGCTTCAATATGTTTAACCAAGTCCTTAACATTCCTTCCAGTGCCGTATTCTGCATGGATCTTGTTAGACTGCTTTGACTTATGCCCCATGATATACTCACCTATATTTTGAGGTACTGATGCCGCCTGATACTTATCCGTAAATGTGTGCCTTAATGAGTATGGGCTTAGTAAGGCATCATCATCTGGACGTTGATTTTCAACAAGTGCAGATAGCTTCTTTGATCTATCTCCAGATGCATGTGTTCCAGATCCAAATCTTGGGAACAAAAGATCAGCACCACTACCAGTAAAGTGATTATCAATGTAACCTTTCAAGTGTGATAGTAACGGTTCTATAATAGGTAAGGCTCTTTCAAGTCTCTTCTTTCCAAGGACCCTATATTTGTTATTCCTAATTATAAGGTGAGGTGTTTCAACTTTGAGTTTTATATCTTCTCTAAGCAAACATGCGGCCTCACCTGTTGGTGCGCCATACGCTTCCATTATCAAGCCAATAGTTTTAATCTCTGGATCAGTATTATCTAGAAGCTGCCGCATGAAAACAGCATGTTCGTCAGGAGTAAATGACCGCCTGACCTTAGTGTCTCTTTCTTCTTTGCTATTATTGTCTGCAACTAAAACACTGAAATGATTAATAACTGCTTGCTCTGGGTACATCTTATTCCAGTTATTCAATATGGCAGCATAAGTTCTTAGGTTTTTACCTCTGGTGGCAGCATTAGACCAAGTATCATTTACAAAGTCTCGTAGTAGAGTGAAGTCCAGAGCATCTAATCTTGTCTTCATACCTAAAGGTAAAGCTATTGATAGCCTTTGACATAGACTAATGACTGCATTTTTCCACTTCTGGGCAGTATCAGCGTTGCGAGGTTTGTCTAAGTTATGTTTGAGATAGGCATACATAGCATCTGACCAAGTAGGGTCAGGTGTAAGCTCTGGATCACCTGTCATTATTTTATATTTAATTACATCTGGATCACCACTATCCCAAGGCTGTTTTGGATTGCGAGAGCTAGGCTTTGCCATCAAGCCCACCATATCAACGTCACCATACCTAGACTGCAATCTTTTCTTCAGGCTGTTAACTTCCATTCTGTAAGAGAGTAAGTTTACAAATGAATTACCTTTTTTCTTAAGCTCCTCAAAGACCTCAAAGACTTCTTCATCAGTTAATTTATCCTGTGCAAGTATAACAGGAATTGCTTCAGTTATGCTTTCCATAAACCGCATAAATCCAGCAGGACTTGCAGTTACATCAAGCTTGGGTTGATCTGTTGGGTGAAGATTACGGTTCTTCAAATCCTTAATAACCTCAACCACCTTTTGTTTAGGCGCAACCTCTGGTGATATATCTAAACCATGCCCTTCAGTGGCCAGGATACTATCAAACCATCTATCCATATCCTTATGCAGTCGCAGGGCATGGCGTAAATCTTTTGTATCAAATGACTTCTTTAGTTCTCGCTTGCCCTCAAACAGGTGGCGGTGAGCTTCTTTGATCTTCCTACGATAACTGTAGAATCCTGTTTTGCTTTGAGTTAATCTAGGTATATTAGTATTCATTGTTGTACGGTGTACTTAATATTGTAAAAAAGGTGTACCATATTAGGAGTAAGTACATTAACATAAGCTGCATGTACAGCAATATTTATTATAAAAATATGGCAATGGCCCCGTGGCTCAACTGGATAGAGCGGCCCCCTCCTAAGGGGCAGGTTGCAGGTTCGAATCCTGCCGGGGTCGCCAACAAGTATGTAGTTAAAAAATATTTTTTAATCGGCCATCAAACTAAGTTGCCCGCTCGTGCCGAAACTAAAAAATCTTCTTTACTACCTATAAAGTTTTTACCCCGCTGACCTAAGAAAGCTGCATCTATAATATTGGTAGTCTCTTCTTGGTTTGCTCCATAATCCCTGAAGCGCATCTTTACTTGCATAGCACTTAAGGTTGAAGTTAACATATCAGCTCCCTTCAACAGGTTTGTGCCAAAGATCTCTTGCAAAGCTTCTCTTCGAAATCCACCAATTTTAGCAACTGACCTTAGAATTGTTGGAAGTGTGAATGAACATGCAATTCCATGTGTCACGCCATACTTTAGAGTAATGGGGTAGCTCAAATTATGGGCAATCGCTGTCTTTGTGTTTGAAAATGCCAATCCCGACATTAATGCGGCTTCAGCGAGATTTTCTCTGAGAGCTAGATTTTTTGGCATCGAAAGCAATTCTGGTAAATCGCGTATAATGGTTTTTGCTGCAAATATAGCGTAACGTGCCGAAACTGGATTAGCGTTGCAATTCCAAATACTCTCTAACGCGTGTGACAGAGCGTCAAGTCCGGTCGCCATTGTTAGATCAACTGGTTTATTTACCATGAGGGATGGATCTATAATAGCATATTTTGGGTATAGATCAGGATGAGCTAGTGAATATTTCTTTTGCTCTGTTTCGTCCCATATTGTCGCCCAGCATGTAACTTCGCTGCCAGTTCCAGCCGTAGTGGGAACAGCAATAATTGGAATAGGAGGCAGATTTAGTTCTTTTTTTTCATTGGTAACAAAGTCTAAAACATTGCTGAATCCAAGAGTTGAAGCGGAAAGCACTTTAGCTGTATCGATTACTGAACCACCGCCTAGTGCCACAATTATTTCTATATTAGTCACCTTAGAGTTTAGCCGTTCACATTGATCATGCAGTATTTGGCAATCAGGATTAGGCTGCACATCATTAATTGTACATTCAGCAGGCCCTACCAAATCCTCTAATTCCTTACGAATTTTGGCAAAATATGGTTCATCATATGTTACAACGGCATATCGATGGCCTCTTAATTCAGTTGCTAATTCAGTGCTGGCGGACACATTAAATTTTATATTCACGGGATTAAAATAGGACCAAGCATGAAAATCGTCATTTGGCATTTTTGGAACTTCCCAAGAGAATAGAAACTATTTATTGGTAGTATACCATCGTCGATGCACGCGGTAAATAAATCTATTACTTCTGTGGCGAGACTGTCAAATATATTTCCCATATTAGAGGGTAAAGGTTTGGTTCATAATGGGTAGTAATTTGATTGTAAAATCAACTTTTATTAATCTATCTCTTAGAGTTAGGATTGGATTATAAGATTGTTGAAAGAATTTTAAACGTGTCTCCAAATTTCTTATTAGAAAAAGATTTAATCCACAGTGGTTACTCAATAATTGCAGGTGTTGATGAAGTTGGCCGAGGACCTTTAGCAGGTCCTGTCACTGCCGCAGCAGTGATATTAGACCCGCTAAATATTCCAGAAAATTTAAATGACTCAAAATTATTAAGTTTGAAAAAAAGAGAAAAAATATACGAAGAGCTTCTGTATAGTTCTACTTTTGCAATTGCACACGTCTCACCGGAAGAAATTGATAAGCTTAATATTTTGCAAGCTTCGTTGTTGGCAATGGTAAATGCTGTTTCTAAATTAAACGTGACACCAAACCACATATTAATTGATGGAAATAAAGTTCCGGAACAATTAAGTGGTATGGCCACCGCAATAGTCAAGGGAGACAGTAAGGTTGCATCAATTGCAGCCGCTTCAATAATTGCAAAAGTAACTAGAGACAGGTTAATGCGTGATCTGGATTCAGACTTTCCTGTTTATGAGTGGGCCAAGAATTCTGGATACCCCACAAAGTGTCACATGAATGCAATACTTAAGTATGGTATTACCCCTCATCATAGACGTTCATTTAAGCCGATACACAATATCTTGTGTGGTTAAAACAATCAGAGATTTAATTCAAAAACGAATTGACGGATTCGTGTCGATGAATCATTTTAGTGACAATTAAAGAGCGCATAAGCGCCGGTTAATGAGGCAGTAAAATGAGTAAACCTTTGCAGCGGATGGCGAGTAGCCTTCCAACTGATCGGATTTTGGTTGGAGATTGCGTAGAATTAATGAATTCTCTTCCAGAATGTTCAGTAGATTTAATTTTTGCAGATCCACCATATAACCTTCAGCTTAAAGGCGATTTACATAGACCAGATAATTCGCGTGTTGATGCAGTAAACGACCATTGGGATCAATTTGATAGTTTTAGAGCTTATGATGACTTTACGAATACTTGGTTGTCAGCTGCCAGGAGAATTTTAAAAAAGGATGGAGCTATTTGGGTAATTGGTTCTTATCACAATATTTTTAGAGTTGGGTCCGCTGTTCAAAATCAAGGCTTTTGGATTTTAAACGATGTTGTGTGGCGAAAGTCCAATCCAATGCCTAATTTTCGGGGTATGCGTTTTACAAATGCTCATGAAACCTTAATTTGGGCATCTAAATCTAACAAGTCAAAATATACTTTCAATTATGAGGCACTAAAGGCGCTTAATGAGGGTACGCAGATGAGAAGTGACTGGACGCTGCCCATATGCACTGGTCACGAACGTTTGAAAAATGAGAAAGGTGAAAAGGCTCACCCAACCCAAAAACCTGAAAGTTTACTTTATCGTGTTTTGCTCGGGACAACAAACGTGGGTGACCTTGTTCTAGACCCTTTCTTTGGCACTGGTACGACTGGTGCAGTGTGCAAAATGCTGGGTCGTAATTTTATTGGGTTGGAGCGTGAGGAAAGTTACGCAAAAGTAGCAGAAAAGAGAATTAAAAATACTAGATCCTTAGATAACTCAGCTCTGAAGGTTTCAGCGGGGAAACGTTCAGAACCCCGAATACCTTTTGGTCAGCTGTTAGAAAGAGGAATGCTAAGACCGGGAGAACGGCTCATGTCCAACAACGGGCGTTTTACAGCAAGAGTAAGGGCTGACGGAACTCTTGCTGGCGATAGTGTGGTAGGTTCCATTCATCAAGTAGGTGCAAAACTGGAGGGTGCTCCGAGTTGTAACGGTTGGACTTATTGGTGTTTCAAACGGGATGGTAAAAGAGTTTTGATTGACCAGTTGCGTCAACAAATTCGTGATGAAATGGTTGCGGTCTAGTTTTTTCTATGCCTCTTGATGAACGTCGAAAGCTTTTTTAAAAACGGTTGGTAATTCGTTAGAATTAAATTCACCCACAAGTGCAAAAAAACCTCTTTTGGGTTTGCAATTGAGATTAACGAAAGCAGTCTTAAGCGTTATTTCAAGATGAAAATGCGTAAAAGTATGGCGTATTTTTGTTTTGTGAGTTTTCCATTCAGAGACGATTGGGGGAGACTCTTCGGGGTTTTGTGACCATTCGGAAGTAGGCCATCCGAGCATGCCGGCCAATAAACCCTTGTCCGGCCGCCTTTCTAAAAGATAGGCGTCATCAGTTCGTTTGACAATATACATATATCCATATCTGGTTGGCTTTTTCTCCTTCTTGCGTTTGAAAGGTACTAAATTTTGTGATCCATTTTTGTAGGAGAGGCAATGCTGCTGAAGCGGACAAACCAAACATTTAGGTGCAATGGGAGTACATACAGTTGCGCCTAAATCCATCACAGCTTGGGCGTAGTCGCCTGGTCTAACTGAAGGCGTTAAGTTTTTGGCAATTTTTGTTATCTCCTTCTTAGACTCTGGCAAAGGTATTTTGATATCAAACAATCTTGAAATTACTCTTTCTACGTTACCGTCGACAACAACCTCCTTTTTATCGAAGGCGATAGAAGCAATAGCTCCCGCTGTGTAGGGGCCGATACCTGGCAGTTTGAGGAGCGTTTTATAGTCGCTTGGGAATTTACCACCGTAATCAGAAGATATTATTTTGGCACACTTAAGTAAGTTACGGGCTCTTGCATAATATCCTAACCCAGCCCACGCTCCTGTAACTTCACCTTCATCGGCTTGCGCCAACTTTTCTAGTGTTGGCCATTTACTAATAAATTTAATGAAGTAACTTTTAACGGTAGCAACAGTAGTTTGTTGAAGCATTATCTCTGACAACCATACATGATAGGGATTGGGGGTAACACCCGCTATCCTATCTGAGGGACTTATACGCCATGGCATTTCTCGAGCATTTGTATCATACCAATTTAAAAGTAGTGGAGGTTTTACTTTTAAGTTCATTTTCTTATATTTTTTGTCATAACGAGTTTTTTTGCTTAAGGTATATGTAAAGCAGGAATGTTGAAATGCAAAACTCGCGTAAAAAATCTGGTGGATTTAAAAGAACGTCTGAGCTTCTAAAGCGGAGGATAACTCAAGCTAGTGAGGGAAGGGGTTTTTCTGAGACTAGGCTCCTTACGCATTGGAGTAGTTTTGTAGGTAATGGCCTTGCAGAAAAAACACATCCAGTAAAAATTAGTTTTTCGTCCGGCGGATTAGGAGCTACCCTAACGATACTAACGACAGGCCCTCACGCTTTAGAGGTTGAAATGATGAAAACTCAAATCAAAGAAAAGGTGAATGCCGCATATGGATATAATGCAGTAACAAGAATAAATATTACACAGACCGCCGAAATAGGCTTCGAGTTTACAAAGCTTGGTGTGTCTAGTGAGGGACAGGATTGGGATCCAAATCCGTCAATTATTCGTAAGAAGGTAAAAACAAGTCAACAGGTAGAAAGTGTGCAAGACAAAGACTTGAGAGAAGCTCTTGCAGATTTGGAAGAAAAAGTATTAACAAAATCTGAAGAAAGTAAATCATCTAGAAAGCAATAGTATGGGATTGAAATTTATAAGAACTACAGGATTATTTTTTTTAGTGATCGGCGCCATCTTTTGGTTACAACAGCCAAATTTAAATTCGATTGGAAAAAGTCACAAAAACTATTCATCACTACTAGCTTTTGCTGATGAAAATGCCGAGGTGACTATCGCTGAGATGACACTAGGCAGCGAGGAGGCAGAAGTACATATTGTGGAATATGCTTCGTATACATGTCCGCATTGCGCCACATTTCATACCGAAATTTATCCGAGGTTAAAAAAAGACTATATTGAAACGGGTGAAGTCCGTTTCACATACCGGGAGGTTTACTTTGATAAATATGGATTATGGGCTTCTATGATAGCGCGTTGTGCAGGCCCAGAAAAATTCTTTGGCTTAACAGATCTTATATATAAGTCACAAGAAAAATGGACCCGAGCTGGTGATGATGCTGCAATTGTAAACGAGCTATCTAAATTGGCGAGAGTTGCTGGGCTAAACGACCAGAAAATTAATACTTGTCTCAAAGATACAGAAAAATTACGCGCGCTTGTTGAGTGGTTCAAGACAAACGCTTCAAATGATGAAATCAAATCTACTCCATCTTTTGTAATTAATGGAGAAAAGTTTTCAAATATGGGTTATGATGAATTCTCGTCGATTATAGAAAGTAAAATTTCCCAGTAATGGCAGCCCCACTTGAAGGAATAAAAGTAGTTGAATTAGCTCGTATTCTGGCCGGACCCTGGGCGGGTCAGTTGCTGGCGGATCTTGGAGCTGATGTAATCAAGGTTGAGTCAGAAAAAGGTGATGATACGCGGGCATGGGGCCCGCCATTTATTGAGCGAGAGAATGACATTTCAGCTTCTTATTTTCATGGGTGCAATCGAGGTAAGAAAAGCGTAACTGTCGACTTAAGTACCTCAAAAGGTCAAGATCGCATCAAGGAATTGGTAAAAAATTCTGATATTTTAATTGAGAACTTTAAAGTAGGGGGTCTTAAGAAATACGGTTTAGACTATGAAAACCTGAATGCTATTAATAGAGGGCTTATTTATTGCTCAATAACGGGGTTCGGTCAGGATGGTCCGTATGCCACTAGAGCAGGATACGACTATATAATCCAAGGGATGTCAGGTCTGATGTCAATAACAGGCGAACCGGGTGGGCGTCCTTTAAAGACAGGCGTTGCAGTAACAGATATTTTTACTGGCATATACGCTTCAACGGCCATACTCGCAGCACTTCACCAACGCAAAGAAACAGGCAGGGGTCAGCATATTGATATGTCGCTTTTAGACTCTGCAGTGGCCATATTAGCAAATCAGGGCATGAATTACCTATCTACCGGAAGCCCTCCCGGTAGAATTGGAAATTTTCATCCAAACCTTAGTCCCTATCAAGTTTTTGAATGTTCCAATGGTCATATTATAATTGCGACAGGAAATGATCAACAATATCAAAAGCTCTGCAGTATTCTTCAATGTCCAGAACACGCTACAGATCCTAAATATGAAACTAATGCCAAGCGTGTGGAAAACCGATATGAGCTAGACGATATTATTAGTCAAAAAACGAGAAAATGGGAAAAGTTGCATTTATTAGAACAGTGTGAGGAAAATGGTATTCCAGCTGGACCGATTAACTCATTAGATGAAGTTTTTGCAGATGAGCATATCATCCATCGTGGAATGAAACTTACTTTGGAGGGTATACCCAGTATCCGTAGCCCAATAAAGTTCAGCGAAAGTGAATTAGTTTTAGATAAGCCGTCCCCAAATTTGGGCGAACATAATTCTGTTATTTTCCCTGACAACTTAAAATAGGTTTGAAAATTTTCTCCCAGCTCAAAGTTTCATTTAATTTAATTCTAACTGGCAAGGTCATTACCTCGCTTCTAAACTCCTTTGGTAATCGCACATAATCCTTTTCCGTGGTAATAAGTTGAGCATTTTCTGCTCGAGCGCCTACGATCAAGCGCTTCATAATTATTGAAGAAAGTTTCTGGTGATCCGCAAGAGCCTGATAGTCAACTATCTCTGCGCCTTGAGCTCGGAGCGTATCGAAGAAGTTTTCTGGATGGGCAATTCCCGCAAATGCCAAAACTTTCATATTTTCCAAAGATAACCCTGTATTTAAAACCTCAAGATTTGCTATTCCTAGTGGTATATTAATGTAGCTTTTATATATGGATTTGAATGTTTTCTGAGATGTTTCGTTCCCGATTGAAATTAAAACATCTGCCCGCTCCAAGCCACTGCTTAGTTTTTCTCTCAATGGCCCAGCAGGAATGCATCGGTTGTTTCCGAAGGCCTTTTTTGCATTTACGGTCAAAATAGATAGATCCTTGTAAACACTTGGATCTTGAAAGCCGTCATCTAGCAAAATTATATCAGCACCTTCTTTAATTGCGCTTTGTATTCCCTCTGACCGTTTGGTGGCTACCCATGTGGGTGCAAAGGCTGATAGCATCAAGGCCTCATCGCCTACGTCATTTGCTGAGTGCTCTTTGTCATTGACAGATAGAGGACCCATGGCATTACCCCCATATCCACGGGAAACTATATGAACATTGTACTTTCTGTCTTTTAAAAACTCAGCTGCTGATATGGTTGTTGGAGTTTTCCCGGTGCCGCCAGCATTTAGATTGCCTATGCAAATAATAGGAATATCAAATTGCTTCTTTACAGCTTTTGACATTCTTAACTTTGAAAGAAGTGAATAGATATGCCCGAAAGGGACAAGTGCTAGGCTAGAAAAACTTTTTTCATTGTTTTCTGGATACCAAAACTTTGGAGCTAGCATTGTGTAAATCTTTGAAGTTAGTTGATAGCATAAGGGTTTTTAACTCAAACTATCAGCGTAGAAAAGGCCACCTGATGGTGGCCTTTTGAGAATATAAAATTAAAATCCCAAACCTTCGTACTTTTTCTTAAATTTTGACACGCGTCCGCCTTGATCCATTAAACGAGTATTACCGCCCGTCCAAGCTGGATGCGAGCTGGGATCAATATCTAACGAAAGTGTGTCTCCATCCTTACCGTAGGTAGATCGCATTTTCACAATCGTGCCGTCGGTAAGCTTTACATCGATAAAATGATAGTCTGGATGTATATCTTTTTTCATAGCCGCACTCCTCAGGCTTGATTATCGGCTGGTTTATAATTTGAATCTTCAGCAATTCTTGCGGATTTACCTCTCCGAGAGCGTAAATAATAAAGTTTTGCTCTGCGCACTCTACCTCGTCTTACAACAGTGATGCTCTCAATGTTCGTAGAATGTAAAGGGAAAACACGTTCAACGCCTTCACCAAATGAAATTTTTCTTACAGTAAACGAACCGGCTATTCCACCGCCGTTTTTGCGACTAATACAAACGCCCTCGTAATTTTGAACTCTTGTTCTAGTTCCTTCGGTTACCTTGTAACCAACACGAATTGTGTCGCCAGCTTTAAAATCTGGAATTTTTTTCCCAAGCGCCTCTACCTGTTCGGCTTCTAGTTTAGCGATAAGATCCATTGTGATCTCCTGTCGATATGTGGTTTGCCCACAAAATTGAAGTGTTTAAGAGCTCTTGGTCTTCATTCGGATCCCAACATTAAGTCAGTCCGCCAGAGATAAAACAACCATTATTAATTCATCACAATTCGCCCTTTTATGCCGAAGAAAGCATTAAGCTCATTGCTCCCAAGAATACATACATAATGCTCACTCAGGTTGGACAGCGTATAGTAGCCGCAAATGAAAAATACAAGCACTTTGTAAAATCTAGATAAACGTTTATCCGATAAGTTCTAACCCTTACTATTTATTGGGTTAGCTTTTTCCCACATATCAGCCCTGTATTTCTTAGTATTTGATTTAGATTGATTTGCTCGCCACGATTCGATTTTGCCGTGATGACCAGAAGTAAGTATCTTCGGTACTTTTTTCCCTTTCCAATCATCTGGGCGCGTAAATTGATCATGTTCTAATAGGCCGCTGCTATGACTTTCAGTCATCAGACTATCTTGATTCCCTATTACATTTGGTAATAATCGAACCGTGGTATCGATCATAGCCTGAGCTGCTATCTCACCACCTGTCATCACAAAATCACCCATAGAAACTTCTTCAACCCCGTAGTGATCTATAACACGTTGATCTATTCCTTCAAACCTACCACATATCAAAATGATGCCTTCAGTCTTTGACCAGTTTTGTGCTAGTGACTGATTAAAAGTTTTTCCACGAGGCGATAGGTATACCAATGGCGTAGAGGTTTTTGCGTGAGATAATGCTTTTTCTATAGCTGGTCCCAGAACGTCTGCCCGTATGACTAGTCCGGGACCACCACCACTTGGAGTATCATCAACTTTTTTATGTTTCCCAATGCCAAAATCTCGCAGATTGATAGTAGATAAAGTCCAAATTCTATGTTGCAAAGCTTTTCCGGTCAGACTTAAACCCAGAACTCCCGGAAATGCTTCAGGGAATAAAGTAATGATTTGTGCTTTCCATGAGCTGTTTATAACTTCATTGTTGGTAATTAGCGATGTCGGTTTTTCGGATAAACTTATCCTTTTAAGTCCGTGCGATTTTGCCTCTTTTACCATTCTAAGCTCCCGGCAATAGCCCATCTGGTGGATCAGTTACAATGCGCCGAGCCGCGATGTCCACTGTGGGGACTGCTTCTTTGGTAAACGGAATCAATATACTCGTTTTCAAATTTACTCCATGAATCTCCAAAAGGTCTCCGGCACCATGGTTTAAGACAGCCTGAACTTTTCCCAATTCCTTCCCTCCAGTATCATAAACCATCATTCCAATCAGGTCACTGTAGTAAAATTCATCCTCTTGCAACGATGGCAAACGGTCGCGCGGAACAAAAAGCTTTGTGCCCTTTAGGTCATCTGCCTGTTCCTTATTCACTATGCCAGAGAGACGGGCCGCCAGGCCATTTTTCAACCGTCCAGTGACCACAATCTCGAAGCATTTATCTCCATTTTCTGTCTGTAATGGAGCATAATTCGCAATATCGTTTGGGTTCGAAGTAAAGGATTTAAGCCTCACCTCTCCCTTTACTCCGAAAGCTCCAGCCAAAGCGCCAACACATATTAATTTAGACCCGTCTATCAATAATTTACCTTTATTATATTTCTATAAGTAAGATCAGTTAGCCTAAAAATATCATAAGCATGGATGAGATATGGATTAAAACATATCTATTTTCTTCAAGTGGCGGCTGCCTCTTTATTGTCTCCCGACGCTTCTTCTGCTGGTGCCTCTGCAGCTGCTTCTTCTGCTGGTGCCTCTGCAGCTGCTTCTTCTGCTGGTGCCTCTGCAGCTGCTTCTTCTGCTGGTGCCTCTGCAGCTGCTTCTTCAGATTTTGCTGCTTTTGCCTCTAAGCGCTCTTTTGCTTTAGTGCCCAACTCTGCTTTCTTTGGATTGTTTCTCTCAGTTTTGGGAAGAACACCTGCTGCTTCTAGCATCCGTGCTATTCTATCTGTGGGTTTAGCTCCGTGACCCAGCCAATGTTTAATTCTATCCATATCCATTTTCACCCTATCTTCACTGTCTTTGGGCAAAAGTGGGTTGTACGTCCCAAGCTTTTCTATAAAACGACCATCACGAGGCATGCGGCTATCTGCAGCAACTATTCTATAGAATGGCCTCTTTTTACTGCCCCCTCGGGCTAAGCGAATTTTCATTGACATTTGTTTATCTCCTTCAGAAATTTAAATTAATTTTGTTGTTGTTTATGGTGATGAATAACTTCTTCAACAATGAAACTCAGAAATTTTTTTGCAAATTTAGGATCCAGGTTTGCTTCAACTGCAAGTTGCGAAAGACGTTTGATCTGTTCTTCTTCTCGAAGTGGATCGGATGGTGGAAGATTGTGTTCGGCTTTCAGTTTTCCGACAGCCTTTGTGTGGTTAAATCTTTCACCAAGAGTATAAATCAATATAGCGTCAAGCCGATCTATACTTTTCCGATGATCTTTTAAAATTCTTTCAGCTCTTTCTGAGTTATTTTCTATTGTCAATGTCTTAGATCCTTAAGGTAGAGCAAAAATAAAAATTTTAGTAATATGCTACTGTTTTGGTCATAATAAATTTAATTAGTTTTCATATCTTCAGCGGAGGGATGACGATACATGTAGCAATGCCCCATATTGTCATTATGGTACTCTTTCTCATAAGTAGCATTTAGTCTTTTCGCTAAAGCAATTGAACGTTTGTTTTCTGGTACAATGTTACTTGTTATCGTGGTAAACCCTAAGTTAGAATAGGCCCAAGATCTCACAGCTTTTGCAGCCTCGAAAGCAACACTTTTCCCTTCAAAATTTTCGAAAACAACCCATCCTAACTCGGGTTCTGGCCAACCTTCGGGAAACCATACCCCACAGAGACCGGCTATTTCTTTTCCCTTCGTTACTATTGTAAAATAGCCAAAACCGTGCAGATGCCAGTGTCCAATATTTAATGCAAACCAGCGCCATGCGTCTCCGCGGTTTAACAAAGCACCAAAGAAGATCGAGCGTTCCTCGTTTTGTAAAAAAGCTATGGTAGGCTCTATGTCGACCTTTTCTGGCCCACGTAGGATTAAATTTTGAGTTTCTATTACTGGAGAGTTTGTTAGTGACATTATATTATTTTTTAACTCTAGAGAAATCTCGTGAAACCTGACCTAAAGACCAATTTGCAATTAAAAAGGTAATCATTTTCTTTTACCGAGCCCTGAAAGACCTGGTGGAAGACCTAAACCGGGTAATTTCCCCGATGGAAGGCTTCCCCCTAATTGTTTTGCAGCTTTTTCCAGGTCTTTCGCATCCATATTTTTAGGATTAAAGTTTTCGAGGTCAGCACCTTTCCCAAACATCCCACGCATGGCCTGTTTGAGCATTCCTCCTCGACCCATTTTCTTCATTACATCCGACATTTGACGATGCATCTTTAGAAGCTTATTCAGTTCACTAACTTCCATGCCGGAACCTATCGCAACCCTTTTCTTCCTACTGGCTTGTAAAATTTGAGGGTTAGCTCTTTCCTTTTTTGTCATAGAGTTGATAAGGGCAATTTGCCGCTTAAATACCTTATCATCCATACCTGCTTCAGAAGCTTGTTTAGCCATTTTTGCGGCACCAGGCATCATTCCCATAATACTTTCCATGCCGCCCATTTTCATCATTTGCTCAAGCTGTAACTTAAGGTCATTCATATTGAACTGGCCTTTTTGAAATCGCTTCATCATTTTTTCGGCTTGCTGGGCTTCAATTGTTTCTTGAGCCTTTTCAACTAAGGCTACAATATCACCCATACCCAGTATTCGACCTGCGATGCGTTCAGGTTCAAAAGTCTCGAGGGCGTCGACTTTTTCGCCAACACCCACAAATCTAATTGGCTGACCCGTCACAGCACGCATCGACAGAGCAGCTCCTCCACGTCCATCGCCATCCATCCTTGTAAGTATGACGCCTGAAACACCTATTTTATCATTGAATTCTGTAGCCACGTTGACAGCGTCTTGTCCTGTTAAGCCGTCAACTACGAGCAAGGTTTCTCGTGGTTTTACAATATCGCGGATTGCTGCTGCCTGATTTATTAGCTCATGATCAATGTGTAGCCTGCCAGCAGTGTCCAATAAATATACGTCATAGCCTCCAAGCGCTGCTTGAGTTTTAGCCCTTTTTGCTATAGTTAGCGGGTCCTCGCCTTTAACTATGGGTAGTGTATCGATACCGATTTGTGAGCCAAGGATTTGTAATTGTTCCATTGCAGCGGGCCGATTTACATCAAGTGAAGCCATTAAAACGCGCTTATTATCCTTATCTCTTAGACGTTTGGCTAATTTCGCTGACGTGGTTGTCTTGCCAGATCCTTGCAAGCCGACCATCAATATTGGTGACGGTGGATGGTCAATTTTTAAATTTTCATCTGTACCCGTGCCCGTCAGCATAGCTACCAGTTCGTCATGAACAATTTTTACCACTTGCTGACCAGGTGTGACGGACTTTGTTACATTCTGACCAGTTGCTTTTGATTCAACAGATTTTATAAAATCTCGGGCGACTGGTAAGGAAACATCGGCCTCTAAAAGTGCTATCCTAACTTCTCGAAGTGCGGTCACCACATCTTCGTTTGATAAGGCACCTTGCTTGGTAAGGCGACCGAATACGCCAGATAACCGTTCTGACAAATTTTCAAACATGAACTGACCTTTTTAAATCTATCTTTCACCCTTAGCACTCTGGATGTGAAACAACAAACGCCCCCGTGGGCGAAACTCGCTGACGGGGGTCGATTCCATGTTCGACAGAACCGGAAGTTTCACACTTCCCTGAATTACTTGCCGCTTATTCCAGATTCAGTATCAAGTCAAGGCTTGAAGCAGAGTAAAGTTTTCCATTCTATTCACTTAGTGACAACTAATTTTTTTTTGTTAGGTCGATGTGTGATTCAATTAGCCTCTCAAGGTCTTCAATATCTGGAATATCAAATTGACCAAAACTAAGCATCCAAACACTAGCGTCACGAATTCCATCTGGCTCTAGTTTGCACCAATTAACTCTTCCGCGCCTTTCTTGTGTAATAAGACCTGCATTACTAAGGATAGTTAAATGCTTGGATATGGCTGGCAGCGACATATCAAAAGGATGTGCTACGTCGGTTACTGCCATATCGTCCTCCAACAACATTATAAGTATTTCTCTGCGGGTAGCATCTGAGAGTGCAGAAAATAGTTCATTTAACTTTGCTTGCATACTGGTCTTATCCTTTTATCAATACTTAACCATATGGTTAAATATAATAAAATTTCAACTTTATTGAAAAAGTCGCAGGTGGGAACAGTTTTTTGTATAAAAACCAAATAAAAACAATCGGTTAAAATTTGATGGATAAGCTTAAACCAGAGGTTGACAGTAATCGAATGAAATAATAACTACAAGGTAAATTTGGAAATTCGTTCATGTCGGACAATGATCCATTAAAAGACCTTGGGCAAAAGATTCAGTCTGCAAAGAAGAGCTATGAGGTTGAGCCAAAGGTTGAAGGCCACCATTCGGGGTTGCAACATGCCTGGAGGATGGTAATTGAGCTGGTAAGCGGCATGGCTATTGGCTTCGGTCTTGGGTATGGATTAGATGTTTTATTTGGGACGTTGCCCATATTAATGATTGTTTTTACGCTGCTTGGCTTTGTGGCGGGTGTTAGAACCATGTTGTCAACGGCGCGCGAGATTCAAAAAGACCAGGTCATAAATCGATCTGAGAAAAGTGAGAGGAATAAATAAGTGGCTGCAGCAGCGCAACCGTCAGAAAAATCGGATGGACTTGTATTTCACCCAATGGATCAATTTATTGTACAACCTCTGTTTGGGTCAGGTCCTATTCATTGGTATACTGTTACAAATGTGACTTTGTGGATGGGTTTGAGTGTAGTTGCCCTTGTTTTGGTTATGTTGGTAGGGACATCCAAAAGAGCGCTAGTTCCAGGAAGAGCACAATCTATTGGTGAGCTTGCATATGGATTTGTGCATAAAATGGTAGAGGACGTAGCGGGTCGTGACGCAGTTCCATATTTTCCCTACATAATGACGTTGTTTATGTTTATCGTTCTATCGAATTTCCTAGGTCTTTTGCCTATGTCTTTCACAACAACATCTCATATAGCGGTCACTGCAGTGATGGCAA
This sequence comes from Rhodobacteraceae bacterium MED-G08, assembly GCA_002457055.1. Taxonomy (GTDB): domain Bacteria; phylum Pseudomonadota; class Alphaproteobacteria; order Rhodobacterales; family Rhodobacteraceae; genus Salinivivens; species Salinivivens marinus. The sequence continues at coordinate 16,838 of NTKT01000022.1, forward strand.
TTGCCGTTTTTCTTGCCGTTACAGTCCTTGGATTCGTGAAAAACGGCGTTGGATTTTTCTCTCTCTTCTGGATATCTTCAGCGCCATTAGCACTTCGTCCGGCATTGGCACTGATAGAAATTATTTCTTATTTTGTTAGACCAGTTAGTCATTCAATTCGACTGGCTGGAAATATGATGGCAGGTCATGCCGTTATAAAGGTCTTTGCTGCATTTGCAGGTGTGGCATTGATTTCGCCATTGTCTGTGGTGGCTATAACAGCAATGTATGCCCTTGAAACGTTGGTTTCTTTTATACAAGCGTATGTGTTTGCGATTTTAACATGTGTGTATCTTAAAGATGCACTTCACCCTCATCATTAATCAGTTTAAAAATCAAGGAGATTTCGAATGGAAGGCGATATAGTTCAAATGGGTGCTTATGTGGGTGCAGGTTTAGCTTGTACTGGCATGGGTGGTGCTGCTATCGGTGTTGGTCATGTTGTAGGAAACTACATTTCTGGCGCACTCAGAAACCCTTCAGCAGCAGCTGGCCAAACGGCCACAATGTTTATTGGTATAGCGTTTGCTGAAGCACTTGGAATCTTTTCATTCTTAGTAGCATTGTTGTTAATGTTTGCCGTATAAGGTTTCTACTTTGCAAGGACATGAGCCAGTCTGCGCTCTGTCCTACAAAAAGTAGTACAGGAGTTTGTTATGGCTGCGAGTACAGATCAGGTTGCTAGTAAATGTATTGACGGGTACGGTAGTGCCATTGGTATGCCGCAACTTTGTGGTGATTGGATGGCCAACCAAATTTTTTGGTTAGTTGTTACGCTAGTAATAATCTTTTTAATTCTTTCGAGAATAGCGTTGCCGCGAATTGCAGAAGTGCTGGCAGACCGGCAAAGCACAATTACCAATTATTTAACCGCGTCTGAAGAATTAAAATCAAAAGCAGAAGAGGCGGAGCGCGCTTACACGCAGGCTTTAAATGATGCACGCAGCGAGGCCTCACGTTTATTGGACGCCTCAAAAGCAGAAATGAAAAAAGAATTGCAGGCTGCCATTAACAAGGCGGATGCAGAGATAAGCGTTAAGGTCGGTGAAAGTGAGAAATCTATAGCCGAAATTAGAAATAACGCTATGGCTAGCATTGAGAAGGTCGCAAAAGATACTGCTAAAGAAATTGTTGTAGCTTTGGGTGCCAAAGCAGACGCTAAAACAATCAATGCTGCTGTTTCCTCAAAAATGAAGGGCTAGACATGCGTTACACTTTACTACTCTCTTTTTCAGTTACAGCGAGTCCGCTATTTGCTGCGTCAGGTCCATTCTTTTCATTGAAAAATACGGATTTTGTAGTTTTATTATCGTTTTTACTATTCGTAGCAATTCTTTTTTATTTTAAAGTACCAAAGTTATTGGGGGGAATGCTAGATAAGCGATCTGCTGGTATCCAGGTAGAAATTGATGAAGCGCGGTCTTTAAGAGACGAAGCTCAGTCTCTTCTGGCGTCTTATGAGCGCAAACAGAAAGAAGCAATGGAGCAAGCCGAACGAATTCTGGAAACTGCAAAGGCTGACGCATCTGCAGCAGCTGAGCAAGCTAAGATTGACCTTAAAGACTCTGTGGCAAGGCGTATGGCTGCTGCTGAAGAGCGTATTTCAACAGCACAGGCATCTGCTGAGAAAGAAGTGCGGGATGCTGCGATTAAAGTTGCTATAGCGGCTGCAAGTGAAGTGGTTGCGAAACAGCTTACTTCAGCCGAGTCCAATAAACTTATTGATGCTGGAATCCTAGAAATCGAAAATAAACTTCATTAGATAAGTAAGACGATTCCAGCGAGTTGCTTCCGTAGTTTTGCAATCTAAGATTAAATATCGTTTGCTGCGTATAGGGATAGGGCTCGCAAAAGTTTAGATGGGCCTTATCGTTTCCCATAATAAAGCCCGACCACGTGTTCAGCTTCGGCAAAAAATAACCAACGAGAAATGAACAAACCCACTACATGACTTATAACTGCTAGTGCAGCGAGTAGATGGGAAAACGGTAAAGAAAGCAGCAAAACCGGTGTCCCAATCATTAAAATAAGTGTTATTATTCTCAACTTCGCGGAATGATTACGACCAACAATGTAAACAAATTCTTTTAGCAAATAATTGGTACCAGTGTGTGGCGGTTCAAAAGCACGAACGTCTCCAAGGGTACCCAAACCAGTACCACTTCCAATAGTGGTCCCAGATAACGCCAATGCCCGGTCACCTTTTATCCAAACTATCAACTGAAATAAGCCTGCAATGATAAGTAAGAAAAGACAAACTTTAATTTGGCCTGCCAAAAGTGCACCACCGCCCACGGACAATGATAAAAAATATACAGGAGTTAATTTTGTGTTCCATCTTGGTATCGATTTTAATTGAGCGTAGATCATTGAAGTAGTGAATACTGTCACAAGGGACATAATGGCGCCTAAAACTCCAAGTATTCGAATGTCATAGTCGAAAAATATTCTGCCTATCGCATAAATTGCCATTACAGAAAGTGTAAAAATTGCTGCTATAGCTTCCCTGCTGAGCCAACTACTTCTCCATTGTTTGAATGCCTTTAGTGATCTTTCAGGCCGTCCCAAATGGAAAGTTGATGAAATAAGACCACCAACGGCTAGCCCAAATCCGATGGCAAAAAAGATAAATGCAGCACCACCCGTCACATCAGGCATTTGTAAGCCTAAAAATACTAAAAGACCAAATCCTAGACCAGAAAGTGCTGTAAATATTATTACGGATGGAGTTGGGTGCATTAAATCTTATCCAATTGTTTATTCAGCCAACCAATGAAAGTATCAGGTTTCTCTGCAACAGGCTTAAGCAATGGTGCGAGTATATCTATTTCCTCCAAAGTATCTTTTGGCCGCGGCGGCAAATATTTGTTTACTGGTTTTGTTTCTTGTTCTGGCATCAAATCAATTCCGCCACGCTCTGTTACTAATTTACTCACTTGGCTTTCAGGGTCATTGAAATCGCCAAAGTGTCTAGCCCCGGCTGGACAGGTACGAACACATGCAGGAATTTGATCATCTGGTTCTAAATTTTCATTATAAATCCGATCTACGCACAGGGTGCATTTTTTCATTACTTTTTCGACGCTATCCATTTCACGTGCGCCGTATGGACATGCCCACGCACACAAACCACACCCGATGCAATCGCTTTCGTTAACAAGTACAATTCCGTCTTCATATCTCTTATAACTTGCCCCAGTGGGACAAACTGTAACGCATGGGGCATCCTCGCAATGTAGGCAAGACTTTGGAAAGTGTACTAATTGGGGAGTTCCTTCTTCTGGTGTGACTTCATATGAGTGAACACGATTAAGGAAGGTTCCTACAGGGTTTTGTCCGTAAGCATCTACATCAGCGAGTGGTGCGCCGTAATTTTCAGTATTCCATCCTTTGCAAGAAACGACGCATGCGTGACACCCAACGCAAGTATCCAGGTCAATCACAAGGCCTAATTTTCTTTCTGTTTTTTCTGGTAATGTCGTCATACTAATACCTAATAGTCATTTCTGACTTAATATTTAATAGAAATGCCATTTGTTAACTTTGTCCCTGTAGAATAATGTTTGGTCCTGGCTCCACTGGAGATTTAATTTCTTGAAACACAGGTTCGCTTGAAGAAGGTGGTTTAACCTTTTCTAATCTAACTTTGAGATCAAACCAAGCAGCTTGCCCAGTAATAGGGTCTGAATTTGACCATCGTAAACCATCTCCTTTTGAGGGTAAAAGCTCATGTATCAGATGGTTCAGTAAAAATCCTTTTGTTGCCTCTGGAGCGTTCTTATCTAGTGCCCAAGTTCCTCTACGTTTTCCAATTGCATTCCACGTCCAAACAGTATGCTCATTAAGAGCAGCCATTTCAGCTACAGGTACAGTTATTGTTCCGTGAATAGACGTTAACCGGACCCAATCTCCGTCTTTTAAAGAATGCGACTTCATTAGTTTTGATGGAACATATAGAGGATTAACGCCATGGATTTGACGCAGCCAAGCATTTTGTGTTCCCCATGAATGGTACATAGCCATTGGCCGCTGAGTTAAAGCATGGAGAGTAAATTCATCATTATCTGTTACTGTCTCTTCGAAAGGTGGATACCAAATTGGAAGGGGATCCATACTCGTTAGAATACGTTCACGTAGGTGTTCTGGTGGTTGCTGCTTTCCATGCCCCATAGCTGCTAATTGAAATTTCCTCATCGGTTCAACATATAACGAAAATAAATATGGCTGAGGACTATCATATAAACCCGTTTCTACGGCCCAATTTTGGTATCCAAGATTCCATGGCTTGTAGTATCTAGCATTTTTGGGCACATGTTTTGTCCAAAAGCCACCATTTTTAATGTATAGTTCGAGTTGTTTTTGATTGGGTGGACCCTTACCCGTATCTGATTTTGAACGCCAGCCAGCTAGCGGGCCAATCCCAGGTTTTCTTTCATGGTTTACTATATAATCTGCATAGTCTTTAAACTTTGCATTACCGTCATCATCTATAAAACCAGGTAGTTTTAGCCGTGCGCCCAAATCACACAACACACTTTGAAACCCTCTGACATCTCTGTCCGGGTTGATTACTGGCCACCGAATGGAGTCTGCGACAGCATCAGCTTCACAAATAGGTCTATCGAGTAAGCTAATACAATCATGTCGTTCTAAGTAGGTTGTATCTGGCAAAATCAGATCTGCATAGGCAACCATTTCTGAACTATAAGCATCAGAGTAAATAATGTGAGGTATTACATAATCGCCGCTATCAGTCGTATCGGTTAGCATTTCGATGACACCTTTTGTATTCATCGAGCTGTTCCAACTCATATTTGCCATGTACATAAAGAGGGTATCAATTTTATAGGGGTCACCTGCATGTGCATTCGAAATTACCATATGCATCAGCCCATGTGCTGACATAGGATTTTCCCAAGTGAATGCTTTGTCAATGCGAGCTGGAGAACCATCTTGCTTAAGGCATAGATCCTCAGGTCCATGCACAAAACCTAAGTGAGGGCCGTCTAAAGGAGCCCCTGGCGTTACTTTACAGTGTGGTTTTGGATGTATCGAACTCGGCTTAGGGTAAGGAGGCTTAAATCGAAAGCCTCCAGGAACTTCAACCGTTCCAAGAATAATTTGCAGGACATGTAAAGCCCTACAAGTTTGGAATCCATTGGAATGTGCTGATATTCCACGCATAGCGTGAAAAGAAACTGGTCTTGCAACCATTGTTTTATGCTTTTTACCTCTAAAGTCTGTCCACGGTTCAGCGATCTCGAAACTTTGTTCAAATGCCACTCTAGCAATTTCAGTCGCAATAGCCCTAATCTTCCCAGCCTTGATCCCCGTTCGCTCTGCAACTGACTCAGGGCTGAACTCATCTGATAAGTATTTCTCTATCATATGATAAAATACTGTTTGGTGACCGTTATGGCTTGCAGTTAGGCTTGGACTTATATTTTTCGTGTCGTAGGTAACGAGCTTTCCAGACTTTTGATCTATCACAAGCTCCTTATTATTTTTATCTTTTAACAACAGGCCCGTGTCATTATCCACTAATACAGGTGCATTTGAGAATTGGCTTAAGTACGCTAAATCAATTTTTCCCGCCTTTAACAAAAGGTGGATAAGTGACATTATAAATAAGCCGTCCGTTCCTGGTGTAATACCCACCCAGTCATCAGCGACAGCACTATACCCAGTTCTTATCGGGTTAATGCCGATAATTCTTGCTCCTCTGGCTTTTAGTTTTCCTATGCCCATTTTAATCGGGTTGCTATCATGGTCCTCTGCGACCCCAAACAGCATAAAAAGCTTTGTATGCTCCCAGTCTGGTTGTCCAAACTCCCAAAACGCGCCACCCATTGTATAGATGCCTGCTGCAGCCATATTAACCGAGCAAAAACCACCATGCGCCGCATAATTAGGCGTGCCAAAGTTTTGTGCCCAAAAAGATGTAAAGGATTGAGATTGATCCCTACCAGTAAAAAATGCCAACTTTTCTGGATTTTTTTCACGGATAGGCTTTAACCATGTTGTCGCTAAATTTAAAGCTTCTTCCCATGTGATTTCCTCAAATTCACCTGACCCTCTTGGCCCAACCCGTTTAAGGGGAGATTTTAGTCGCGAAGGCGCATTTATCTGCATAATCCCAGCAGACCCTTTTGCGCATAACACTCCCTTATTAACAGGATGGTCCTTATTTCCCTCAATGTAAGAAACTTTGTTATTCTTTACGTGCACATTTATGCCACAGCGGCAGGCGCACATATAACAAGTGGTTTTGCGAATTTCGTCGCTTACCTTTGGTGATGTGTCCAAATATGGTTGGTCCTTCATGTACACCCTTTGCTTGGCTTTGATAAAAATGGCTTACTTAAAGTCAGGTTGTAATCGTGCAGCCGCCTGAAGTACAGTAACTGCTATCATTTGAGTAATGTCATGCGGCGATGCACCGCGTGATAGGTCATTCGCGGGTTTTTCTAATCCTTGGAGAATTGGCCCGTATGCTTCAGCTTCACCGAGCCTTTGCGTGATTTTATATGCTATATTTCCTGCATCTAAATTTGGGAAGATCATTACATTTGCATTTCCTGCAACTTTTGAGGCAGGTGCCTTTTTGCTTCCAACTACAGAATCAATTGCCGCGTCGAATTGTAGTTCTCCGTCTATCAGTAAATCTGGCAGGAGTGCTTTTAATTTTTTCATTGCTCCTACTGTTTTTTCTATATTTCTATGGTTTGCGCTCCCTTTGGTCGAGAAAGATAGTAATGCAACTCTCGGGTCGGACTTTAAAAGGGCTCTACAAGTTTGACTGGCCGCCATTGTTATGTCTACTAGCTCACTTTCATTAGGTTCTATAACCAGGCCACAATCTGCATAGATCATAGGTTCATATGTTTTTGGAAAAATTAAAAAACAGCTTGAAACTGTATTCACGTTTGTCGCTTTTCCAATTACCCATAAAGCTGTTTTTACGACATTTGATGTAGTCTCTACTGAGCCGCTCAAAGTGCCGTCAGCGTATCCGTGTTTTACAAGTAAGGCAGCATATACAAGATTTGATGCAACTTGTTTTTCGGCTTGAGACCTTGTGATCCCTTTATGTTTTCTCAAATTATAAAAAGACTTTGAAAATTCCTCTTTCAATGGAGATGTTATTGGATCGTGCAGTTCAATATGATCAGGCTTTGAACATGAGTACTGTTCAAGCTGTTCTTTGATTTTAGCTAAGTGTCCTACTAAAATTATTTTGGCTATGCCGAGATTTACCGCCTTCACTGCCGCTTCAACCACTCTTGGTTCGGCGCCTTCACTCAGAGAGATTTTGAATGGGCTGGATCTGGTTATTTCCATAGCCAGATCCAATGGTCTTTTTAGACCCGGTTGCATTACTGTTTTAAACCACTTGTTCGCGCATGTCTGAAGCAGAAACACCGGCAACTGCAACTGGTTTCTTCATTGCATCACGACGAAAGGGTTCGCCCAGTTCTTGATTAATCATTGCTTCAATTAACGTCGTTTTCCCATTTTCCATCTGATCTTTGATCGCCGTGTGAAGTGCCTCGGTCAGTTCATCCATTGTTTTTGCTACGACCCCTTGTAGACCACAGGCTTTGGCAATACCAGCATACGAAACCTGAGTATCTAACTCTGTACCAACAAAATTGTCGTCGTACCAAAGTGTTGAGTTTCGTTTCTCGGCACCCCATTGATAGTTTCGGAAAACGATCTGTGTTACCGCTGGCCACTCTTCTCTTCCAATTGCAGTTAATTCATTTACGGCAATTCCAAAGGCGCCATCTCCTGAAAAACCTACTACTGGAACGTCTGGTCGGCCGATCTTGGCGCCAACGACTGATGGTAATCCATAACCACATGGGCCAAAAAGGCCTGGTGCTAAATATTTTCTTGTCTCCTCAAATGTTGGATAGGCGTTTCCAATAGCGCAATTATTTCCGATGTCGGAAGATATTATTGCTTCTTTGGGAAGCGCAGCTTGTATAGCTCGCCATGCCTTTCGCGGGGACATCCAGTCAGGTTTATCTGCCCGTGCTCGTTGATTCCAGGTTGTGCCGGAATCATCTTCTTCATGGTCCATAGAGCTTAGTTGTTGTGCCCATCGAGATTTTATTTCTGCGATCTTCTGTTTTCTTTCAGTGCGATTAAAATCACCCGCAGTGTCAGATAGCTTAGATAGAATTTTGCTCGCTACCAGTGACGCGTCACCAATGATACCTACACTTACCTTCTTAGTTAAACCTATTCTGTCAGGGTTAATATCTACCTGAATTATTTTTGCGTCTTTTGGCCAATAATCGATCCCGTAGCCTGGCAGTGTAGAAAATGGGTTTAATCTTGTTCCCAAACATAAAACAACGTCAGCATCTGTGATCAACTCCATTGCAGCCTTGGACCCATTGTATCCTAAGGGACCAGCAAATAGTGGGTGTGAACCGGGAAATGCATCATTGTGTTGATATCCAACACATACTGCTGCATCCAGGCGCTCGGCGAGCGCTTTCGATGCATCTATCGCTCCTTCAGATAAAACAACCCCTGCTCCGTTCAAGATTATAGGGTTTTTCGAAGAAGATAACATTTCAGCAGCCTCTGAAATTGCATTATCACCACCGCTTGGGCGCTCGAATTCAACCATCGCAGGAAGATCAATGTCTATTACTTGGGTCCACATATCTCGCGGTATATTGATTTGAGCCGGAGCGGAAGCCCGTTTTGCGTTCATTATAACACGATTGAGAACTTCAACTATACGAGTTGGGTCTCGAACCTCTTCTTGATAGGCGACCATGTCCTCAAACAATTTCATTTGTTCTACTTCTTGGAAGCCACCTTGTCCTATTGTTTTATTCGCAGCTTGAGGGGTTATTAAAAGAAGGGGTGTGTGGTTCCAATATGCTGTTTTAACCGCAGTTACAAAGTTGGTAATTCCTGGTCCATTTTGAGCAATCATTACAGCCATTTTCCCGGTTGCTCTAGTGTATCCGTCCGCCATCATTCCAGCAGAGCCTTCGTGAGCACAATCCCAAAAATTAATACCAGCTGCTGGGAATAGGTCTGAAATTGGCATAAATGCTGAACCGATGATGCCAAAAGCATGCTGTATTCCATGAGCTTGAAGCACCTTTATAAACGCTTCCTCCGTTGTCATTTTCATATTCTTTCTCCTAAAAAATTGGAATCATTGGGTCATAGTGTTTTTTATTTCAAGATGTTATGTACTACTCTTTCAAGATACTAATAGGGCCAAAAGTTATGCCGTTATAGGTCCAGTATCTGAAATTGCCCGAGCAATCAATTCTATACCCGGCGCAATTTTGCTGGTCGGGATTGACGAGTAAGCTAATCTAATGAAATTTTGGGGATAATTTTCTCCTACAAAGAATGGATCGCCTGGCTCGATCACTACATTCATATTAAGTAGATTTTGCGCTAATTCGATAGCTTTTATATGTTTTGGAGTTTCAATCCAAAAAGAAGACCCACCATGTTTTGCCTTTCCAGAAATTTTTAAATCAAATTTTATCAGGCTTTTCTCCATCTCCAGATGTCGCTCTTCGTACTGTTTAGACATTCTTTTGATTAGAGAATCGTAGTGACCCAGGCTCAGAAAATATGCCGCAGTTCTTTGAATGTGCCCGGGGGGGTGTCGAAGAACTGATGCTCTAAGGGCTCTGGCCTCTTTGATAAATGGGGCGGGACCTACTAGATAGCCAAGTCTCATCCCAGGAAATAGTGACTTTGAGAAACTCCCCACGTAGATTACCCTGCCATCTTCATCCAACGATTTAAGCGCCGGTAACGCCGGTTCTAAAAAGGACATTTCAAATTCATAGTCATCCTCTACTATTATTGCATTAAGCTCTCTAGCCTTCTCAATTAGATGTTTGCGTCTGGACAGTGGCATCGTTGCGGCGGTGGGGCAGTGATGGCTGGGAGTTGTAAAAATTACATTTATGTCATCATCAAGCTTTTCAGGCGGCAGACCTTGGTGATCGACGTCTACTGCCTCAATATTACATCTAGATTGGCTCAGAATATCTAGGAGTGCCGGGTAGCATGGGTTTTCAATCAAGGCTTTTCTTCTCTGTGTTAACAAGATCTGAGTTGATAACCAAAGTGCGTTTTGAGCACCTAAAGTTATAAGAATTTCATCCTCATCTGCGATGATACCTCTCCGTGGCAAGGTATGGCGCGCAACAAATTCCAAAAGTTTTGGATCATCCTGATCATAAAAATCGGATGTCATACTTCTAAAGTCCTTAGTTCCGAGAGCCTGCAGCGCACATAGACGCCAATTTGCATGATCAAATAAATTTGCGTCCACTTGCCCATAAATAAATGGATATTTATATCCAGCCCAATCACTTCTTTTTTCTGATAAAAATTTCCCACTGAACCGTTGACCTAAGGCTTTATTCCAGTCAACCAGCGTTTCTGGGTTTTGCGACTTTGTAATTTTAAATTGAGGGGCTTCGGGAGCATTTTGTGAAACATAAAAACCGGATCTGCCTTTAGAGGACAAATAGTCATTAGATTGTAGTTCCGTATAAGCAAGGGTTACAGTTATCCTGCTAACTCCCAAATGTTTAGCAAGTTTTCTGGTGGATGGGAGTTTTTCTCCTTTCCTGAACCTTCCAGATAGTATCCCTCTAGCAATTATTTGTTGTAACCGAGATTGAAGAGTACCCTCAACGCTTTCATCCATGAAAAATGTTTCGACTGGTACACTCATTTTACTTCAGATAACATTCCTTTCATCACTGCCCTAGCACTGCCAGCGTGGTGGGTATAAGTTATTAAAAATATTCTGTTTTTAAAACTATTTAGATTGTGTCGTTTTAAGTTTCTTTATAGTGGTCTTTATCCAAATATTTTCGCAAGTGACTTGTCTACTGCGTCGCTGATCTGGTCGATATCATCGGGAGTTGCAATAAGTGCTGGACTAAAACATAGAGTATTATTGAGGCCCGGAAGTGAACGGTTGGTTGCCCCAATCAATACACCTTGTGCCGCGCAGTCAGCTACCACAGCTTGAACTAATTTTTCATCCTCAGGTTCTTTTGTATGCCGATCTTTAACCAACTCAGCTCCGCAAAATAATCCTGCGCCGCGCACATCGCCAATTACTGGATGTTTTTCTGCCAGATGATTAAGGTTATCGATCATTCGAGCACCCATTTTGATTGTATTTTCCAATAAATTTTCATCTTCAATTATTCGCATGTTTTCGATAGCTGCTGTTGGTCCAGCGGTACATCCGCCAAAGGTAGAGATATCCCTGAAATAATTCATTTTGTCGCTAGGGTTATCTTTAAAACTATCAAATACCTCCTCTGTGGTAACTAAACATGCAATAGCAGCATAGCCAGAAGCTACCCCTTTTGCCATTGTGACCATATCGGGCTTAATTCCATAGTTTTGGTATCCAAACCATGTACCTGTTCTGCCAAGGCCGCATACGACTTCATCAATATGAAGAAGTATATCATATTTTTGACATATTTCTTGAATTCGGTCCCAATATCCTTCTGGGGGTGTGATTACTCCACCGCCCGCTGTTACGGGCTCAAGACACAACCCGCCCACTGTGTCGGGACCCTCTGCTAATATAACTTCTTCGATCGCATCAGCAGCACGCTTCCCATATGCTTCGCCGCTCAAATCCCATTGAGCCCTATATTCCAAACAATGAGGAACACGGATGAAACCTGGAGTGAATGGCCCATATTGAGCATTTCGCTCATCCTGCCCACCGGCTGAAAGTGCAGCTATTGTCGTCCCATGATAATCACGGTCTCGATAGAGAATCTTATTTTTTTTACCACCATATTTTTTATGAGCAATTTGGCGGACCATTTTAAAAGCTTTTTCGTTGGCCTCAGATCCTGAGTTGCAATAATAAACTCGGGATAGTCCCGGCATTTTTTCAATTAGTTTTTCAGCGAATAAAGCTCCAGGCACTGATCCAGCTGCTCCAGCAAAGTAGTTCAACTTTAGCAATTGATCGCGCACTGCATTTGCTATGCTTTCTCTGCCATATCCTACGTTAACCGTCCACACACCTCCCGAAACGCCATCAATGTGTTCTTTTCCATTTTGATCCCAAACTCGCATACCTTTGCCCTCAACGATGATCCTTGGTTCACCATTTTCGAAAGGCTTATGCTGTATTAAATGGTGCCAGATGTGAGCCCTATCGGCCTCAACAACATGACTAATGTCGTTTTGATTCAAAGTGCCATCCATGAGAATACCTTGCTATAGAGTTGTTTTATTCGAACAATATAATAGACGCTAAAACATTTTTTAAAATAGGTCCAGAAATATACCCACTGTATGGCCAGCTGGTTCATTTTGCCGCGTTTAAACATAAAAGTCATGACTAACTTGATGAAATCTAACTCATCGCGTAAAAATCAAAAAAAGTTTAAAAGATTATTTACAGACCACCTTTAAATAATAATTATTAAACTTAGCAGAATGCTATTTAAAATTGGCTGTATACTACCTAGCTTCGAATTGTTTTATCGGTTAGACTTATTGTGGGAGTTTAAAGTTGAGTAATATTCCAAAAATAACCCAGGCTGACCCTATCCCAGAAGCAGCGCGGTCTGATATAGAAAACTTATTATCAACAGGTGACCTGTTCCGCTACACTAACGAAAACTCGGCTGTATTCAAATTAGAACAGAATTTTGCCAGTAAGATTGGTGCAAAGTATGCACTGGCTGTATCTTCATGCTCAGCAGCTCTGTTTTTAGCCTTGAAAACCTTAAATCTCCCTGCAAATCCCAAGGTTCTTATACCAGCTTTCACCTTTGGCGCTGTACCATCGGCAGTAGTGCATGCGAATTGTATTCCTGTGTTATGTGAGTGTGGAACGGATTATCGTATCGATCTGGATGATTTTTTAGTCAAACTTCAACTTGTGGATGCTGTACTGATAAGTCATATGCGTGGTCATACTTCCGACATGGATAAAATCTTATCAAACTGTGAAAAATTAGGTGTGCCTGTTATCGAGGACGCGGCTCATTCACTAGGTACGTCTTGGAGGGGTAAAAATATTGGTACTTTTGGAAGACTTGGCTGTTTTTCGTTCCAATCTTACAAACTATTGAACTCTGGTGAAGGTGGGATGTTGATTACAGATGATCCAGACTGCTTTGCTAAAGCTGTTGTGATGTCTGGAGCCTACGAGCATAATTGGGAGAAACATCATGGGGAAAGACAGTTTTTTGAGAAATGGCAAAATCAATTACCGCTCTACAACATGCGGTTGAATAATCTGTCTGCTTTAATCGTGGACTCACAGATACCCTATTTGGATGAAAGAATTGAGAATGGACGCCGTAATCACGATATTGCTGCGAAAAAGCTGAGTCATAGTGAATGGATACATGTCCCTGAAAAATTTGAGCAAGAAGCTCGTGCGCCAGACTCAATACAATTCAACCTGGTTGGATTAACGCCGTCGGAGGTTAGTCAGTTTTGTGATCTGATAAATAGAATGGGCGTTGCACTTCAGGTTTTTGGCAATTCAAAGGATAATGCCAGGGCCTTCTGGAATTGGGATTTTTTACCAGAAAGATATAATTTACCAAAAACGCGAGGAATGTTAATGAACGCCTGCGATGTACGGCTTCCGGCTCGACTTAGCGTTGATGATTGTAAAAGTATTGCAGAAATGATCTTAGAAGCGCTGAGGCAGGTTAAAAGCAATATGGCCGCGGAATGATTAAAGTGTAAAGAAAAACAACTGTGTAGTACGTTTTAACTTATATAAATATTACTTAAATTTATTATCCCTAGGAAAACCTCTCGGAGCCATGCGTCCAGCACTAGCTCTTTTAGCCGTCCAATCCGCTAGGTTTGATTCAGTTCGCGTTCTGCCCGCGGGGTCTAACCAAGTTAGTCCGTCTGAAAGATCGAAAGTGGTTAAGTCTGACAAGCCTCCATCTTTATATTTTTGTAGTCTAACACCTTTGCCTCTAGCCATTTCTGGAAGTTCAGAAATTGGAAAGATCAATACTTTTCTATTTTCTCCAACTACTGCAATATGATCCCCATTAATATTACAACAGACTTTTGCTGTGGAATTATCTTTTACATTTAGAATTTGCTTTCCACTCTTGGTTTGGGCAATTACGTCGTCATGTCTGACTATAAAACCGTCCCCAGCCGACGAAGCAACCAATAGTTTCTGGTTGGAAATATATGGTATTATATTCACTACTTTGGCTTCGTCTGGGATATCTACCATTAACCTAATCGGTTCACCCATGCCCCGTCCGCCAGGCAGATTAGAAGCCAGAATTGTGTAGAATCGACCATTAGACCCTAATGCAATTAGTTTATCAGTGGTTTGAGCATGAAAAATAATTCCGGGACCATCGCCATCTTTGAACTTTAACTCTCTTTCAAGATCTATGTGCCCGTTCATAGCTCGGATCCATCCCATGCTTGAGCAAACTACTGTTATTGGCTCTTTTTCAATCATTGCCTCGATTGGCACCTCTTCGAAATCTTGTGCCTCTGCAAAATCAGTGCGTCTTGCTCCAGCCACAAAATTTTGGCCAAACTGTTTTTTTGTTTCGCGAATTTCTTCGGCAATTTTATTCCATTGTTGCATTGTATCAGCGAGCAAATCTTCCAAGTTTGCTCTTTCTTCCATCAAACTATCCCGCTCTTTAACCAATTCTACTTCTTC
>NTKT01000023.1 GCA_002457055.1 Rhodobacteraceae bacterium MED-G08
AGTAAGTTTGAACATTTCTTCTCTCCTTATGCTAGCGGAGAGTGGTTCAGGACACTGCCCAGACCTTCCCTCCGCCGGTTCTAACCGGTTCAGGTTCAACGGGTTCATTTAAATGTCTCAGCCCGAAGGCACCCCGAGGTACTTTCTTAGTATATACAGATTTGATAATGATCAAGAGGAATTGACTTGAGGAAAGGCTGACCAACGTTTACACCGTTTCTAGGCAGAGGAAGTTTTAATGAGTTTAAATACATTTGGACACTTATTTCGCGTATCAACTTGGGGTGAGAGCCATGGTGAAGCCATTGGTGCAACTATAGATGGTTGTCCTCCAGGTGTAGAAATAACCCAAAACTATATTCAACATTTCATGGAAAAGCGACGGCCGGGGCGAAGTAAATACACTACACAACGACGCGAGATGGATTTGGTGGAAATTTTATCTGGTGTTTTTGAAAACAAAAGTACAGGAACGCCAATCCAACTCCTGATAAAGAATACTGATCAAAGATCCAAAGACTATAGTGAAATTGAAAATACGTTCCGCCCAGGGCATGCCGATATAACTTATTGGCAAAAATATGGTATTAGAGATTACCGAGGTGGTGGTAGGTCTTCAGCAAGAGAGACAGCTTCCCGTGTTGCGGCAGGAGCGGTGGCTCGTGCCGTTCTATCGGAATTGATGCCAGACCTCCAAATTCAAGCTTATCTAACTCAAATAGGACCAGATAAAATTGATAAAATTAATTTTGATTGGAAAGAAATAGAGCAAAATGATTTTTGGTCTCCAGACAAAAAGGCAGCCGCAAGATGGTCTAAATATCTAGATAAAATTAGGAAATCACATAATTCCACGGGTGCTGTGATTGAGGTGCAAGCAATCAATGTGCCTCCTGGATTAGGTGCACCAATTTATGGAAAATTGGACATGGATATAGCTGCTGCATTGATGTCTATAAATGCTGTTAAAGGTGTTGAGATTGGTGAAGGAATGCAAGCCGCTGCGTTAACTGGTTCAGAAAATGCAGATGAGATATTTATTGGGGATAATGGAAGGCTAAAATATTCCTCTAACCATGCTGGTGGAATTCTGGGCGGCATATCAACAGGGCAAGATATTGTTGCTAGATTTGCAGTCAAACCTACGTCTTCGATTTTGAGCTCACGTAAGTCAATTACCAAGGCCGGTGAACCAACTGAAGTGGTCACCAAAGGACGCCATGATCCCTGTGTTGGAATACGAGCCGTACCTGTAGCAGAGGCTATGATGGCGTGTGTTTTACTAGATCACTTTCTTCTTAACCGAGGACAAATAGGAAACGAAGGTGGCCAAATTGGCTGATGAAAGTGATATGCTCTGAGATGTTAAACACTTTCTTTTGACGTTTGTACTAACAATATTCCTATAGTCACAATTACCACTCCGAAATAGTCAGATAAACTAAGTGGTTCACCTAGTATCAATGCAGCTATAGAAACGCCAAAGAATGGATTCAAGAAATGAAAAGTTGCTGCTTTTACCGCTCCAATTTCATTAACTAACCAAAACCAAACTACTGTGGCTATAAGCCCTGGAGCTAGTGTGGTATAAATAAAAGCCACCATAAGTTCCCAGTCAAAAGAGACTTTATAGGTTTCAAATATAATTGAAAAAATGGATAGCGAGGCTCCACCAATTAACATTTGGTAACCTACTATCACCATTAAATTGCCCCCAGAATTGGTGTTTCTTACTGCAAGGGTTGCGATTGATAGGGCCAAAGCGCCTACGATGCAGTAGATCAGTCCTAATTCACTTATGCCTGCAGTCAGTCGAAAACCCATTATTAGGATTACACCTACAAAACCAAGACCAAGTCCTAGAAAACCAACCGTCGATAACCGCTGTCCTAAAAAAAACCACCCTAAAAGGGCTACCAGTAGAGGCATACTTGAAGCTATTATTGCTGCTAAAGACGCTTCAATCCACTGCATTGCCACAAAATTCAGGCCAAGGTAGATCGTATTTTGACAAACCCCAAATACTACCGTTGCTTGCAACTGTTTCTTTGTCAATTTGAACGTCTGTTTTAACCAAAGTGCGATGATTAAAGCTAGAATGCCTGATAGAAAAAATCTTAATGATAGTACGCCTAATGGTGGAGCATGGCTGACGATAATACGTGCAGAGGTAAAGGCGGAGGACCAAATAAGAGCAAACACCAAACCCAGAAGTAAAGCTTTGAGACTCAAATATCCTCCCAAAATTTAAGATCTAAAGGCAATTTAACAAAAAGCAAAGGGCCGCACAAAGCGACCCCCTTAAAATTCAACTTTAATTGATTTTAGTTGTTTACACTTTCTTTTAAAGCCTTTGCGATTGTCATTTTGACAACTTTGTCTGCTGCTTTTTTGAATTGCTCGCCTGTTGAAGGATTACGTACCATTCTTTCTGGGCGTGCTCGGCACATGATTTTTCCGACGCCTGGTAAAGTGATTGCTCCACCGCCTGAAACTTCTCTTGTAATGAGCCCACAAATTGCGTCTAGCGCTGCACTGGCAGATTTCTTATCTGTACCCATCTCTTCAGACAGAGCTGCTACAAGCTGTGTCTTTGTCATTGGCTTTGACATATTCTTCTCCTTATTAAATACCCAATAGGTTGGGCTTCACTGTCCAATTGTAACTGAATATTGTGCAACAACACAACAAATAGTATATGATTTTGAGTATAAAATGGCATTTTTTTGCGTTTTTGTGTGAAAATATGGTGCAATTTCTGCAAAATAAGAAAATAGCCAACTAAATTAAGTTCAAATTGTAAAATTTGATTGCTGTGATTTGGATTATTATAAATACGCTGCGCGTGCATTTGTTGGATGTAAAATGACTTAATTTTCTTCTTAATTAATCTAAAGGAATATTCTTTGTGGAAATTCTGGCCCGATTAGATTTCAGGTCAGCTCTATTTTTCTTTGCAGTGAGGCGCCTTCGATTACTTGCTAAGGTTGGCCTAGTAGCTAAACGCCTTTTGGGTGTGACTAAAGATTTTTTAATCATTTCTTTCAAGCGCTTTAGAACAATCTCACGGTTGCGAACTTGGTGTCTTGTTTCATCACATTTAAGCACAATAGCACCCTCTTTTGTCCACTTAGCTCCTGCGATTTTTTTTAGTCTTTTTTTCACTGGCTCTGATAATGATGGAGATCTTTCTGCTTCAAACCGTAATTCTACTGCACTACTCGTTTTATTCACATTTTGTCCCCCCGGTCCTGAGGCTCTTATAAACTGTTCGCTTAACTCCCAGCTCTTTATGGTTATCTTATCGTCGATCTTTAGCATTTTTGGAATTTACCATTTTAATCTATTCGATAACTTAGTAGAAAAGGCCGCTCAAATTGAGCGGCCTTCCAAGATTTTCGGAGGTGGGCCGGTTAGGTGGCTCACCAATTAAAAGCTTTGCATTTCAGGTTTGCCCTAGATGAGACTGCCTCTAACTGTTCCGACACCTCTCTCCAATACCTTTATAGACACTGGACCACCTCCTTTCAGTTGTTAACTCTACGACATATGGTGTCATAGAATGAAAATTTTTCAAGATGTTTTGTTATCTCGCGATAAAAAAAATGAAACAAAAATTCGAAAGGGAATTAATGCCGCTAATCCAATGAGCCACTTCACCATTAAATCTGCGACAGCAAGGGATACCCATAGTGGCGTGTCAGCACCAAAGGTTAGAAAGGGAACTATCTCCCATGACCATGAAATCTCATTATTTGCGGCCTCAGAAAAGAATGCTATTTGTGCTGAAAATGCAATCGTAAAAAAAACAGCAGTATCGATTAAAGATGCGAGCAGCGTTGAGGCCAGAGGCGCCTTCCACCATTCAGCTGAACGTAATTTGTTGAACACAGCTATATCAAATAGTTGTGCTATAATAAAAGCCAGGCCTGATGCAATTGCTACTCTTAATGCTACGGCTGGATATTCATAGCCATCACCTTGTAACATAATTTTGCTGCCAACAAGAGAGCATAAGATGCCTGTGATAAATCCCGCCAGCACTATTTTCCGAGCTGCCGTGGGACCGTAACTTTTGTTCATCAGATCAGTAATTAAGAATGCGATGGGATAAGTAAATGCGCCCCAGGTGAGAAGGCCATCTAGCAATAAGAATTGGACTAGAATGTTTGACGCAACTACAACTGACGCCATGGCAAGAATGCCAATAAGAAGTTTTTCCATAAAATTTATTCCCGTTTTTTATCCAAGGTAGCGGTGACTTGTTATAATAGATTAACGTGCGAGGGTTATCTTCAGATCAAAAATTTTGCAAGCGTAAAGTATAATAATTAACTTAGCTCGTATCTCCATCGGGGTTTACTCTAAGCATAAGAACTAAACCAATTAAAAAGAGAAAAATAAGAGGAGATACACCAAGATTGTTACTGTTTGTTATTGCTGTAACATAGGCAATTAATGCTGGAGCAAGAAAAGCGGTGGCTCTACCAAGTAATCCGTATATACCAAAATACTGAGTTGAATTAGAAGTGTTCGTGTGTCTTACCATCATAGTTCGACTTGCCGATTGTAGAATTCCTCCAAAGCCACCAATTAGAACCCCACATCCATAAAAAATATTGTCTGGAATGCTTGAGCCTTCGGCTAACGGAATGCCAAAGAAAGATACTCTGGACATTCCAACAACTATAACGCAAACCGCCGCTAAAACTATAATACTTACGAGTATGACTGGCTTCGGCCCTACCCGTCTATCCCACTTACCACCGAGCCAACTACAAACAGCTGCTGCAAGTGCTGCAACTATTCCAAAAGTTCCAATTTGAACAATCGACCAGTCTAGAACTAAGGCAGCATAAACTCCTCCGAAGCTGTAAAGCCCATTTAAGCTATCGCGGTAAAACATATTTGAAATTAGATATCTAACTGTACTTTTTTTGTTGCGTAAGCTCACTACTGTTTTCCACAGATCTTTCAGACCGCTTCCAAAGCTCGCACCTATGCGTGGCTTGGACTTATCATTAATCCATAAAAAGTAAGGTATGGAAAAAATAATAAACCACAAAGCAACAAAAGGACCAACAAAGCGTGTTCCTTCTTTCGCCTCAGCGTTTAGGCCAAAAATTGGATCAAAACCAATTAATGTTTTCCCATTCTCCTGTTCAACAAACAGGGTAAGGACTATTACAAGAGAAACTAGGCCTCCAACGTACCCAAATCCAAAACCACTCCCAGAGATTGCACCTGTTTCGGATCTATTCCCCAACGAGGGCAGTTGTGCGTTACTGAAAATGTAAGCCAATTCAGCACCAACAAACCCTATCCCAAATGAAACTAAAATCCACTGCCAATTTGATCCATCGGGCAGGCTGAACCAAGAACTAAAGGCGCCAATTATCAATAAAGCAGAAAAAAGATAAATCCATTTCATCCTGTTCCCGTAATTATCAGCAATGGCACCGATAATTGGTGCGGTAAAACCGACTATCAGGCCAACTATTGTTATCGTCAAAGACCAATAATATTGAGCATTGGCTCTGGAAGATGCGCCGTCTAATCCGTTAGTTATAAAATACTCAGCAGCTACAGTGGCAAAATAAGGGCCTATGATAAATGTAACCATCAGCGTATTGTAAGGCTGGCAGGCCCAGTCATAAAAAAACCAGCCCCATATTTTTTTTGAAGTGTTCATAAGACTAGTCTCCCATTGCTCTATGTACTAAAACAAGTTCGCATAGACTAAAGCAAGTTATTCTTGCATTGGGGGCCAAGGTCTTTTTTCTTCTGAGTCAACCCAGTCTTTCAACCAGTCTGGCATTTTAGGTGACACAAGTGCCACTTCGATCTCATCAAAAATCTTTTGCGGATTAATAATTCCATTATTCCCTACAAACGCTGCGCGATAAATAATATGTCCAGCGCACTCTTTATTGGAATTCCACATAGATTGTTCAATGTACAAGAATCTTTTGTCCCAGCAGACCGTTCTGGTCTGCATTCGTATACGGTCAAAAGCCCGTATACGTTTTCGATACCTTACATTTGCGCCCGCCATTGTCATCGACCATCTATTTTTGAAAATGACCTTGCTAAAGCCTGATCTGCTCGAAAATGGTATACGGCCCAAATCATATAATGTTAGTGCACGCCCATTATTAAGTTCAAACCAGAAATCAAGATCCCATGGCCAGCAAATATGGGATGATTCATGGATTTCACCTACAGATATGTGCTGCTGAGATCTGTTAACTAATAGCTCTTTTGCCATTCTTATAAATGGGTACATTTAAAGTTCACAATTCTTCAGTGGAGGGGTGTCATATAGAGGTAGATATTTTTCCAAAACTTGGCCCAAAAGCTAATTCAAATAGTCACCAACACTTCGAACGTCAGAAGCTAAGCCTTCAAGAACAGAGCCTGCACCATCTAGAACTCCCTTGGTCGTTCCACAAGAGCAAAGCAATAGAACTAAAGATGTACAGAATACTTTTTTTAACATTTTCTGATATCTTGCCATAAACACGCATAGGTAACTTACATATGTTGCTGCAAAACATCAACGTCTGGTAGTTAGACAAATGTACATGCTTTTAGATCAAGCTGCAGTCTGGTTTTCTATTACTGGGCGTGACTGGAAAACAAACTTAGCGTCTTGGAAAGTCTCAAGTACAATTTTTGTTGCATGAGCCTCATCATAAGCAAATACTAACTGGTCGTCGACGTCTTCGTAATGTTCATTAACGTAACCAATTAAGTATGGTTTTAAGTAAGGTTTAAGCATGGCGATATCCTTGTATTATAAAAGATACGTTGGCTTACTCCTTTTGGATCACTCTAACCTTTTGAAAGTAATACATGTCTTGGTCTTTAGATTTATAAAAAAATTGCAGAGCCAAAATGATTTGATTAAATCGTTAATGACCCTGCTTAATTAAAAAACGCAATAGGGAGACTATTCGTTTAAGGCTAAGATTTAATTATAAGGACAATTAGAGAACTAAATCTTAGCTAGCTAATGTTATATTACAACTTCTCGGAATGTAATGAGATCCTTAGTTCTGGCTTTGCCCCACTTTTATAAGTTCTAAAACTAGGCTAAATTAAACAAAGAAGCTTAAGAAATAAGCATGTTTAAAAAAAATTGAAGGACAACTTAGGTTGATGTCATCAGTGACGGAACTCTTTATCTGTTTGATGGTCAGGCTCATTGATTTTAATGGTGACGAATTATGACTTCTCCTCCTAACGTTTTATGGATTATGGCTGATCAGCTTAGATATGATTATTTGAGTTGTTATGGTCATTCAAATTTGCATACGCCAAATATAGACGCCCTGGCTAGCCGGGGAGTTCAATTTAGCAACGCGTATGTACAATCTCCAGTTTGTGGGCCATCTAGAATGTCAGCATACACCGGTAGATATGTCAGAAGTCATGGTTCTACTTGGAATGGAATGCCGCTTAGGGTTGGCGAGCGCACTATTGGCGATCATTTAAAAGAAAATGGTATACAGTCTGTTTTAGTCGGCAAAACGCACATGGTTGCCGATGCTGAAGGTATGGCTTGGCTTGGCATTGATCCGAGTAGTGAAATTGGAGTTCGTGTTTCTGAATGTGGGTTTGTGCCTTTTGAACGAGACGATGGTTTGCATCCAAATAGTGCTCGCCAGCGCTGGTCTTCCTATGATGATTATTTAGCAGAAAAGGGATATATTTCAGACAATCCATGGGGTGATTTTGCTAATTCTGGGTTGGATGAAAATGGAGATTTGTTATCTGGCTGGCTTTTGAAAAATTCAAGATTGCCAGCAAACATTCCGGAGGAGCATTCTGAAACTGCTTATATGACAAATAGGGCTATGGATTTCATGGCTCAAGCTCGTGAAAATGATCAGCCTTGGCTCTGCCATTTATCCTACATCAAACCGCATTGGCCATATATTGTTCCTTCTCCCTATCATGAAATGTATTCAGCTGACGACATAAATAACCCAATTCGTTCCGATAAAGAAAAGCAGACCAATCATCCGTTACTTCGTGCTTATCAAAATGCAAGGGTTTCAAAATGTTTTTCTAGAGATGAAGTGCGTGAGCATGTGATACCGGCTTATATGGGATTAATAAAGCAGCTAGATAACAATTTAGGTAGATTATTTCAGTGGATGGATAAGTCCAATTTAAGTGAAAATACGATTATTATTTTTTCATCTGATCATGGCGATTATCTCGGTGATCACTGGATGGGAGACAAGGATTTTTATCATGAAATGGCAGTAAAGGTGCCGCTAATAATCCACGACCCGAGGAAAATTTCAGATAAATCTAGGGGCACCGCTAAAAATGATCTCGTGGAAATGATCGACTTAGCGCCTACTATTCTAAGCTTTTTTGGATGTCCACCTAAGCCGCATATAATTGAGGGGCGTGATCTTACACCTATTCTGACTGGAACTGCAGGCTTTTCTCGAAATTATATTATCAGTGAACATGATTACCATTGGTCTGAAATGGCAAAGGAGCTTGATCAGCCACAGGATTTAGCACATACAAAAATGATATTTGATGGCCGATGGAAATATATAAGATGTGAAGGGTTCGAACCTATCCTATTTGATTTATTTTCGGATCCAGATGAACTTGTTGACCTTGCGGACTCAACAACTGCGATGCATCGAGACGCAAGGTTGCGGTTAGAGACGGCTCTTGAGTCTTGGGCAATGCGTCATCATACGAGAATTACTGCAACCGAGGAATTATTAGAAACTCAAAAGAAAGCAGCAGAGTTAGGTATATTAATTGGTTTCTGGGATGAAAACGAGTTCGAAGCCATAACTGGGAAAAAGTTTGAGAAGT
Organism: Rhodobacteraceae bacterium MED-G08; assembly: GCA_002457055.1. Lineage (GTDB taxonomy): Bacteria > Pseudomonadota > Alphaproteobacteria > Rhodobacterales > Rhodobacteraceae > Salinivivens > Salinivivens marinus. The sequence continues at coordinate 8,854 of NTKT01000023.1, forward strand.
TGAAACCTGTTGGGAAAAAAGAAAAATAATTTTTCATTATTTCCTACGGCTTTTAATTTAGGCCAGCATCTTGGTATCACCATCGATAGAAATCGATTGCCCAGAAATGCGAGCGCCCATTGGTGAAGCTAAAAACATAATCTGATTAGCAATGTCTTCGGCAGTGACGTATGATTTTATCGATGTAAATGAAAAGGCTTCTTTTTCTATATCGGCAAAGCTTTTCCCTAAGCGTTGTGCTTTTGCCATTAAAACATTTTTCTGTCTTTCACCTTTAACTAAACCGGGCAAAATAGCATTAACTCTTATGTTGGCTTCACCTAACTCAATAGCAAGTGACTTTGTTAAACCAATAACTCCCCATTTGGCGGCAGCGTAAGGTGAACGAAGAGCAAAGCCCATCTTACCTGCAGCAGAGGATAGGTTTATTATTGACGCGTTCTCGCTGAGCCGAAGTTTTGGGACGCAATTTTTGATGAACAAAAATTGGCTCGTTAAACATACATTTAGACATTCGGACCAGTCTGCAGTGTCAATTTCTTCAATTTTACTAGTCGGTCCAGCTATTCCTGCATTGTTTATTAGACAGTCAAGGCCTCCCAATTTCTCCAACGCATTCGAACAAAATGACTGAACTGCATGCTCATCCGAAACGTCCAAAACTTCTGCGTAAATATCAGGGTAGTCGTCTTTTAAAGTTTTAACCATGTCTGGGTTAATATCACAAGTTGCAATTTTTGCCCCCTGTGAATGAAATCCTTCCAAGATTGCTTTTCCGATACCGGAGCCTCCTGCAGAAATCATTACTTTTAAGTTTTTTAACGAAATATCCATGATTACTATTTTCCAAAATGGTAAGTATTTAATTTCCTAAGTATATTAATCACAGTGTTTATAAAAATTAACAAGCTCTGAGTTCTTTTCAGGATTCTGCTTGCTTACTTTCTCCATTTGAGTCCAATCTATTTCTTGGCAATATCTCAAAACTTCTAAGGGGAAGTAGTCATGGCTTGGGATTTTTATCTTGAAAAAAATCAGGACCGTTTTGTGGATGAGCTAAGCGCATTCATATCAATTCCATCAATATCGGCTGCGGATGAACATTTTGAGGATGTTGTTAAAGCAGGTGAATGGGTCGCATCTAAGTTGCAGTCAATCGGCATTTCCAATGCTCGTTTAATGAAAACACAAACGCACCCTGTTGTTTATGGCGACTGGTTAAATGCTGGGGAAAATAAACCGACTATACTAATCTATGGACATTTTGATGTTCAGCCAGCGGATCCATACGAGCTTTGGGATAATCCACCTTTTGAGCCACTTGTAAAGGATGGGAAAATTTATGGTCGTGGTGCGTCAGATGATAAAGGAAATATGTTAGCACCTATTCTGGCAATCGAAGCTCTGCTCTCTAGTGATGGAAAGCTGCCTGTAAATGTTAAGTTTTTTTATGAAGGACAGGAAGAAATTGGGTCGCCCACGATTGGTTCATTTATAAAAGACAACATAGAACTATTGAAAGCAGATATGATATTTTCATCTGATGGAGGACAGTGGTCTGAGGATCAGCCGAGTTTGGTTTATGCCTTACGAGGGTTAGTTGGGTGTGAGATTACGTTAACTGGAGCGAGTGGTGATCAACATTCTGGAACTCATGGCGGTGGTATAGCCAATCCGATACATGCATTGTCACATTTAATAGCATCAATGAAAGACCTCGATGGTAGAATAACAATAGATGGCTTTTATGATGATGTTATCGAATTATCGGACGAAGAAAAGGAAATGTTTGCTGGGCTGCCATTCGATGAAAAGGACTATGTAGAAAAATTAGGTGTTCTGGAAACTTTTGGGGAGACGGGTTATACTGTTCAAGAAAGACTTTGGGCACGTCCAACTTTAGAGCTGAATGGGATATGGGGCGGATATCAAGGTGGAGGCTCTAAAACAGTATTGCCTTCTCAAGCTCACGCAAAAATCACGTGTAGGCTTGTCGCTAACCAGAAGCCTGAAAGAATATATGATTTAATAAAACAGCATGTTGAAAATAACCGACCACCGGGAGTTAAAGCTGAGGTTAAAAAACTTGCTGGTGATGCTGATCCATTTCTGGTCCCAAGAGGCCATAACTCCAGTCAAATAGCGGGCCGGGTTTTACACGATTTATATGGAAAAGAGCCATTGGAGACCCGAGTTGGAGGATCTATTCCAGTGATGTCTACCTTATTGTCAGAGTTGGGTATTCATGCAACCATGTTTGCTTTTGGCTTAGATGACGAAAAAATACACGCGCCAAATGAATTTTTTAGACTTTCTAGCTTTAAGAAAAGTCAAATTGGATATTGTAAACTTCTGGAAGAATTTGGTAAATAATGAATAACTTAAAATAAATGAGATCAAGTTTTGTATTGCCGCGTAGTTCATGTAAAGGCAGTCAGTGAGATTCAGTTAAAGATGATAACTTCCTATATTGAATCTACAATGATGCCCAGAAACCTAGCCGCAGGACAAGTTTCGGGTGAAGTTTTTGAAAAGTCTCCAACCGAAATTTTTACTGTTTCCAAATTTTCAGACGAAGAAACGGCAAATAAAATAATGGGTTTAATGAAAGATGAAATTCGGGAAATTGCCAAAGGGTGTAAAATGAGCGTAATAGAGGGTCCTCGAATTATAGAAGGAAAATCCTCTTAAGACTGATCTTTAAAGGAGGGATTCTATTATAATGGATACATATTTGAAAGTGATGTTTACCATTATAACAGTATGTGTAGTGATAGTAACTCTTATTATAGTTGTGGAAATGCTTTCTAGTCTTGGTCATCATGAAGAGTATGATGAGGGCTATCATGAAAAACTAGATTATCTCATTGATCGCATTGAACAGTTAGAGAGAGACTAGGCCCATTTTTTAATCTTATGGAAATGGTGATTTAAAAAGCTAACATTCTTACAATGAGAAAAGATAGAAACAAGAAAAAGTCCGATGCCAGGATAAGCGGCGAAATCGCAGTATATGTTTTGCTTGCCTTAGCGGCCTTTGTTTTTGTTTTTGTTTACCTTGGTTCCTAAATCTATCAGATAAGCAGTAGTTACATTGCCGCTAAAGTATGCTCCAAGCCATTTAATATGTGTTCTTCCAATATATCTGCTGCACCAGATGCATTTCTATCTAACGCGGCTTGAAAAATTTTGTGATGTTCCTGTGCGGCTTCATCTCCCCGGAAAGTGAGAACCAACATTTGATATCTGAGATACTTGTCGTAAAGAGTAGAGTGTAATTCCAGCAGGTTTCTTGAATTACAAGCCTGTATAACAGCTAAATGAAATTCCCAATCATAGCGCTTCCAAGTCTCCTTTTCTGAGCTGTCTCCGGAAATCATTTTTTTCTCCATCAACTGCAATTTATGGTGCGCTGCAACCAAGTTACCTTCCCAATCAGCATCTCCATTTTCCACAGAGGTTTTAAGTGCATGACATTCTAAGAGTACTCTAAGTTTAGCAACCTCCGTTAAATCCTCCTTAGATACCTTTGTTACAAAAAAGCCTCTTTGTTCTTCCGCCAAGACAAATCCTTCGCTTGCGAGCCTGTTTAATGTCTCTCTTAGCGTTGAAACACTGGCTTCGTATTTAGTTTTTATGACGTCGAGCTTTAGCTTTGATCCAGGAGCAAGCTCGCCAAAAATAATATCGTGTTTTATTTTCTCATAAGTAGACGAGCCCACTGTGCTTAATTGTTTTTCCATTACCAAATATACCATATAATTTTTTTTTTCTCTTATGATTAGGCAGAGAGAAATTTTTTTTCAAGTTTTATAAATATATGTATAAAATGAAAATACCATATAATATTGCAATCCTCAATTTTCTTGCTTACCAATGAGTCTGGGAGTTTTGGGAGTTTTGTTCGGAGATTTGGATTTTGCGAAATAGCAAAATGTGATCTCAGAGCTAAAGATAATAAGCAAATGAGTGACAGTATAAAATTGGTTATTGCAGGCCTGGGACTTGTAGGTAAGCGTCATGCTGATGCGATAGTCAAAGAAGATAACATTGATCTTATTGCAATTGTTGATCCAAGCGAAGGCGCGGTAAATTATTCAAATAAAAACAATTTACCGATATATCCTTCTTTAGAAGATATGTTCCTAAAGGAATTACCAGACGGTGTTATATTGGCCACGCCAACGCCGATGCATGCAGAGCATGCAATGTATTGCCTAAATAAAAAGTGTCCAATAATGATCGAAAAGCCGATAGCGACTTCCTCCGAAGAAGCCCGTGCGCTAGTTGAGGCATCTGAGCACTTTGAAATTCCAGTACTTGTAGGTCACCACAGACGGCACAATCCAATAATCCAGAAGGCTCGTGAAATCATTCTTTCTGGTGAGATTGGCGAAATAAGAGCAATCCATGCTACTTGTTGGTTTTATAAGTCTGATGACTACTTCGAAATAGCTCCCTGGAGAAAACAGAAAGGGGCTGGTCCAATTTCTGTAAATCTTGTTCATGATATAGATCTTATTAGGCATTTGTGTGGTCAAGTAGAAAGTGTACAAGCACAATGCTCACCGTCTATTCGTGGATTTGAAAATGAGGATTTGGCGGCAGCACTTTTGAAATTTGAAAATGGAGCAATTGGCACGATAACTGTTTCCGACTCTATAGTTGCCCCTTGGAGTTGGGAAATGACTTCAAAGGAAAATCCAATTTATCCATCAACTTCCGAAAGTTGTCACGTGATTGGTGGAACCCACGGGTCACTTTCCATTCCAGATTTAACAGTCTGGACGCATAAAGAGGAACGCGATTGGTGGAAACCAATAACTTCAGCTTCAGCTTCCTATGAGCCAGCCGATCCACTTCAAAATCAACTTAGACATTTTGTGAATGTGGTAAAAAATAATGAAGAACCATTAGTTTCTGGCCGTGAGGGCCTAAGGACCCTACAAGTTATTGAGGCAATTCAGAAATCAGCATTGACTCAGCAAGCTGTAAAAGTAGAGACTTTAGAGGGGATTCGTTGTTATTAGCAGATAGGCATATCCTAAAAATATCATATATTTTATATTAAATATTGCAAAATTTAAAAAATATGATAACGAGTATCTAGGTGCTAGTAGGGCACATTTGTATATTGGGAGGACTAATTAATGATTACTAAATTAACTCGCCGTTCGGTTTTGAGTACGATAGCTGCAGCAAGCATGCTTGCAGGTACGACAGCGACTACAGTTGCTGCAGACCAAATGACATTTACGTTGGCAACAGCTGGCTCAGAGACAGATATGAGATCGGCAGCTATGGCAAAAGTTTTTGCGCCTATGGTTGCGGGCTTTGCAGATTATCAGCCTGGCTATAATGCTACTTTGTTTGCTCAGGGAACAGAGCTTGAAGCCATAAGCCGTGGGAATTTGACTATGTCAATCGCTTCTGCGCAAGAACTGGCACAGTTTTTTCCAGAGTTCTCAATTTTTGCAACTGGCTATGTCCATCAGGATGCAGCTCACCAGGTCCGCGTTTTCAATGATCCACTAATGGATCCATTCAAGAAAACTGTAGAGGACGAATTGGGAGTAAAACTACTCTCTGTTATGTACCTTGGACGGAGACATGTGAATTTGCGCCAAACTCGAGATGAGGTTGATGTGCAAACACCCGCAGACTTAGCTGGTGTTAACCTTAGAATGCCAGGCACAGATGCGTGGCAGTTTCTCGGTTCAGCTCTAGGAGCTTCGCCTACACCTTTTGCGTTTACAGAAGTGTACACAGCACTATCTACTGGAGCTGTTGATGGACAAGATAATCCTTTACCTACCGTTGTAGACGCTAAGTTTTACGAAGTAACAAAACAAATTGCTCTTACATCTCATTTAGTAGACCTAAACTATGTGGCATTTTCCAAAGCGACATGGGATAGCTTATCGTCCGAGCAGCAAATGACAGTTCAGCGCGCCGCTGATGCAGCATCAGCATGGGGTCGTCTGAAGCAGCTAGACAAAGAGAACAATTTAGCAGATTTTATTAGAAGCAAAGGAGTTGAAATATACACTCCGGATCTTGATGCTTTCCGAACTCACGTTCAGGCGCAATATGTTGGAAGTGAGTTTGCAGCAAGTTGGCCAGACGGTGTATTGGAAAAAATCAACGCGCTTGGTAACTAAACTCTGACGCATACTGTGAGGGAGTCAAATATGCAAAAATTTGCAAACCGGCTCACTCGCGGATCTGAATTTATCGCCGCCATTATTTTGGCGGCGATTTTTATTATTTTTCTGCTGCAAATTTTTGCTCGTTATATTTCAAAGATAGCTTGGCTGATGCCGATTGAGTCGGTATCAAATTGGATGTCGTCCGTCGAACCAATCGGCTGGACAATAAATCTCATATCACTTCTTTGGGTATGGCTGATCTTTTTTGGTTGCGCTTTTATAGTTAAAGAACGTGATCATGTGACATTCGATATCCTTTATTTAGCTTTCCCTGACCATTTAAGAAAAGTAGCGATGATCATAATTTCACTCATAATGATTTTTGTTTTACTTTGGTCGTTTTTACCCACTTGGGAGGCAATATTTGGTAGCCGCCTGATGGAACTAAAGAAAATCCAAACTTTAAAAATTCCTATAACAGGAGATAAAATACCAATTAAATGGTTGTTTGCGTCTTATATTACATTGATGATTGTCGTAATCTTACGCTATGCTTGGATTTGTTATGATGTTTCCAAAAATGGAGCTCCAAAAGGGGCTATAGAAGAGCTTTCAAAGACTCAAAAGGAAGAGCTCAATGAGTCTTGAGATATTAGCTGGTATTTTTGTATTATTTTCTATGGCAGCTTTGGGCGCACCTGTTGCCTATGCAATTCTATCAGGAATTATCGTTTATCTGGGTGTTGCTGGTCAGGATCTCGCTATAGCGGGAGAAACGATGGTGCAAAGGCTTTTTGATGGCTTTCTTTTATTGGCAGTTCCTCTTTTTATTGTAACTGCAAATATAATGAATGCAGGTTCCATTTCAGATCGGTTACTCAGTTTTTGTGTGGCTGTGGTGGGAAGATTTAGAGGTGGTTTGGGTCATGTGAATGTCATGGCCTCACTAATATTTTCTGGCATGTCTGGTTCTGCAGTTGCTGATGCAGCCGGCATAGGAAAATTAGTTATAGAAATGATGGTAAAAAGTGGGCGCTACTCAAGAGGGTACGCAGCTGCAATTACAGCTGCAACGGCCACGATTGGACCGATCATTCCACCCTCTATTCCGATGGTATTATATGCTCTCGTTTCTAACACATCGATTGGGTCTTTGTTCTTGGCAGGTATATTGCCAGGTTTGATTATGGGTGCAGTTCTTATTGGTATGAATACTTTGATTTCCTATCGTCGGGATTTTGGAAAAGAAGAGCCAGTACCAATAAAGAAATTACCATTAATTACTTTAAAATCGTTTCCTGCGCTTTTAATGCCTGTGATACTCTTAACGTGCATATATAGTGGTGTAACTTCACCGACAGAGGCGGCAGCAATAGCAGCTCTGTATGCTTTTATTCTGGCAGCTGGTTTCTACCGCGCATTGACAGTTAAGTCACTCTATCAGTTATTTGTAGACAGTGCACGCTCATCGGCGTCCGTTGCGCTGGTAATTGGTGCGTCAATGATTTTGACTTACGTAGTTGTAAAAGAAAATATCCCACAAACTTTGTCAGAATTATTAGCAGGAGCAGAAATTAGCCCAATCATATTTCTACTTTTAATAAATTTACTGATCCTTTTAGTTGGCTGTATTTTAGATGCTACTGTGATTATTTTAGTAATTGTGCCTTTATTTATACCTACATGTGAGGCTCTCGGCATAGATCTTGTACATTTTGGAGTATTGGTGGTCGTAAACTCAATGATAGGTTTGATTACGCCACCGTATGGAATGCTGCTCTTTGTTATCAATGCTGTAACGGATATTCCATTGCGTGAAATAATAGGCGAAATCTGGGCTTTTTTAGCAGTCTTAATTTTTGCTTTGTTGATCATGATTTTTTCACCAAATATGGTCTTATGGTTGCCCAGATTATTTGGCTACCAGGGCTGAAAAATGGTTTTGGTTAGTTCTGCAATAGTTGAATACGCTGTAGGAAGCTAATGATGTCATTATCAATTCAAGCAACTTGGTTACGCGGTGATATAAGGTCTAAATTAAGCAGAATATCAAAAGCTAAGTTCAAGTCTATAGAACTTACTGAGAATGACTTAATTGATGCAAAAGAAGATGGTGAAGATCTAAAGGCTTTGTTGTTTGAATATGGATTAAGACTATCCATTTTCGAAATTTTTTCCAACCTTCAGGGGATAAATGATAATCCAGATAAAGAAACCATAAAAAAGATAGATTTAAAATTTGAGGCTGCTAAATCCCTTGGTTCAAAATTAATCCTCCTGAAATCTACCAACTTAAAAAAAAATTACTTGGACTGTTCCTCAATTGAGCGAGCCTTGAATTACATCGCTTTGCGTGCATCGCATTTTCGTGTCCGTGTTGCTTATATGAGCATACCAACTGATGTTTCGATTGGTAATTTAGATCCTGCGATAAAAATAATTGAGTCAATTGGTAGCCCATACCTTGGTTTGGCTATTAATTCTCGTTATACCTTATCAAATGGGTCAAGGCCCTCGGAATTACGGGATGTGCCAATTCATCGTATTTTTCATGTTCAGCTTTGTGATGGATATGTGCAGCAGCCTGCTAGTGAAGAGCAATCAAATCATAGTGACATGTTACCCGGCCAAGGAAATCTTAACTTAGCAGGTTTTGTCAAAGTTATTGCCGCTAGTGGATATAAAGGTAATTGGTCGCTCGCAAAAATTGATAGTAAAAAAGCAAAAAAAAGTTTTATAGACAACGCATATGACGCTTACAGAGCGTTAGTTAATCTTCTTGATGAAGTTGAACGTAGTGATCCACAAATAAAATTTGAAACACCCAATATGCCTGCTAGAGTTTATACTTCAGGCGTTGAATTTCTTGAATTTTCTGTTGATGATGAAAGCCATTATCAAATTACAAAAATTTTATCATCTTTATGTTTTCGCATGGAAAGAAAACATATATCAAAGGCTGTTGAGCTGTGGCGCCAAGGCTCTGTGAACATAGTTCTTAATAATGAAAAAAAAGGGTTCTCGCGTAGTTCATTTTTAGAACATGGGCCCTCCTTATGTGCGATAGGTCTGCGTGTAAGAGACTCTGCGGATACAGTAGAGAGAGCCTCAGCGTTAGGTGCAAGTTTATTTAGCCAAGCTGTTGGCTCTAGTGAGTTAGAAATTCCTGCAATAAATGGTGTTGGTGAAAGTCTTGTGTACTTTATTGATGAGCAGTCCGATTTACATCGTGTATGGGATATAGAATTTAATCCGGTTACCAAATCGGAAGCAGTACAACCTTGTGGTGTAAGACGAATTGATCATATTGCTCAGACAATGAAGTTTGATGAAATGCAAAGTTGGTTACTGTATTATATTTCAACCTTCGAGATGGAGAAAAAACCAGTAGTCGATGTGATTGATCCATCAGGAGTTATTTACAGTCAGGTTTTAGAGAGTCCGGAAGGTGAAGTGAGGTTAAATTTAAATGGAGCAGATAATAGTGAAACGTTTGCTTCTAAATTTCTTACAAGCCGTTTTGGTGCTGGAACCCAGCACATTGCGTTACTTTCTGACGATATATTTGAAACTTCAAAAATCCTTGAAGCTTCACGGTTCGAGAGACTTCAAATGCCTGATGGATATTATAACGATTTAAAACAAAAATATGGACTAGCCGAAGATTTTGTAAACAAGCTTCAAGCTTCTAATATTCTTTATACAAAGAATAATGGGGAATATTTTCAAATATATTCAGCACCAATTTTTGATGGTTTCTTTTTTGAAATTGTTGAAAGACGCGATCAATATCAGGGTTATGGTTCAAGAAATGCCTCTGCTCGTTTAGCTGCTCAAAGTAATTATAAACAAGCAGATAGGACCGCATATGTGTAATTTCTACCCACCTTTGCACCAGAAATTTAAGGACAAGAGAAAATGAAAAAGGTTGATGAAGCTGAAGTATTAGGCAACTGGTGGAAAACTTCTATCATTGATATGGAGCCCGGCCGTATTGAATTTCGCGGTCATCCAATACAAGACTTAATCGGTACAGTAACCTTTCCACAAATGATTTGGTTAATGATAAGAGGAGATCTTCCAAGTTTGGATGAGGCAGCACTCTTTGAGGCTGCTTTAGTTGCCGCAGTTGATCACGGCCCACAGGCACCGTCTATTGCTGCAGCCAGAATGGCTATAACCTGCGGTTTGAGTATAAATAATGCAATGGGTTCTGCAGTGAATATGTTGGGTGATATACACGGTGGTGCAGGTGAACAATGTGCGGAACTATTTTATGATATAGACGAAAAAATATCTAAAGGCCTTGAGCTTCAAGAGGCAGTCAAATTGGGCATTGACGGGTGGAATGCCACTCATGGGAAAATCGTTTCTGGTTTTGGGCATCGGTTTCATAAACCAAATGACCCAAGAGCACCTCGCATTATGGCTCTAATTAGAGAAGCCGCATCGAGAAACATAGTATCGGGAAAATTTGCTGAAATCGCAGAAGCTGTACAACGCGAAATTGCAGCTCGGCGTGGCGGCCGTCCTATTGCAATGAATATTGACGGTTCAACAGCTGCCGTTTTTTGTGAATTGGGCTTTCCTCCGCCACTTTCGAGAGGTTTGTTTTGTATCTCTAGATCTGTGGGTATTCTTGCACACTCCTGGGAACAGCTTAATCAAGGTGGGCGAAATAAGGGACCAATGCCTCCAAATTATCTGCCAAAATTTGAGGCAGATTGACCAATGGATCTTGCAAAGAAAGCTTTTCAAATAGGTCTTATTGGCACTGGTCGGATAAGTGATATTTATCTAGAAAATTGTTTAAAATTCCCAGAGTTAAATATTGCAGCTTGTGGTAGCCTTGATCAAGAGGAGGCTGAAAAAAAGGCGAAAAAATATGGGATAAAAAGAATATGCCTTCCTGAAGAAATAATTTATGATAAGTCGATTGATTGCATTTTGAATCTTACCGTTCCTGCTGCTCATGCAGAAATCAGTAGGAAGTCACTGATGGCCGGGAAGCATGTATATTCTGAAAAACCTTTTGCGACCTCTGTTTCAGAGGGTGAAGCAATCTTAAAGTTAGCAAAAGAAAAAAACTTGAAGGTTGGAAATGCCCCAGATACCTTTTTAGGTGGCCGATGGCAAACCGTCCGTAAGATACTAGACGATGGAATTATAGGGAAACCGGTAGGTGTTATGGCGTACGTTGGAACTCATGGCGTTGAAAGGCATAATCCTAATCCAGATTTCTACTATAAAAAAGGTGGTGGGCCGCTTTTAGATCTTGGGCCATATTACCTTACTGCAATGGTATCTTTACTAGGGCCGATAAAGCGCGTTTCTGGAATGGCTTCCCGTTCCTTTTCGCATAGAGAGATAGAAAATGGTCCGCGATATGGCGAATTAATTGCAGTTGAAGTGGAGACACACTCTCTATCAACATTAGAATTTTCAAACGGGATACTCGGTTCAATGACGATGAGTTTCGACATATGGGATAGTGATACACCTAGATTTGAAATATACGGCGAAGCAGGTACTATATGTATTCCTGACCCTGATCCTGTTCATGGTGCAAATGTTTTTCAAGGTCCTGTTTATTTTCGCACCAGAGCAGACTCAAGATGGGAGTTTCAGCCAAGGCCAAAGGGTCGTGAAAACTGGAATGTGGCAAATAACCTACATGGATTTAATGAAGATAGTAGAGGTTTAGGTCTTTTAGACTTGGCGTATTCAATTCAAGAAGACAGACCTGTGCGCCCTAGTGGTGAACTTGCCCATCATGTTTTGGAGGTAATGTGTGGAATACAGGAGTCTTCTCAGAAAAATATATCGGTAAACATTCAAAGTAGCTGTATCAGGCCCGCGCCCCTTCCCGTTAGTTTTCCAAAGAAAGCAAAGGGAATTGAAGAGGAATTACAGAATGTCAGTTGAAGATATTACTATCGGAGATCCTTTTTTTCCGGTGAAATTAATAAAAAGTAACAAGAATATTTTTGTTAATGGAAAGGCGATCGTTTTAAATTTATCGAATACTCCATTGAAGATAAGGCAACAAGTGCTTGGGCATTTACAATCAGTAATCGTAGTTGATACCGCACTTACTGATGTCCAATGCGCTCTTCTCATTGAAGGTCTATCAAATCATCTAAGCGATAGTGATTTACTTAAAAAAGTATGTATGAAATGGCCAACTGCATTTGAAGTCAGAAAAGAGGAGCGTTTGCGAGGCGTTGAACACTATATGTCTCCTAAACAGTGGGTTGGTCGGATTGGATTGACTTTTTATTGTTCAATGTCGGTACCGTTGAAAGTAGGCCTACATAAAGATCATCCATTTTGCCCTTTGCCTGGTTTTCGAGAGGTACATACTCAGGTCGTAGGAGTTGGCAAAATGCAGCAGTGCTATCAGAAAGATATACGATCTTTATATATTGAAGAATTTATGGCGCCGGGGGTTACTCACATGCCAATGTATGATGCTGATGGAAATTATCCATGGCATCAATATGAAACGGTTACACCATCAATATTTATGGCAATCGAAATGCTTCCAGATGGCGCTAGTCCACCAAATAGTTGAGGTAAATATGTCTGAAAAAATTCTTCCGGAGAATATAACTTTTGAAAAAGAATTTCCAAAGTTTAAAAGACGCTTAAGGTTAGGTATCGTCGGGGGTGGTAGAATTTCTCAAACGCAGGCTATGGCAGCCCGTCTTACTAATCGATGGGAGGTCGTGGCAGGAGCATTCTCATCTGATCCCAAAAATTCCAAGAGACGTGCTGAAGAGCATTTTATTTCTGATGAGCGGGCTTATAGCTCATTTGAAGAGATGGCTATCAAGGAAGCGAAGAGGCGAGATAGAATTGACGCAGTAATGATTACAACGCCCAATCACTTGCATCATGAAGTTGCAAAGGTGTTTATTGAAGCTGGGATCGATGTAATTTGCGACAAGCCCCTAACTAATGCTACTCCTGAAGCAGAGATGCTTGAAGATTTACTTTCTAACGGAAATGTAAATTTTTGCGTATGCTATACGATGTCATGTTTTCCAATGGTAAGGCAGGCGAGAGAGTTTGTTACTGCTGGTAAGATTGGAAATATTAATCAAATACATGTAGAATTTTTACAGGATTGGATGGTGCCGGAAGAGGCTTTGCTGGCACCCCATGTTAAGTGGCGACTGGATCCAAAAATATCAGGACCAACAAGCTGTGTCGGGGATATTGGAACGCATGCAGCGCATTTAGCTCAATTTGTTTCAAGTTTAAAGTTGACGGATGTAAAAGCAGAATTTCATGTTTGTGGTGCCCCGAAAGCTTTGGAAGATACGGCATTTATGATGACTAGATACGAGGGCGGGGTTCCAGGAACATTGTTAACTACCCGACTAGCTACTGGTAAAAGGGGTGGCCTAAACCTAAGAATATATGGTTCTGAGGGAGGAATTGAATGGAATTTGGAAAGTAGCGAAGAATTAAAACTAAGTGTTTATGGAAAACCAGATCAAACCATCAGTCGTGGTCATGGTCATGGTGTGTCATCTGATACAGAGCGGCTGGTGCGAACTGCAAGGGGTTTTTCGGAAGGGATAATTGAAGCGTGGGCAAATCTTTATTCAGAGTTTGCAATTGCAGTAGCTGCGCGTCTTGATGAAAAGGAATTACCTAAAAAATTGCTGAGTTTTCCAACTATTTCTGAAGGGGTGGCTGGCGTTCGTTTTATTGAAGCATCCGTACTATCAAACTCGAAAGGTGGGACGTGGATACCGATAAACGGGTAAATGTATACTTTAGTGATGTACATTAATCGAAATAATAAAGTTGATTTTTTGTAAAATATCTGATATTATCGTTCATATTGGTTAAAAGCTATTTAATCGGATGTAATATTGGAGCTTTTAAATATGACTGATATGAATAATCAGGGCATTGAAAAAAGCTTATATTCTCTTGCACACCTAACTTTGATTGGTGCGACTCCTGCTGAGCTCGTGTATATTGCTGCTCGTGCTGGATATGATGCGGTTAGCCCCAGATTTATACCTATGCATGTTGCTGGTGAGTTCAAACACTCTCCTATCCAAAAGGATCAGATAATTGCCACAAAAACGGCTCTCGCTACCACTGGGTTAAAAGTCCTTGACGTCGAAATCGCTCGGATCACTGACGAGACGGATCCGCGGTCCTTTGTGCCAGCACTAGAGCTGGGTGGGGAGCTAGGTGCGAAACAAATGATTATGAGTGCATGGACAAAGACCAGGGATGATAGAAATTTCCTGATTGATAAATATGCGGAAACATGTGATTTAGCAGCTCCTTTCGATATCACTGTAGACTTAGAGTTCCCAAGCTTTTCTAGACTGAGAACCCTAGACGATGCTTTAGACATTGTTCGAGCTGCAAATAAACCAAATAGCGGTATACTTATTGACACATTATATCTGCACTTGAGCCGCGTAGATATTGGAGAACTGCTTCACGTTCCTAGTGAATTTCTTCATTTTTTGCATGTTTCAGATTGTTTGCCTGGCATCGCTGACACGCGGGCCGGGATGATTCAATTAGCACGAGATGCGCGATTATATCCAGGTGAAGGTTGGATAGATTTTAAAGGAATAATAGAGCGAATGCCTCCAGTTCACTACTCTATAGAATTACCAAATCAGAGCCGTGTTTTGGAATTAGGATATGAAGAACACGCAAGGCGTTGTCTTGAATACGCCAAACGAACTTTTGGAAAGGTTGTGTCAAAGAGAAGAAAAACAGCTGAAAAAAATGACTTAGTATTACAAGATTAGAGGAAAAGAATGGGCCGAGAAATTACTAAAAAAGAGCAAGCTCTAGTTGATAAAATGGTCTCTAAAGCAAAGTCCGCGATGGTAAAGATAGAAAATTGCACGCAGAGAGACCTTGATCGGTTAAGCCAAGCAATCGCATGGTACGCGGGTAATGAAAAAACCTTCACAAGGCTTGCTCAACAGGGCGTGGATGAAAGTGGCATTGGGGATAGGGCTGGGCGCCCAGGAAAAAGATTTAAAATTCACATGGTCCTCAGGGATGTTTTGCGCACCCCATCCACTGGTATTGTGGAAACTGATGCTAAGAGAGGATTAGTAAAATATGCAAAGCCAGCGGGAGTTATTGCTTCGTTGATACCTATGACTAACCCTGCCATGACACCGCCGGTAACGGGTGTATCATCTGCAAATGCAAGAAACGCAGTTATTTTTTCTCCTCATCCCAGAACAGCTGCAACTACCTGTGAGATGTCACGTATAATGCGAGCGGCTTGTCATGCAGTAGGAGCACCAGAAGACTTATTTCAATGTATTGAACGGCCTTCCATACCAATGACACAATACCTAATGGAGAGTTGCGATTTAACTTTGGCAACGGGCGGGAAGCCTATGGTTCAAGCTGCTTATTCTTCAGGAAAGCCTGCTTATGGAGTTGGGGCTGGTAACAGCACGATAGTCGTAGATGAAACTGCGGATGTTAATGAAGCAGCGAAGAATATTATGATTTCAAAGACATCAGACTTTGGCTCTGGGTGTTCTGCTGATGGGAATATAGTAATTCAGAAATCTATTTATAGTAATATGGTCTCTGAGCTCCAGGCAAATAATGGATATCTATGCAATAGTGCTGAAAAAGAGTTATTATCTAGAGCGATGTGGGATAATAAAGAAAACCGCACATTCTCCACGATTGCCTGTAAACCTCAACAGCTTGCCTTAGTCGCAGGTTTTGAAATCCCCGAACATATCAAATTCCTTATTGTCGAGAATAATGGACAAATTGGGAAGGAACATAAATTTTCAAAGGAAAAGCTCACGACCCTAATGGCTTTATATTATTTTGAGGAGTTTCCCGATGCACTTAATATTATTCAAAAGATTTATGAGGTAGGGGGAAAAGGGCACTCTTGTGGAATATACAGTACTAGTGACAAGAATATAGATGCTTTAGCTAGAGTTGCTCCAGTTAGCCGCATGATGGTTCGTCAGCCTCAATCAAAATCCAATGCAGGATCTTGGACGAACGGTATGCCAATGACTAGTTCATTAGGTTGTGGAATTTGGGGTGGGAATATTACAAATGAAAACGTAACCATGAAGCACATGATGAATTACACCTGGGTGAGTAAACCAATACAGGAAGATCGCCCTTCTGAGCGAGAGCTTTTTGGGGAGTTCTTTGGTCAGGAGGTTGCAAGATGAAAGATCTTACTAAAGACAAGACCGGTCAAACGGTAGCTGAGCATATTGTCGAGTTTTTGAGACACCGTGGTGTTAAGCATGTATTTGGTTTGTGTGGTCATACTAATATTGCGGTATTATCAGCTCTAGAAAAAAGTGAAATAGACTTTGTTACGGTTCGTCATGAACAAATTGCTAGCCATGCTGCAGATGCCTATGCGCGCGTGACTGGAAAAGGATCGGTTGTTTTATCACATCTGTCTCCTGGACTAACAAATTGTGCAACTGGGGTGGCAAATGCTGCTTTGGATTGTATTCCAATGGTGGTAATCGCAGGAGATGTTCCAACTCACTATTATGGTAAACATCCACATCAAGAAGTAAATCTTCATGCCGACGCTCAGCAGTATGAAATTTATCGTCCCTTTGTAAAAAGAGCGTGGAGAGTAGACCGCGCAGACTTAATGGCTGAGATACTTGAGAAGGCTTTCCACTTAGCTGAAAGTGGACAACCGGGCCCTGTTTTAGTCAATGTCCCTATGGACATATTTTCACAGACTATCTTATCAACGAGTTTTGATCGAGTTAGGTCTAATACTAAAACTTTAATAAAGCCATCGATAGATGATAAAGTAGCAGAAGAAATAGTAAATAAATTAGCCCAAGCGAAGCAGCCTATAGCATACGTTGGAGGGGGCATTTTATTAGCGAGAGCCAGTACTGAGCTTGAAGAGTTTATAGATTATATGGATTTGCCTCTTGCACACAGTTTAATGGGTAAGGGTGCGGTTAGCGATGATCATCCTTTGGTACTGGGAATGAGTGGATTTTGGGGTACTTCACTTGTAAATGAGGCATGCTTACAAGCAGACTATGTATTTGCTCTTGGAACGCGATTTAAAGAAGCAGATTGTTCTAGTTGGTATCCTAACTATACATTCAACATACCTAAATCAAAGCTCATACATATTGATATTGAACCTCAGGAAATTGGGCGAAATTACCCGACAGAAGTTGGGATTGTGGCGGATGTAAAATCGTCATTAAAAGTATTACTGCGTGCTGCAAAGAGACTATATCCCGGTGGCTTTGAGAGAAGAGAAAAAAGAGATCAGATTGCAGAATTTAGGGCAGATTTCAAAAATAAAAATCGAGAAGTAGCAGAGAGTAACGCTTTTCCAATGATGCCTGAAAGGATACTTGCTGATTTAAGAAAGATACTGCCAGCAAATGCTATAATTACAACAGATGTTGGATGGAACAAAAATGGTGTCGGCCAACAATTTTCAATTTTAGAGCCAGGCTCAATTTTGACACCAGGAGGGTTTGCCACAATGGGGTTTGGACCTCCAGCTGCTATTGGTGCCAAGTTAGCTGCTCCCGATAGAGTAGTTTTGAGCTTGGTAGGTGATGGTGGATTTGGGCAAAACCCCTCAATGCTTGCGACTGCAGTTGAGTTGAATTTACATATTATTTGGTTAGTTATGAATAATAATGCTTTTGGTACAATTGCTGGCTTACAAAAGGCTCATTATGGCACGACATATGGAACATCTTTTCCTGGTACTGCGGCAGTACCTAAATATGGACCTAAATATAGTGAAATTGCCAAAGCATATGGCGCAGAGGGTATAAAAATTAAAACAGCGAGTGAACTTCTACCTGCCCTCGCCAAAGCCATTGAAAATGGCAAACCAACGGTACTTGATGTGCCAATGATTAATAATCCAACGCCAACAACTGGGCACTGGAACATTTTAGATATTTATTCTCCGGATAAAAATGTAAGTCATGTCTCAACTTGAGAAAGCTGTGGTATTAATCTATTGTTTTCGGCCGAAGAAATAATCGGTAGATCGTTAACTTAGTTTTTGCTTATTTTGGCTTCCAAATCGTAATTGCGATACCGCCTAGAACAAGGGCACAAGATAAAACAAATTTAAGCGATATTAATTCATGCATAAAGATCATTCCGCCTGCGGCGGATATTAATGGTACGCTTAGCTGTGATACAGCGGCATTAGTCGATGGTATTTTTGGCAGAATAAAATACCATAATGCATACCCTATTCCAGACGTAATCGCGCCTGAACAAATTGCCAACAGTGCCCCAGTATTTGACCATGAAAAACCAGTGTTATTTGGGAGTAATAAGATAAAAATTAAACAAATTGGTATGGAAATTAGAAAGCTGGCAGTTGTGGCAGAGATTGCGGATTCCGCATTTTTTCCTAAAATAGAATAAATTCCCCATGCCATACCTGCGATTGCCATAAGTACACTTGATTTCATATCAAGAGTGAAATCTCCGCTCGGCCAAAGTAGATATATTAGTCCGGTAAAAGCAATGATTGCACCAATACTTTTATTTTTTGGTACTTGCCTATCAGAATGAAATGATGACGCGAACATTACCAACTGTACTACCCCGAATTGGATCAACACGCCTATCCCAGTCTCAAGCCCTGTGAATGCATAAGAAAACCCTATCAAATATAAGCTCAACGCGGCGGCAGTTTTTAAATGAAGATTACTAAATATTTTTAACGAGTATTTTCTCAGATAACATACTAAAAGTAACGTTATGGCACCAGCGGATACACGGAGAAGGAGAACTAACTCGGGATCCATATTGTAACTTGCTAGTGCAGCACGGGTCAAAAGGGCATTCCCCGAAAATGCCAGCATCGTCAGTAAAACAAGTGAATAGACGTATACCAAACTTATCTTTCTAATAAAGTTTCTTCCATAAACTGCACTTGTACCAGTTTATGAATTGATAGCTAGTATAATACTGTTATCATTAAAAACTTCAGCCTCAAGTATCGCGAATAAAGATTTTGAGAGGTATGCATAATAATCATTAAGATTGACAAATTAGCCAATTATCAGACAAACTTGCAGTAGGTGGAGGCACGTTAAAAGTGTATCAACTCGTTATATGGCAAGAGTGCTCTAAAAGTGGTCAAAAAGGCCATATTAGTTTTACAACAACGCAAGATTTTATTCCCAAAGTAGGTGAGCTATTTTCTGCTCCGCCGCTATCAGGGCATGTAGTCGGCGTAACGCATGATCTGCACGTGCAAGATTTTAATCTTTCAAAGTTCATACATTTTGTTCAGTTGGAAAAAAAATCATTAGAACTCGCCGATGCGTTTGAGCTTCCAGCACAACTTGAATTTGTTGAGTATTAACTTTCTTTATATTAAAAAAAAGGCTGCATTAATGCAGCCAGTAGGAGGTTATATGAAGCAGTTCTGTTCGTTATTTGCAAACGGTATGCCAAGTGAGCGGCTAGGTGAATTTTTTTAGGGTTATCTGTTGAGATGCGAGATATATTGATCACTGGCCTAACCACCCTAGACTTGATTTTTAAAATGGAGAATTTCCCTAATAAAAATGAAAAATATAGGGCAGACACTGCTATGTTTTCTGGAGGCGGTAACGCTGGTAATGCTTCTGTGGCTGTCGCTCGACTAGGAGCTAATTCGACGATATTTTCTGCTGTAGGTAAAGATGATGTTGGATCTCTTATTCTTGCTAAGCTACAGCGCGAAAGTGTTAATACAGAATTTGTTTTGACTATAGAAAATTGGCAATCATCTTTTTCGTCAGTGTTTGTAGATATTAATGGTGAGAGGCAGATTATGAACTATAGAAACTCGCTTCCAGAAGGTGCCGCAAAAAGTATCTTGGGTTTTCCGGTTTATGATGCCTATCTTTCTGATAGTAGGTGGAACGAAGCTGCCATTGCTACTCTTTCTTTGGCAAAAAAATTAAAAAAACCAGGCATTTTAGACGCAGAGGCACCCGTTTCGGACCAAGCGGTAGAGCTTGCATCTCATGTTGCATTTTCCAAGCAGGGGCTCAGCCACTTCACCAATAAGGATGATGTAACGGCAAGTTTGAAGCTTATCGAAAATGACTTTAATTCGTGGGCCTGTGTTACTGACGGACCAAATGGCGTTTATTTTCTTGAGGAAGGCATATTATGTAATTTGCCTGCACCTGAGATAAATGCAATAGACACTCTTGGTGCTGGAGATGTTTGGCATGGAGCATTCACAGTTTGTTTAGCTGAAGGAAAAAGTGAGAGAGAGGCAATCAAATTTTCCAATCTCGCAGCTGCAATTAAATGTACAAATTTTGGCGGACAGTCCAGCATTCCAACCCGCACAGAAATTAATGAATTTATTAATTCAAATTAGGGAAGAGATTATTTTTGCCTTTATTAAATCTCGATAAGTTTACGATTAAAGATGAAGTAATCCCGGCTGAAAAACTTGCCTCTATGTTAGAGGCTCATCAGTCTAAGGACTTATCTGCTCAATTGCGAGATAATGGCTATCTACTTTTGAGATCTGTGTACAACCCTTCAGATGTTCGAGCTGCTAGGGACGAGATATTAAAAAGGCTAGCAGAGGTTGGAGAAGTTGCTGAGCCCATATCTGATGCAATTTCTACAGGAACATCGGAAAGGCGTTTGCATTATCCAAATACGAAAGAGCTAGGGGCATTCTGGAAATCAGTCAGTGAAGGTTCGGCATTAAGAAGGGTAATAAATGGCCCGGAAATTACCGGTGTGATGGAGGAAATTTTTGGTGAAAAAGTAACTCATTTTTCGTTTGCTTGGCTCCGGGCTATGCAGGCGGGAAAGGCTAGCCCGGTTCATATTGACCATCCTTATATGAACAGGGGTACCAAAAATTTGCTCACTTGCTGGTGTCCAATAGGTCCAGTTGGATTGGATGAAGGTACATTGTATATATTAGAGAATTCTCACACTTGGAGTGATATTAGGGCACAATTTGAAGGATTAGATGTCGACAGAGACAAAACCCGTCTGGGGCATATCGAAGATACTCCTTTGGCTTTAGCTGAAAGAAAGTCGAGTCGTTTTCTCACCACGTCATTTAATCCAGGTGACTGTTTGATTTTTGGAATGTTCATGGTACATGGTTCATTTGATAATAATTCGCCTTTAGGTCGAATAAGATTGTCTTGTGATACTCGTTTTCAACCCATAAATCAGCCAATGGATCCGCGGTTTTCGGGTAAAAACCCACTGGCCCATTCTGGTTTAGGTTATGGCTGTTTAACAGCTTCGTTACCAATGAATGAAACTAGAGCACCTCGATAGGTAATGGAAATGAAAGGTATTTTGCCCAGTCTGAATACTCCATTTACAAATTCGGGTGAATTAGATCTCTATTCCCTGACTCGCCTGGTGCAGCACACGATAATGTCTGGCTGTGGAGGAATGCTCGGACTAGCAGTAGCAGGAGAATACGATACTTTAAATTTTGATGAGAAAATTCTATTTATTGATACAGTTACAAAAGTTAACAAGCGCCGCATCCCTTTTATATGTAGTGTAACGGCAGCTGATGTTGACGAAAGTATTGAACTTACTAAAAGTGCTAATTCTTTCGAGGCGGATGGCATATGTGTTCAACTACCCGCGACCTTCGAATTTTCTCAAAAAGAGAATTTTTTAAAGAAATTAGAAAAACTGTCACCTAGGATTTTAATGATACAAGATCTAGATTGGTCGGGTAATGGAATGGCTTTAGA
>NTKT01000024.1 GCA_002457055.1 Rhodobacteraceae bacterium MED-G08
CAGAAATCGCCACAATGTTACCGTTTCAAAAAAAGGTCACAAGGCGGATGGATTATTAATTAAGTATGCAGATAGAAATAAAATAACGGTTTTAAGCAACGATAAATTCAATAAGCTTGAGGATCGTTTTTATATTCAGTCGGCTGCAAGATTAAAAAACAATGGGTTAATAAAAAGAGTCTCTCTTATAGATGGAGCTCTTACAATAATGTGAGCAAACGAAATTAAATTAATTTAAAGGAAGACGTTGTTCAGCCAAGTTAGCAAACCAACTGCAACCAAACGGCAATGCCTCATTATTAAAATCATATGAGGGGTTATGCCAACTCGCCGACTGCCCATTACCTAAAAAGATAAAAGCACCAGGGCATTTAGATAGCATTTCAGAAAAATCCTCACCAGCCATTATTGGCTCAATGTCAGTTCTAATATTACTAGTCCCTACAACTTCTTCAGCTGCAGCAATGGCAAACTCAGTATTTTTAACATAGTTATCAGTTACACCGACACCAAACCCATACTGTATATTTGCAGAGCACCCGTATGCTTCTGCAGTAGATTCCACCGTTTTTTTAATTCGTTCAGGCATTTTTTGCCTTTCGTTTTCATTTAGAAACCTTGTAGTTCCAGTAATTCTTACGGTGTCTGGAGTAACATTGTGCGCCATCGTGTCAGTACTTAAACCAGTAACCGACAAAACTACCGATTGAAGCGCCGATATTCGCCGAGAGACTATTTGTTGCAAAGCTAAAACAATTGCAGAACTAGCCAAGGTAGTATCGTTTGAAAAGTGGGGAAGCGCCGCATGCCCGCCCTTACCCTCTACTACAATTTCAAAAAAATCTGAAGCGGCCATTAGGGGGCCCGGCTTAATAGCAAATTCTCCCACAGGTAAGTTAGGTAGATTATGCAGGCCATAAATTTCGCTAATATCCCAATTCGAAATGAGATTATCATCAACCATTGCTTTGGCTCCACCGCCGCCCTCCTCTGCCGGTTGAAATACTAAAACTACTTTTCCGTTGAAATTACGAGTCTCACAAAGATATTTTGCAGCTCCCAAAAGAATAGTTGTATGACCATCATGCCCACAAGCATG
The DNA here is from genome assembly GCA_002457055.1 of Rhodobacteraceae bacterium MED-G08. GTDB lineage: Bacteria > Pseudomonadota > Alphaproteobacteria > Rhodobacterales > Rhodobacteraceae > Salinivivens > Salinivivens marinus. The sequence goes on from NTKT01000024.1 coordinate 1,100, forward strand.
CATCTTGTTCTCAATTTTCGATTTATGAGAGAAATTATTCATTTCTGAGACAGGTAAAGCGTCCATATCTGCCCGAAATCCAATGGCTTTACCAGAGTCAATTTTCTGTCCATGTATTTCTGCTACAATACCACTTTTGCCCACTTCACTTTTAATTGAATCGACTCCAAAACCTTTCAAAAGTTCAGTAATTTTTTTTGTAGTCCGCGGTAGATCAAACTGTAACTCTGGATATTCATGAAAATCGTGTCTCCAGCTGACCATCTCATTTTGTAGATCGGCAAATCGGTTCTTAATAGGCATTAATTGATCCGCAATAGATTATTTCATTGTTTATGTTAAACAGAGATAACTAATTTAATTTAATACAAGTTATACCTAATTTTGAATTTGTACAGTAAAGACATAATTTAATGACATTACATATTGAAACACCGCTCGTGAGATCTGATATTTTAAGCGATTTAGTGAACAAAGATATTAGGCTTAAGTTAGATGCGCTCCAGCCATCAGGATCTTTCAAGATCAGAGGTATTGGTTACGCTTGCGAGCACCATGCTGGAAGAGGAGCTAAAGCATTTTTATCTTCTTCGGGAGGAAATGCCGGAATGGCGGTGGCCTATGCAGGAAAAAAACTTGGCATTCCGGTTAAGGTCGTCGTCCCCGAAACAACTACTCCAAGATCTATTGGATTACTTGAAGAAGATAATGCTGAAGTCATTATACATGGTAGCTCTTGGTTGGAGGCTAACATATTAGCTCAGTCTATTATGACAGATGAAACTGCATTTGTTCACCCTTTTGACGATGAGCTATTGTGGCTAGGGCATTCGAGTATGATTGATGAAATCCATACCACAGAATTTAAACCGGATTTGATAATTTTGTCTGTAGGTGGTGGTGGTCTGTTAGCTGGCGTTATTCAGGGTTTAATGAAAAATAACTGGGAAGATATTCCTATTATGACAGTAGAAACTGCCGGAGCAGCATCGCTGAACCAGTCATTAAAAAAAGGAAAAACCGTAGAATTAAAAAAAATTTCCAGTTTAGCGACATCTTTAGGTGCAAAAAAAGTAAGCGAAGGTGCATTCCAACTCGCTAAAGGTCATAAAATTACGAGTACTTTGGTCTCTGACTTAGATACTTTGATAGCGTGTGAAAGATTTCTTTCGGACCATAAAATTTTAGTTGAACCGGCATGTGGGGCAGCTTTATCGCCAGTTTACAATAAGATGCACGACCTACGGGACTTCAATAAAATTTTGGTAATTGTTTGTGGCGGCTCAACCACCTCTATTGATGATATTAGAAATGGCATAAAGACATTAACGAATTAATGCTATTAAGTCGCTAACCCAAATATAAAAATATTGTTGACCTATGCCCCAAGGCAATCAGTAATTTAACTTTTCTATTTTTCATCTGATAAATCAATCAAACTCGAGATTTTGCTCTCAATATCACAATAAATAATTTCATCTAGTCTTGATAGCTCTAATTCTACACGTTGCAAAAAAGTTTTTGAATACCATTTCAATAATTCAAGCTCTTTAGACGAGAGACTGTAAGGATCGTTTGAAAACCTCAATAGGACAGGCTTAATAATTGCTTGAAAAAAAAGTTCAGAATCCGCCAACATAATTATATAAACGGCACATTAAAATTATCTTTAGTAAGAAACAATTTGCATAAAAAAGTTTATTTTAGTTCGTCCCTTAGTATTAAATTTGTTTAATTTGTAGATGGTTGCGCAAACATTTTAAAGTTTGCGCTAACAATTAAATCTAGCTGTTTTCATATTAAATTTCTTGCGTTAAAGACCAAATATAGCGATGCGAATGGGGCAAAAAATGAGTAAAGCGATTGGTTTGTACAACCCCAATTTTAGCCTAGATCATCAAGGCATAAAAGAATACCAACGTGCATTTTACAATTTGAACGAGAGTGAGCTTCTCGACGCGTCACTGGAGCGCTCAGAGGGTACAGAAGGCTTAGGAGGAACACTACTCGTAACAACTGGCAAGTTCACAGGAAGATCACCCAAGGATAAGTATATAGTTCTTTCAAAGTCCAATGAAAGCGAGATTTGGTGGGAAAATAACTCTAAAATGGAAGCAGACTTTTTTGTTAACCTGTATAGAGATATGTTGGAGTTTATTGCCGATAAAGACTTATTTATACAAGATCTATATGCAGGTGCAGATCCTAAAAATAGAATAAACGTTCGAGTAATTTCGGAACTAGTTTGGCATAATTTATTTATAAGACACCTATTGATTAAGCCAGAGGTGCCAAAGCTAGAAAACTTTGTGAGTGATTTTACAATTATAAATATTCCAAGTTTCCAGGCAATTCCCAAAAAACACGGTTGTGGGACCGAAACCGTAATTGCAATAAACTTAGAGGAAAAACTAGTGCTAATTGGGGGTACGGAATACGCTGGGGAAAACAAAAAAGCAGTCTTTACTATATTAAATTATCTCTTGCCCAAAAAAGGCATTTTGCCAATGCATTGTGCAGCCAATAGAGTATCCGATCAATTCTCCGATTCAGCGATATTTTTTGGCCTTTCAGGTACAGGAAAAACGACATTATCAACCGATGGTAAAAGAGTGCTCATAGGTGACGATGAGCACGGATGGTCTGAAAGTGGAATTTTTAATTTCGAAGGCGGTTGCTACGCAAAAACATTAGGATTGACCGAGCAAACCGAACCGGAAATTCTTGCTACCACTACCAAGTTTTCAACAGTGATTGAGAACATGGTTTACGATGAGCAAACTAAAGAATTAGATTTTTTCGACAGTAAACTTACTGTTAATATGCGTGCAGCTTATCCTATGCGATATATCTCAAAATCCGCTGATGATGGTTTAGGAATGCATCCTAAGCACTTAATCATGCTTACTTGCGATACCTTTGGTGTGCTACCTCCGGTAGCCCGTCTTTCACCGGAGCAGACAATATATCACTTTTTATCCGGCTTTACATCGAAAGCAGTTGGCACAGAACGCGGGGTGAAAGTTCCAGAGCCAACATTTTCATCTTGTTTTGGTGCTCCCTTTCTTCCGTTGAAGCCAGGAATCTATGGGTCAATTCTAAAACAAAAGATAATTGCGACTGGCACTAGCTGTTGGCTTATCAACACTGGATGGACGGGTGGCTCGTATGGAATTGGCACCCGAATGCCCATAAAAGCGACAAGAGCAATTTTGGATGCATTATTGACCGGTAAACTTGATGACGCAGAGTTCCGCAGAGATGACAATTTTAATTTTTTGGTTCCTGTATTCATTAACGGTGTAGAGCGCTCCTTGTTGAACCCACGGGAGAATTGGGAAAATTCACTTGAGTATGATCAAGCAGCGGAAAAGCTCGTTAAACTTTTTGAAGAAAATTTCAAAAAGCACCTATTATCTAGTGAAAAGACAAATCCAGAGCTATTAACCGTTTAATTATTCTTAATCCCTTTTTGCAACTTAAATGCGTATGGCGCTGCCATTGGCTTTGTGTTTAAAGAGTGTATGGAAAGGTTCGAAGAAAACTCTTACTCAGGTGCTAAATTAAGTTTTTACAGAAATGTGCCTAAATCCGCACCAAAGGCAATAGTTCATATTAGCCATGGTATGGCTGAACATGCTGGAAGGTATAAATGGTTCATGCAAACCTTGATGGAAGCAGGGTATGCGGTCTACGCTCATGATATCCGAGGGCATGGCTATACTTATGCATCCGATTCATTTAAGGGACACTTTTCTGATAAACATGGATTAGATAAATTACTGCATGACTTAGATTTCTCAATCCATCTAATAAAAAAGAACCATCCAAATGTACCAATATTTTGTTTTGGACATTCACTTGGTTCTATTCTTTTGCTGAGATATGCAACGAGCATGTACCATAGGATTAATGGTATCGCATGTTGGAATAGTGGGATAGAAACAAATATCTTGGCTGTAGTTGGAAAAATCATTCTTTCAATCGAACGAAAATTCCGATCTCCCAGGGCGGAAAGCTATTTCGCCTGGAAGTTAACCTTTGATGCCTGGGGCAACAAAATATCTAATAAGCGTACAAATTTTGACTGGCTTTCGAACGATAGCTTTCAAGTTGATAGGTACATTCAAGATAAATTATGCGGATTTGATATCTCGCTTCAATCGTGGTTAGAGGTTGCAGAGGCGGTTTTTTATTCGAGTCAAAATCTTTCAATGATCCCTTCTAGCTTTCCAATTTGTCTGCTGGGTGGCGATCAGGATCCTTGCACTAACTACGGTAAAGATATGACTAAACTTGCCGCTAAGCTAAAACGAATAGGTCATGTTAATATTACTCATGAAACTATTAAAGGATGCAGGCATGAAACGTTAAATGAAATAAACCGAGAGGTTTACGTCGAAGTATTTTTAAATTGGTTACGAGACCAGACTAAAAAAAATTAATTATTTAATACTTATTTCAGTAAAATTAAACTTTATTCCTGGACCATGTAAATTAAACAAGCGGGTCCCGCGAGTAAAATGAAAGCCCAGAGAGAAAGATTTTTTACTTTTTTTTCTGATTTCAGATTTTTACTTAATAACCTAACCGAGCCAAATAGAAGATTTGGCAAAGTTCGAAGCGATAACTTACTGAATAAAATATTACGTTGTTTGTTCATGAATACTGTCCCTATGTATCATAAAATAGCGTAGCACGGTTTTGCCAGAAATTTAAATATTTTTTCAAAATTCAAATAGAATTTATCAAAATAATTATGAAGCCGAAGTTAGAAATGAATTTTTAATCCATCATAGATTAACTTTAACGATATAAGTAATAAAGCCCATGTCACAATTTTAAAAAAGATATTTTCGGGTATAATTTTAATTATTTTTACTCCGATAAATACTGCAATGGCTGCTGGAAGCATAAGATACAGTGACATTTTTAAAGTAACTAATGTCATTTGATTTAACATAAAGTAAGGAATAGCTTTAATTAAATTACAATAGCTAAACGCTAGGACAGACGTGCCCACAAAAACTGATTTTGATAAACCGAGCGGTAATGTAAATATTTGCCAAGGCGGACCGCCATTATGACTGATAAAGCTTGTAAATCCCGCAATTGTGCACCAAATAATACCTACTTTTGAATTAAGATCTTTGCCAGGTTTGGCAAAATCAACCTGCTTAAAAATCTGCTTTAATGAAAAGGTTAAACCCATAAGGCCGATCATGAGTGTAACTACCCATTCTAAAACTATATGGGCTGTAAGGCCTCCCACCAAAACACCAAGTGACATTCCAATTAAACTTATTTTTAGCACCTGCCAATTGTAATCTCGTCTATATGCTCTGATCGCAAAAATGTCTGATACTATATATATTGGTAATAATAAGCCCGCGGCTGCCACAGGTGACATTATTAACGATAGACATGGCACAGCTAAACCAGCCACTACCGGAAGCCCTCCCTTTCCCATACCGACAAATATCGCAGCTAGGGTCATTAAAGGCCAGAAATATACAGAATCCATTTATGAAAACCCATGTATTTTAGTATTTTTAATAGTTACCTCTTGGGTAGTTCTCTGGATATGTTTTTTGGACCCAGCTCTGGATCTTCTCATGCTTATCTACTGCCACACAAAGACGCCTAAGTTTTGGGAAAGATGAAATCATATCTTTTGGAAATCCATCTATTACACCGGCCGTAAACCAACCTATAAGACGCCAAATAGCAATATCAGCAACACTGATTTTGCTCGAAGCTGCCCAAGTTAAGTTCTGTGAGAGACAGTTTTCGAGCATAGCTAATTTTCTGTAAAGAGCACCTTCGACCAGCTCCTTGCGCGCAGAAATTTTTTGAGTTTGATCGGAGATATTGTTTGTACTTGAAAAAAGAACATTAAGATCAGTAACAAAATCAATGAACTGATCGATCTTTGCTGCTTCAAGTGAGTTATTTTCAGGATAAAGCCCACTGAGTTTACCGCAAAACCGGGCAATCGCACCAGTTTGAGCAATTGAAACATTATCAACAATCAAACATGGTATCTGATGAAACGGTATCGACGTTCCATCTAGTAATTTACCGTTCTCTTTCAGGTATGAAAATTCGTCTCTCGTTATTCGAATATCTTCAAAGTCTATATTTCCAAAGTAGAGCGCTAATCTGCCTACTTCTGCTCTCCAGAATGGTATATCGCCATAAATGAATTTTAGTTTCATTACAAAATCCAGTCTAAAGTATTTAAAATTTTCAATTTAACTCTGTTATTATTAAACTTAGTATCAGCAAGGACTATGATAATGACAGATCAGAGTGGTAAGATAAAGACTTTGCTGAATTCTTTTTAATAGCTATTTCTTTTGGATTTTGAGCAGAAATTAAACAAAAGGTTATTTTTATACTGTAAGGAATAACTGATTTATTGGAGATAAAAAATGCCAAAGCTCGGAGTACCTTTCGTTCACAAGAATGGCCCATTTGTAGGTCCACAAACATTTATGAATGTACCATATTCTACTGACTTCAGTACCGCGGACGCAGTTGTTCTTGGTGTGCCGTTTGATGGGGGTCTACACCCCACAAGGATAGGGTCAAGAACGGGGCCTGCTTCAATTCGCGAACACTCACAACTTGTTAGGCCGTTTCAACCTCCGCATGCAACGTTCAATCCATTGCAGCTATTGCAAGTTGTTGATTGTGGCGATGCTGATACAACACCAAGCATCATTGAGGAAAGTTTTATTGAAATTGAGGAAGCAGCATCAGAAATTTATAGCGGTAAGGCAGTGCCACTTGCTTTAGGTGGAGACGGAAATATCACCCTTCCGCTTCTTAGAGCCGCCAGCAAAGCTCATTCGGACCTTGTTGTAGTACATATTGATGCTCATACAGACACTTATAGAGGAGATGGAAATCAAGACTATATGCGATTTAATGTAGCCACTACATTTACACGAGCAGCAGAAGAGGCTCTTATTGATGTTGAATCGTCTATACATGTTGGGGCACGTGGCCCTACTAATGACAGCGGTGTATTTAATCATACCCGGGATGTTGGGTATGGATTAATAGATGGCACAGAGTTATTTAATGTTGGCTTAAGAAATACAGCAAAAAATATAGTCGAGTCACTTAAAGGACGATCAGTATATCTATGTTTTGATATGGATTTTTTTGATCCGTCATGTGCTCCAGGAGTGTGCACACCAACATGGGGAGGCGCAACCTCAAGGGAAGGACTCGATTTCCTTCAAAATCTTTCTGGCTTAAATTTAGTTGGTGCGGATATTAATACGGTATCTCCACCTCACGATATCTCCGGAATGACGGCATTTTTGGCCGCAACTGTAGGATTGGAAATCTTATCACTTATCTGTCATTCCAAAGGTTTAGTTGAGTAAAAATGCAAAATTTTATTTGGAGAGTTAACACAGAATGGAAATTTTTTATACGTCGTTAGCAGATATAAAGTGGGAAAAGTCAACGAAAGCTCGTGTCGCATCAGGTGCTAATCCAAAAACAGAATGGAAGCACTTAATTGATAATAAGATTTGTGGCAGTGAGGGTGTAAGTGTCGGCTATGGTAAAATACCTATTGGAGAATACCTACCTCTCCATACACATGCGCCGCAAGAAATATACTTTGTTACTAAAGGAACTGGCATGTTAACTATGGATGGAGACAAAACACAAAATTTGGGCTCTGGGGATACAGTTTATATTCCAGGTAAAAAACGCCATGGCATTACAAATACTGGAAATGTTGATTTTGAATATCTTTTTATCTTCATGATCAATAACTGGAGCGACGTAAAATATGATTTTCAATAAGTTATTTCAGTATTAATTTAGATTAAGTCTTTTACCTAAGCTTGATAGACCTTTATATAAACTATCTTCAACGCCTTCATCTCTCATGTGATTTCGTAATTGAGAGTTCAGACCTCCTTTAGTAGACAGGGAGTTTAACTCTTCGGCTATTCTGTTTAGTCCATCCTTTTTAATCCCAGAGTAAGTACCTGCCATCAAACTGACCAGGTAGCTTTCAGCTACCTCCGACGAGTCCAAATGTTTCTGAAGCCACATCTTGCCTATTTCTAATTGGGCGAGTGAAGTCGAAAGAATAGCAGTTGCCGCAAAAAATGGTAATAATTCTGCCTCAGACGATAACTCCATAATGAAATTTTCTTTACCAAATAACTGAGAAAGTGCTTTATTTCTTGGATATATGGGCAATGGACAGTTACCCTGCTCTATCATTGGCAACGGGATTGTAATGGCAATATCATGAGCTGGTGCACAAAGCGTTTGTAACCTCTTTAAATCAACACCAAGAATGAAAGAAATGATAGTTTGATTTTTATTAAAGGTTATTGAATTCAGTATTGTCTCTGTTACGTCCTCCATAATTGCAAGAAATATAACATCCGACTCATCTATTACACCTTGCGGTGATGCAATTTTTACATCATCAAATTCTGAAGCTAACCTCGTAGAAATACTCTTATTACGTTCGGTAATTGTTATCGTGTGGCCACGTCCAACCAAGGCAATTATACAAGAATATGCTATTTTTCCAGTACCTATGAATCCAATTTTCATTTTAACAATTCCATCGTTTGTATCTGTTTTTAATATATTTTTTCTAATAAACAAATTATATAACAAAAATTTTAGCATCAATGTTAGAGGATAAACGCGAATTAATATTGCCAAAAATCATAAATAAAAAGTTCTTTTCACTTTCGCGATTTATATTAGGGTTTTACTGTGTAGCTTTGAATAAAGTCGGATATTGTATTGGATAGAATTATGGTAAATAAACCGCATAAAGGTGCTACAATTGCGATCCAGCCTCGTATCCGAAAGGGTGCATTTTTTGATGCAGCCTGGAGACATGGATGCAGAAAATTTTCGGTATATAATAGAACTTATATTTCGAGTACTTTCTCCAATCCGACTGACGAATATTGGAACGTCACAAAAAATGTAGCAATTTGGCCAGTAATGGGTGAGCGGCAAGTGGAGATTTCCGGTAGCGATGCTGCAGAATTTGTTCAGTTATTAACGTCGAGAAATATGTCTACCTGTTCAGTTAACCAATGTAAGTATGCGCTAATTACTGACGAGTCAGGCGGAATAGTTTGCGATCCCATCATTTTAAAATTATCAAATGATCGCTTTTGGCTATCTACATCTGATTGTGATCTTGAGCTTTGGGCTAAGGGGGTCGCTGTTCATGCTCGTTTGAAAGATATTAAGATATCTGATGCAAATGTTTCTGTGGTTCAAATTCAGGGGCCTAAATCACCTAACGTAATTTGTGATATGTTTGGAGAAGAAGTTTTAGATTTAAGATATTACTGGCATCGCACAGTAAATTTTCAAGGTAATGAGCTCAGAATCTCACGGACCGGTTGGAGCGGTGAATTCGGCTACGAGTTGTACTTGGAAAATTATGAACAAGGTGACGCTTTATTTGATGCATTAATAGACATCGGTAAACCCTACGGCGCAGCTCCAGGAGCAGTAAATCAAACCCGAAGAATAGAAAGTGGTATCCTTTCCTGGGGTGTAGATATGGGAGTAGAAGAAAACCCATATGAAGTAGGTCTTGGACGACTTGTAGAGCTTGAAAATGACAATAACTTTATCGGTCGAGCTGAACTTGAAAAAATAAGGAAGCAGCCGCTAGAAAAAACTTTGGTCGGACTTATAATTGAAGGTTCTCCGATTGAGGCAAATGAGACACCTTGGGATTTATTATCCAAAGGGGAGAAAATAGGCAGGCTTACGAGCCTATCTTACTCCCCCCGATTAGACAAAAATATTGCGTTAGGTCTCGTGCGAAATGAATATTCAACAGTTGGAACTGAATTAAGTGTTTTTACTTGGGAGGGTGAAAAGCCTCTCTATGTTTCTAATCTGCCATTTCTTCCAAAATTGCAAACTGGAGATGCACGGGCACTTTTAAATAATCCTAAAATATAAACTTTGTTGGGGAAATATTATGGCTAAAGTAAAATCAATAAATCACATTGCATTTGCGGTAAAAGACTTCAATGCAGCATTGGAAAATGCGATTGAAGTACTGGGCGGCGAAATGATGATGGAATTTGAATCTATCGAAGATAGGTACAAAGGCGCGTGCGTTCGCTTTGGGGATAGTATTATGAGTTTCATTTCCAGCGATGATTCAGAAAGCTTTATAAGCAAGCATGTCGAGAAATATGGGAACAGTATTCAGCATATCGGTTTAGAAATTGACGATATAGAGGAGTACGTCGCCAATTTGGAGAAAAAAGGCGTTAGAGTTGACAAGTCAGAGATGAGTGATGTTGATTATCAAGAAGCTTTGGTTGGACCCAAAGTTGGAAACGGGGTAGTCCTACAATTAACGGGCTGGAAAGCTGGACCGTTTGATGCTACGTATGAAGGCTGTGATCGCCTTTGTAAAAAGTACTCTCAAAATCCTAAATTAAATCTTTTGGCTGGCAACCAACTTCCAAAACCATGAAATTATTTAGGTAACTTGAAATGCAAAGTAGACATTATGGAGTTTGGCCTCAGAACTTACCATACAGTTTACCTTCAGTAGCAAGTTCTGTTTATGAAAACCTTACCAGTTCTTCAAAGAATTCTCCCTTTTCAATTGCAATAAAATTTTATGGCAAAGGACTGACATACTTCGAGCTGTATAAAGAAGTTAAGTTGATCGCAGGATATCTCTCTGCTTTTGCAAATGTTCGACAAAACGATCGGGTTGCATTGTATATGCAAAATTCACCCCAATTTATAATTGCTTATTATGCTATTTTAGCCGCGAATGCCGTAGTTGTACCGGTTAACCCAATGTGCAAAAGTGCCGAATTGGCACATATATTTCAAGACTCTCAATCCAAAGCAATCGTTTTTGGACAAGAACTCTACAACGAAATTGAAAGTGCCAACCTCAATATCAAAGAAAGCCAATTACTCGCAGTAACATACTCAGATTATATTGGAGAAAACGCTAATATTGATATACCTCCCAGCGTGAAGGCTAAAGGAACCAACCCGCCCTGCCCAACCTGGAGTAACGCTCTAGAAATGAATTTCTCAGCCCCTAATCATGATCGAAAACCTGAAGATTGGTGTATTATTCCGTATAGTTCAGGAACAACTGGGCAGCCTAAGGGCTGTTTACATACTCATAAAAGTGCAAATGCTACGATTCATGCATATCCACTTTGGGTAGGAGTGAAAAATGGCTCCCAAGTGTTAGCAACACTACCGCTGTGCCATGTCACTGGAATGCAGCATTCAATGAACTTACCCATACTTACTGGGTCTACAATTCATTTAATGGCGCGGTGGAATCCTAAAGTAGCTGCAGAAATTATAGAAAAAGAAAGAATTCAACATTGGAGATCAATCACAACCACAATGATTGATTTTCTATCATTGGAGAACATTGAAAAATACGACCTATCATCGCTTGAGGCTATTGGAGGTGGAGGAGCACAAATGCCAGAAAGTGTTGCTGAGAGAATGGAGAAACTTATTGGGCTTGATTACATTGAAGCATATGGCCTGACTGAAACAATGGCCCCCATACATATTAATCCAATTAACTCTCCCAGAAAGCAATGCTTAGGAATTCCAATCTTTGATGTTGACACCCGTATCATCGATCCTCAGCACTTAGAAGAATTAGGCCCAAATCAGATCGGTGAAATTGTGGCAAACGCACCGCAGGTTTTTGCTGGATATTGGCAAAACGAAGACGCCACCGCAGACGCATTTATTATTATAGATGGGAAAGATTTTTTTCGAACTGGTGATATAGGATACTATGATGAAGATGGTTACTTTTATTTTGTCGATCGTTTGAAAAGAATGATTAATGTATCTGGACTCAAAGTCTGGCCGGCCGAGGTTGAAGCAATCCTTCATTCACATCCCGCCATTTTGGAAGCCTGCGTCGTTGGAGATTACGACCCGCGCACCGGAGAAAGGGTAAGAGCGGTAGTAGTTCTCAATGGCAAGGCAAAAAAGCTATCAAAAGATTCATTTATTGAGTGGTGTGGAAAGAATATGGCTCATTACAAAGTCCCCAAAAGTCTTGAAATCCGAACGAATTTGCCACGTGGTTCAGCTGGTAAAGTTTTGTGGAAAGACTTGTAATTGTTCCAATTTGCTCAGTAAATCTTAAAAAAACATCTTTATATTATAAAATTTGACACAGTAACGAAGAGGATAAAATGCAGGATAAAAAAATTAGTCGATTTCCTATTCCAAAATTAGGCGAATTGCCAGATGATATTAAAAACCAGTTCATCTCAGTGCAAGAAAAGATTGGATTTGTTCCAAATGTATTTTTAACGCTTGCATATAGACCGGACGAATTTAGAGCTTTTATTGCATACCACGACGCACTAATGGAGCGCAAAAGCGGTCTTTCTAAAGCTGAAAAAGAAATGATTGTGGTTGCGACATCAAATGATAATGGCTGTCAATATTGCGTGATAGCCCACGGTGCTATTCTTAGGATCCGCGCCAAGGATCCGTTAATAGCTGATCAAATTGCCATAAATTACAAGAAAGCAGACATATCTGAACGACAAAAAGAAATGTTAAAGTTTGCCCTTAAAGTCTCAAATGACTCTAGATCTATATCTGCCAGTGATTTTTCTAATTTAACAAAGTATGGTTTTAGCAATGACGATATATGGGATATTGCCGGTATAACTGCCTTTTTTGGCCTCTCAAATCGTATGGCAAACTTTACCTCGATGCAGCCAAATCTAGAGTTTTATAAAATGGGAAGAGACATTTAAAAACTTGCGAAACTATTAATTAACATCACCCGCAAGTCTTCTGTTCGGATTTTTTCTTCTTTTTTAAGGATTTAATAGATCTATTTTTTACCTCAATTACAGTATTTAAAGCATTATTTTCACTATTTATTTTTTCTTCCATATAATCATAAAGTGATGCGAACCCCAATTTCTTGGCCTTCTTTTCCTCATACCCTAATCGACCCTTAAGATTTGAAATTCTCTCTAATACTATATCGTTCTCCATGAGGCGTCTTCTTACTGAGCCGCTTGCCCTGTATTTTGTCAAGCTCTGCCAGAGCGATACCAGAACTACCAGTTTTTTTCAATGCCTTCATATAGACCCTTTTAACAGAGATTGGGCTCCATGGCATGTCTGCATCACGTACCCAACGACGCAAAAGTGGTGGAAGGCAATCAAATTCATGCATAGGATCGCCTTTCTTACGCTTTTTTTTAAGTTTAGTTTGCCCCAAGTTATCCATAGCAGAAATTACGAAAGCAACTACTCCTTACGGTAAAAACTACGAACTATCTTAGACAGTTTACTAGCGAAGTAGCCATGCCTTTTATTAGTTTAGTATATAAAGACACTCCAGGCTCAATTCCAAACCCCAATGGATCAATCACCTCAGTTTTGGCTTCAGTTCCTGCCATTACAGTATCAACCATGTTTGCATTAAATTGTGGCTCAGATAAAACGCATTGAATATTTTCGCTGTGAATTCTGTCGGCTATTTCTGCTATCCTTGCAGCGCCAGGATCTGATGCGTCACTCATAGAGATGGCTCCAGAAGCCGGAAAATCGTACACAGTCTCAAAGTATTGATATGCGTCGTGGAAGACAATAAATTTTCCACCTCGCACTGTATCCAACATCTCATTTACCTCTTTGTCGAGTGCATCAAGTTCTGTAATAGCCTCACTTGCATTGGCAAAATAACCACCTGCGTTAGCCGGATCAATTGATGAAAGTTTAGCTGCAATTACGTTCAGCCAGATTCTTGCATTATCCGTAGATAGCCAAGCGTGAGGATCAAATTCTCCGTGATCATGATCTGCATGGTCATCATGCCCGTGGTCGTCATGTTCTTTATCATGCCCGTGGTCGTCGTGATCATCATGGTCATCATGTTCTTTATCATGATCGTGGTCGTCATGATCATCGTGGTCGTCATGTTCCTTATCGTGATCGTGGTCGTCGTGATCATCGTGGTCATCATGTTCTTTATCATGTCCGTGGTCGTCGTGATCATCATGGTCATCATGTTCTTTATCACGATCGTCATGATCGTTGTGGTCATGAGCGTCGAAAAGCGCACCTTCTCTGAATGGGAGCGTATTTGTCTCATCTAAGGCAAGAAGCTCTATAACAGTTGCATCGCCACTAAGCGAGTCAAGCGCCCGCTCCATCCACGGAGTGAGCCCCTCTCCCATCCAGAAAACCAAACCGGCATTTTCCAAAGCCTCAGCATCGGTTGGCCTTAATCGATAATCATGAGGTGAAGTTTCGTTTGGAACAATTATATCTGGCTTACCAATTCCATCCATAACCCTAGAAACTAAAGAATGAACCGGAGCAATATCTGCAACGACTTTTGGAGCATCTGCAAGTGCAGCGGTCCCGGTAAGTAATGTAATTGCAGAAACAGTAGTAAATAACCTAGACATCTAAAACCTCATGATATAATATAACATTACATACCAATTAACGGTCTCTTAGGATTATTGCAACTAGGAAATGTCTGTTGACTGTAAAAAATGTATCTGCAAAGAAATACTTAGTGATCACTAAAGTGTAAAAACATAATTATGAAAAATATCGAAGAATATTGTAAAGATAAAAACATTAAATTGACCCCAGTTCGACATAAAGTTCTTGAATTATTGCAGAATGAGAAAAGTGGACTAGGTGCTTATCGTATTCTTGATCTACTAAGAGAAGCTGGTTTTAACTCACAGCCTCCAGTAGCATATCGTGCCCTAGATTTTTTAGTTGAACATGGCTTCGTCCATAAAATAGAGAGCCAAAACTCATTTGTTGCCTGTACTGATCCGGGGGTACATCATTCACCTGTATTCATGATCTGTAAAAAATGCGAAAGCGTTTCTGAGGCACCTACCTTCGAAACCGCGTCAAATATATCCGATGCATTGATGGCTACTGGATTTAATGTAGAGCAAACAATTATTGAGGCTGAAGGTGTGTGCAGCACCTGTTCGGAACAGTAATCAACGTGACCTTAATAGCTACTAAAGACTTAACAGTAAAATACGGTCAAAACATTGTACTAAAAAATATTTCGCTTGAAGTGCAGGCTGGAGAAATTGTTACTATCGTAGGCCCAAATGGATCAGGGAAAACTAGTTTAGTAAAAACTATTATTGGCGCCCTGACACCAGATAGTGGGTCTCTACACATCAAAAAAAATTTACGAATTGGTTATGTACCTCAGCGTCTTAATATTGACCATACTTTACCTATGACTGTTCAACGCTTTTTAAATTTAACTCAGGTTTTAGATAATCAGCAGTGCTTAGATGCTTTAGATGTTGCGGGAGCGCCTGGTCTTCTGAACGCACAAATGAGTAATCTTTCAGGCGGTCAGTTCCAAAAAGTATTACTCGCCAGAGCGCTTCAAGGAGAGCCCGAGATATTGATAATGGATGAAGCAACTCAGAGCCTGGACCAAGCAGGCTCTGCAGATTTTTATAAACAAATTGAAACGGTACGAGACAAAAAAGGTTGTGCAGTACTTATGATTAGCCATGAGCTCCATGTTGTTATGAGCGCGTCAGACAAGGTCATTTGTTTGAATGGTCATATTTGCTGTTCCGGTGCCCCTGAAGCAGTAGCAATTATGCCGGAATATCATAATCTGTTTGGTACAGGGACAGATGGCACCTTAGCACTGTACCGCCATAACCATGATCATAGGCACGACGAACACGTCCACTCAGCTGAGGAAACTCCTTAATGCTGCCTGACTTTTTGATCCGGGCCACAATTGCTGGCTTGGGAGTTGCAATTATTGCAGCACCTTTGGGATGCTTCGTAGTATGGCGAAGAATGGCCTACTTTGGTGAGGCAACTGCGCACGCCGCCCTATTGGGTATTGCGCTTTCTTTAGCAATTGAAATGCCTATTTTTACGGGAACTTTATTAGCAGCCCTTTTGATGGCTTTTACCGTATCTCAACTTTCAGGCCGTGGTTTAGCATCGGATACCTTATTAGGAGTATCTGCGCATGCAGGTCTCGCTCTTGGATTAGTCGTTGCATCGTTTCTCTCAGGTGTTCGCATAGATTTAATGGCCTATCTATTTGGAGATATACTAGCTGTCTCAATAAATGATCTTTACACGATATGGATTGGAGCAATTTTCGTGCTGTTATTGGTTTATTGGAGGTGGTCGCCAATGCTCGTTTCAACTTTAAACGAAGAGCTCGCCTATTCTAACGGGATTAATCCAAAGAGAGAAAAGCTGATACTTACCGTCGCCCTTGCTATTACGGTTGCTGTATCTATAAAAGTGGTTGGCTTGTTATTAATATCTGCACTTTTAATTATTCCAGCAGCAGCTGCTAGAAATATCTCAAGCACACCAGAATTTATGGTAATTGGTACTGCTGTAGTGGGGATAGTTTCTGCTATTACTGGGCTGCAATTTTCATATTTTTTTAATACCCCACCGGGACCATCAATTGTCTGCGTCAGTCTGACTTTTTTCTTAATACTTAGTACTAAAAAATTATGGACGATTGGCCATTAATTTATAGTTGCAATTTTCTCGTCGACAGCGAGACTCTATAAATACACACTGAAAATTAGATACAACAAACCTGTAAATTAAGAACCTTCAGTTTTTATACCTTTTACTGCGTTCGCAAATGCATAAGTAATTATGTTATTATCGGCATCCCGCTCTAAAGAAGTATTTAGTTTCAATTTAATCTCATTCACAGTCTCAGAGCTTAAGGATTTCAGCGTTCCTGACACCGAGGGGCCTACTGAATATATATTCCAGTAGTCATCAAAGTTTTTGAATGAGCGTTTTACATAAAAAGTTGTTGTCTCTACCTCAGACATTCCCAAATCAGTCCAAATTTCTTTCATGTTTCTTTTTTGGGACGCATGCACGCTAGGAGGTAAAGGATACTCGATTCCAATCTCCCTCAGAATTTTATGCATTGGCTCCATAGGCAATCCTCCGGACATTACGTCCCAAGCGTATGCCGCCAAAGTTCCTCCCGGTTTAGTCACCCTCAGCATTTCCGCGACACCCTTTTTAGGATCTGGTACAAAAAATATAACCAATGCCATTATTGAAGCATCAAATTTATCGTCTTGAAATGGCAAGGACATTGAATCCCCAACCTCAAATTGGGATGGTACATTGACTTCCCGCCTGCTAGCATAATCAATTTGAGCACTTGAAGGATCAATGCCAGTTATGCTTGATGGATTACATAACTGATCAATTTGAACAGAAAATGCTCCGTTTCCACACCCCACATCTAAAAAATTTAGTGATTTAGAAAACTTAATCCAATCAATAAATTGGGCCCCTACTTTACGGGACCATACACCCATAAAACGTTCATAACTTTCACCATCATCAAAAATAATTTCAGGTATATTGTCAGTCATAATCAGAACCCTATTTTGGAAACTTTGAACCTCAATAAAGTTAATTTAAGAAATTTATTTATTCAATAACAAGCTAGAACGTTTTGAAAATAAAGTGTAACCAAGTGCAAATATTTATCATAAATATTTAAATTTCTAACGTGGTAATAGTAATTTGAACCCTGGCGTCGTTTTAGCACTTTTTGGTGCCTTAATTTTAACACCTGATACACTATTGATGAGGTTATCAGAACTCACTGGTGGTCAAATGGTCGCTTGGAGGGCAACCCAAGCCGGTAGTATTTTCTTTTTGATCGGGCTTATTCCATTTATTTTATCACGAAGTGGGGTAAAACCAAAAATATGGTGTAAAAGCTTTGCTGCCCTTGTCGTTGTTCAAATGGCAAATGTTTTTTGTTTTGCATATGGTATCTACCTTGCTCCTGTAGCGATTGTTTTAATCGCAGTAGCTACTGTTCCTGTTTTCTCAATTATCTTAGGTGCAGTAGTATTAAAAGAAGCGGTGGATACTAAAACTTGGGCTATAGTTCTCATAGTATTTTTTGGTGTAACTCTATCTGTCATAGGTGATATCAACTCGTATGATGTATTTAACCCATCGTCTGTATTAGGTGGTCTGTGTGGCCTTGTAGTAGCCTTTAGCCTTGCCTGTAATTTTGTAATTATAAGAAAAAATAAAGAAGTTGCATTTCCACTGGCACTTGGAACTGGTGGAATTTTGTGCGGATTATTGGCGTTTTATTTTTGGCCAAGCGCATCAGAAATTAATCTGAAAGGTATGTTTTATATATCAATCACTGGCTTATTAATTCTTCCACTATCATTCTTACTTTTATCAAAGGCCTCCAGAATGACACCGGCCTCAAATGTCAGTATTATTATGCTTTTAGAAACTATATTGGGACCGTTATGGGTGTGGACATTCACGAATGAAAGTCCCAAATTTCTTACAATTATTGGGGGTACTATTGTTATTTTTGCTCTAACTTACTTTTTCTCTATAAAGAGTTCTAAAGCAGCCCAATAAAATTTTTTTATTAAATTCACCTTTGCGGAGTACAGTAAATGTACTTGAGTGAATGCTCTGTTGCGCTCCCAATTACTACATTTAAAATAATGGAGAATCTAAATGACGGTTCGATTTACTTATGTGAATTATAAAGAAGATGTCGCCATGAGTATGATGAAAAATGGCGAAGACCGAACAGCTAGCCTGAAAACGGCTGTCGAAAGCGCTGGCGGAAAGTTTTTAGGCTTTTACGGTTTAATTGGTCAGGACTTTGAGGTCGTAGTTATAAGTGACTTTGAAAAACAAACTGATTACATGGCGCTTGTAATGTCAGCATACCTCGGGGGAGCAGTTAGTGAAATAAAAACAGTCACCTGCTGGACAGGTCCAGAGTTGGTAATTTCATCAAAAAAAATACAAGAAGTTTCGTACACTGTTCCAAAATCATAAAGAAAGTAAATAAATATGAGTGAATTTGAAATTTTAGAAAATAACAGTCTGAATTACATCAATAACGGGATGTATATGGTTGCTTTGGCTATATTAATTTTCATTGCCTTGAGGGCAGCTAGAGTTACAAATGAGTCTGGAGGAAATATAGCAGCAAAAATATTAACATCTATTTTTGGCGTGTTCGTCTCATTTTTTAGCCTTCAGCTTGCAGGATGGAGAGTTCTATTTGATACAAATACTGCGGCGAGGCTAGCAGAACTACAAGAATCGGGAGTGGAACTATCGATTCAGGGTAAAGCATGGTTAAATAATTCGGGCATTACTAGTGGTGACTATTTAATGGAACCACCCATGTTTGCGGATATTCCTTCAGTACTTCTTACCCTTGTAATACTGTTAATGATACTAGGCACTACTTGGGGTCCAAGGATTAAAATTGGTGCGGAAAACTAAAGCAATTTAACAGTAAATGTTACTTTCACATAAAATAGAGGTAGGAAGTAACAAATTTTTAAGTTGAGTATCATTAAAGTCGAAAATACATAGGCGCCTCTAGATAAATCTAGAGACGCCTATGCAAACCAATCGGGATTATCAAAACCTCAAAATAGGTTGCCCTATAAATCTGCAAATTAAATAACTTGCGTCATATAATTCGCCCAAGCCTTAGCGGAAAATGAAAGATAACTTTCAAGCCCTTGCCAGCTTATGTTTCGATTGTGGCAGTAAAATGAATTACGTTCCCCCCAACCAGCTTAAACATAATGTTGACCAAATCATTTATATATCAAAGCAAAAAAAAGTAACTAACAAGGTTATCCACAAAGAAAGCATTATTATCCACAAATAAGTGCACAAAGTTCCCGATATTACTTGATAATTTCTGGATAAATTAAGCATATTGATTCGAACTTTAAGTCTAACTTTTAATATGGTAGCAACTACAATCTGGCTAAGGAGTACCATAATGTTTGAAAGAGAAGCATGTCGCAAATTAGCAAGATTTAAAACGTTATCACCATGATTATCAATTCACACAGTTTTGTAAGGTAACCAAATCATGTCGACTATTAAGAAAGCTTTATCGGATCCTATTGAATCCTTACGGGCTAATGTGTCTTTACCTTTTGAACAAGCGCACGCAATGCCCCCAGAGGTATATACCTCAAAGTCTTTTCTTGAATCAGAGTTGCAAAATATTTTTAAAAAGGATTGGTTTTGCGTGGGTCGGGCGAGTGCACTCGCAGAACCTGGTGATTATGTTACCTGTGAGCTAGCCGATCAGCCAATCATCGTATTACGAGACCAGAAGAACTCTATACGTGCTTTTTCTAATGTCTGCCGCCATCGAATGTCTACGCTTCTTGAGGGGCGCGGTAAGACTAAAAGTATTGTCTGCCCTTACCATGCATGGACCTATAATCTTGATGGCTCTCTCAGAGGTGCTCCCGCAATGACTGGCAACACAGCTTTTTGCAAAGATCGTTATAGTTTACCAGTAATTGCCTGCGAGGAATGGCTCGGCTGGGTGTTCATTACACTTAACCCATCTCCAAGCAACATTTCAGAAGAACTCAAAGGAGTGGAGCAGTTAGTTGAAGGTTACAATATGACCGACTACTCCGAAACTTTCTTTGAGGAGCATCTCTGGGATACTAATTGGAAAGTATTGGCAGAAAACTTTATGGAAAGTTATCATCTACCTGTTTGTCATGCTGGTACGATCGGTGGCCTTTCAAAACTTGACGAAATGATATGTCCACCAGGCGAAAAAGCTTTCAATTACCATACAATCTTAAAAGATGATAGCCTGCGCATAGCCATGGCACATCCAAAAAATAATCGTCTTCACGGCGATGAACGAAGAACGACATTCCTTTTGGCCATATACCCTAGCCTATTGATCACACTCACTCCGGGCTACTTCTGGTATCTTAGCTTACATCCCAAAGGACCAGGTAAAGTCCATATCCAATTTGGTGGAGGCATGTCTGATGATTATAAGGATGATACAGACGCCCAACAGAATTTATTGCAGTTAAAGACACTTCTAGATGAGGTAAACGTAGAGGATCGCGGGTGCACCGAAAAAGTCTTTCGCGGTCTCTCAGCTGATGACGCAGAACCGGGGCATCTATCTCATCTTGAGCGCCCAAATTTTGATTTTGCTCAATATCTGATGAGCCGAATGGATCCGGATTTCCAACCGTTCACAAAAGTAGGCTAAAAATGCAAGACCTCTCCATGAAATTGCAAGAGATAGCAAAGCTTCCACCTGATCGGCCGATGAGCATGCCCGGTGCCTTTTATACATCTCAAAATCGTTTCGAGCATGAGGTGTCTACCATTCTTAACTCTGGATGGCACTGCCTTGGCCGCCAAGATGAGATCCCTAATTCAGGCGATTTTTTCACTGCAAATCTTTTGAACGAGCCTCTTCTTATTGTTCGCCAAGCGGATGGTGACATAGGTGTTCTTGCAAATGTGTGCCGCCACCGTGGTATGCCGCTTGCTGAGGGACGAGGAAACGTGCATCGCTTTGTCTGCTCTTATCACGCTTGGGCTTATGATCTTGACGGTTCTTTAATAAGAGCTGCCCGTATGAAGAACGCCAGGTTTGATTCTAAAAATTGTTATCTTCATAACCACAACGTTCAACTTTGGAATGGTTTTATTTACGTAAACCTTCGTTCAGATGCGCCGCAATTTAATTTTCCGAAGCTTGATACCCTTCTTGCGAACTACAAACCTGATTCATTCCGGCTTGTTCATGTTGCCGAAGAAGTTTGGAATACTAATTGGAAATGCCTAGTAGAGAATTTCATGGAAGGCTACCACCTTTCTGTGGTTCATCCAGAGACGCTTCATGGATACACTCCCACAGGTTTAGCCCGAAAATTATTAAGCGAGAATGGTTACACTTCTTATGCTGCTAATTACCCAAAAAATATTCCCACTCGAGGCTATGGCGCATCCGGCCTTACAGAAGACGAACGTCTACGATCTACCCTTTTTGCCCTCTTTCCAACGCAGGTAGCTAGCCTTGCGGCGAGCCTGTTAGTTTCGCTCAGTATTTTTCCTATTAGCGCAGGGCAAATTCGGGTTAAGTGGACAATGTCCACATATGGGAAAGACTTAAGCGAAGAGACTATCGCAGATCGCATTTCCCTATGGGAAGATGTCAACCGCGAGGACCGT
The DNA here is from genome assembly GCA_002457055.1 of Rhodobacteraceae bacterium MED-G08. Taxonomy (GTDB): domain Bacteria; phylum Pseudomonadota; class Alphaproteobacteria; order Rhodobacterales; family Rhodobacteraceae; genus Salinivivens; species Salinivivens marinus. Next base: position 23,228 of record NTKT01000024.1, read on the forward strand.
GAGAAGTTAGAACGTATGCAAATTGGTCTTGCCTCAAAACACGCTCTTTCGGGCCCACTGGCTGAGGAAGACTATGAAGGCACAGTACGCGACTTTCAGCTTTGGCTTGCAACCCAAGACAGAAAACATTCATTTAGAGAGCGTTTCTAGCGTTTAGATAAACTTATTACATAGAAACTAAAAGTTTGTAGATGTCTTAGAGTTTATTTGAAGAAATGAGCTTTTAGTTTCAAAATAACTATTTTATTTTTAAGTGTTCTAACACTTAGGCGTTTATTTGAGCCAGATAATTTGCTAGTTGCGTAACTGTTTAATCGCCTAAAAACTTTATTTTTAATGGTGATTTAGAGTAACCATTTATCAGCCAGTTAAGCGGGGTATATTTAATAAATATGTAATATAAAATTACACAAACAGCGAAACCGGCAATCACGGTTAGTGGCAATATACTAAACTGATTTAACCCAGCGTTATAAAATACAGCAGTCATCATAGTAATCGGGATAATATGTATAATGTATATTGGATAGGAAAGCTCAACAAACCAATTAAGAAATGCACTGCCTGATTTTATAAATTTAGACGCCAAACTAATAAAAAACAAACAAAACAAAACAGAGTTCATTCCAATCATACAGGCATTGAAAAATACTAGTATTGGATCAAACTCCATTTTTGCTACGTTACTTAAATTATCAGCCTGCCCTATGGTAAGATGATCTGAATAAACGCGTACAAAAAATGAAAATATAGATAGAAAACTTAGGAGAAAAATAGTCTTTTTATTTTGTAGTTTGACGAGGATATTTTGATTTGAGTAGAGTATTACGCCTGCCAAAAAATATGAAAAATAATAGAGCATATTTCCAATCTTTAGATCAAAGTAGCCCGATGAAGCCTTCAGTGCTAATGGATGCCACCAGTTATTCAGAATATATGCGAGAGGCACAGTCGAAATTAACCATATCGCAAAAAATAACATAACTTTTGCTGATATCTTCATACATAATAAGTTCTTAATAAACCTAAACTTGTACAAGATAGAAAAGCAAAAGACGAAGATGATTAGCTCATAAAGGAACCACAAATGCATTGTAGTGTAATCAAAGCTTCCGTCTGAGATATCATAAAACGCAGAGAAGACTAAGCATGTTAAACCCACTCTTATAATGCGATCCTTTAAAAATTGCGAGATGCCATTTCTCTCTATAACTAGAATTGCAAAAAAACCTGATAGTGAGAAAAATAGTGGCATTCGCCAGCTACTTATGAAGCGGCCTAATATATTAACCCACTCTTCAGCTGGTGCTATATTATCTATACCATAGACCTTTGCGAAATCTGGCGCCCAAAATAAAAGAGGTGCATGGATGACTAAACCCATCATCATCGCGAACGCTCTTAAAAAATCTAAATTATGATGCCTTTCCATACTCACTCCATAAGGCAAACTGTTTCAGAAGCATTAAAATACTTTTTTGCCAAGAAAACAATTTTCATTATTATTTAATATAAAATTTGTTAATTTCTTAAATTTTATGCCTGCCCGGCACTACCATGGATAGGGTCTTTCTCAGGCAACTGTGCTAGGAAAGTTCCAACAGTCAAAATAGCTGCGCCCAGGGCCTGCAACCAGTTCCAATCTGATCCAAATAAATAAACAATAATCATCACGTAAAAAGGAGTTGCATTTAGATGAAAAGACGCGATGCCAATTCCAATTTCCTCAACGGCCTTTATCCAAAAAATTTGTGAGATGCCCAAAGCGAGGCAGGCATAGATAATTAAAAGACCTACGTTTGAAATCTCTAATGCTCCCACCGCTGACCAAGAGTACTGAAAAAACATAGCAACAAAGCAAGGAATTGCTACAAAGCCAAACATACCAGAAGTGGTAACTGCAGTGCGCGTCAAAGGAGACAAGCTGGGAAAAGATTTTACAGTTTCCCGCGAACCCCATGCAAAAATACCCGACGCCAATAAGCCCAACGCAAAGCCTAAGCTAATTGAGGAATCTCCCACGGTTACACCAGCGGCCAATGCACCGCCGAAAAGAACCAGAGCAACGGCTAATAAAAAACGGACACTTAACCTACGCCTATCAAGCGCCACCTCTAAACCGATGGCAAAAACTGGCATAGCAGCAGCGGCTAAAGCTGCTGTAGTTGCATCTGTCATTGCCTGCGCGATCAAAAGAAGCAGGGAACCAAAACCGAAACCTATCCCTCCAATCCAGAATCCCTTGAGCCAAGGAAGTTTGCGAAGAACAACGCTTTTCTCTAGAAAAAAAATTAAAGAGATCATTAAGATTAAAGCCAGTAAGTTCCGGAGAGCAATTAGCGTTAATATTCCCCAGGTCTGTAACAATTTGTCTGCTGCTGGAAAGCCTGTAGCAAATAGAATAATAGCTGTCGCACCAAATATATTACCGCGAATATTCAACGAAAATCACCCCTCTGGAAGCAATAGCCACACAAATGTAAATACCCAGACAGGGTCTGGGCATTCATATAATATGAATTTAGAGCAATCTTTCATTATTCCGACACTGGTGTCGCAAACCGCAGTAAAACTTGGGGGATTAAATGTTAATTAACGTAACTATTCAAACATTTGTGTTTGAAAACGAATTGGAATTAAGTGACAAGCGCTGGACGGATGTTAAAGATGAATATCAACCAACTCACAATACCCCTGCTCACTCACAAAGGCGCTTATTTGGATCAGTTCGTTTGCTATGAGTGTAGCGTCATATCTTGCATGATTTTTAGTAGTACTAAATCTGGACTATAAAGAGCGTTTCACAAATACTATCTGTTCTCAAACCATCGATTAAAAAGGACATTAATATGAGTTATGTAAGAATGAACTATTTAGAATACGTTTCAGAAAAAGCGGCTGATGAACTGGAGGCGCAGTATGTGCAAAATGCACCGATTAATTTTCCAGATGCCACCGCTCTTGTATTTTTGAGAACTGGACCAACAACAGCATCTTTAACATCTGTTTATCCTGATCAGGCCACTTTTGACAAATCTGCTGCTCAGCGCAAGAAAAGCCTTGCTGGTATTGCAGACAAAATCAAAGATGTTCGCTCAGAAGAAGGGCAAGCGGCTTTAGCTTTGATCAAATGAAATAAGTCCTTACAAATAATTGTTAAATCATATTAAAGAAGGAAAAAGATATGATAGTTATGTTAACTCAAGATCTTTCAAAAGGCTTCGCACCTTGGAAAGAGATGTATTTAGAAAATAAAGACCAACTAAACTCACTCGGC
>NTKT01000025.1 GCA_002457055.1 Rhodobacteraceae bacterium MED-G08
AGCGCGTAACCTGCTCCGCGCACAGTACGAATTAAATCCTCAGCACCATTCTTACAAAGGGCGCGCCTGAGCCGCCCAATGTGCACATCGACTGTTCTAGTATCTACATAAATGTCTCGACCCCATACCCGGTCCAGCAAAGCGTCTCTAGACCATACTTTTCTCGGTCTTTCTAAAAAAGTGGCTAACAACTTAAACTCAATAGGTCCTAGCTTTATATTTTCACCAGAGCGTTTAACTCTATAGGTCTCCATATCAAGTTCAATATCTTCAAATGAAAGTTTTTCTGCAACCGCTGCTTCTCTTACGCGCCGAAGCTGCCCTTTAATTCGAGCTAATAGTTCTTTAATACTGAATGGTTTGGAAATATAGTCATCTGCTCCAATCTCCAATCCTCTAATCCGATCGACCTCTTCGGATCTTGCCGACAACATTATAACTGGAGTATTTTTTGTACTTGATGACGATTTTATTTGCCTACACAATTCTACACCACTAAGTCTAGGCATCATCCAATCTAGCACTATGACATCTGGTTCGTAATCTTTGATGAGCTCTGAACCAATTTCACCATCCGCAGCAGAAATAACTTCATAACCCGCTTCCTCCAAGTTATGTTGCAATATAAGACGTTGAGCCTCTTCATCCTCTACGATTAAAATTGTTGGTTTCGCCACATCTAAAATCCTTTTTAGTTATTACCTTTGATATCAGCAGTAGCATCCATCTTTGGTCGGTCGTCTAAAGGGTATTCTCCAGTCGCAACATATATGGCCTGTTCAGCAATAGATGTTATATGATCCCCAACTCTTTCAATATTCTTTGCGATAAAGTGTAAATGCATACAGGTGGTAATATTCTTTGGGTTTTCCATCATAAATGTTAAAAACTCACGGAATAAAGCATTATAGTGTTGATCAATATCTTGGTCTTGTAAGATTACAGACTCCGCGAGATTAACATCCTTTCTGATGTACGCATCAAGACCGTTATTCATCATTACGATAACGTCTTTTGTCATCCGCCTGAGAGACCTACATCCTTGTTCATTAATTGAAGAAGGCTTCATTACAAGAGAGCGCTTGGCCATATTTTTTCCATAATCACCTATACGCTCTAAATTTGAGGCGATTTTAATGAATGATAATGCATCCCTTAGATCAGTAGCTGTCGGAGATCTTAGAGCAATAAGTCTTGCTGTTTGAGCATTAATTTCTTCTTCCAACTCGTCGATAGTTCGATCGTTTTCTCTGACTAGTTTGGCCAAAACCAAGTCAGACTTAACAAGAGCTTCGGATGCATCAAAAAGAGACTTTTCAACTAGCCCACCCATTTTCATCAGAGTAGATTGAATATTTTCAATATCCTCATCAAAAGCCGATACTATATGTTTTTCAACCATCCGTTATCCAATCTTTCCACTAATATAACTTTCCGTTCGGGGATCAGTAGGTTTGACAAATAACTCCTCTGTGTCTCCGTACTCAACTAAGTCACCAAGATGAAAAAATGCAGTTTTGTTACTTACTCGTGCCGCCTGTTGCATTGAGTGCGTAACTATCACGACACAGAAGTTTTCCTTCAAATCGGCAATTAACTCTTCAATTTGCGCAGTTGCAATTGGATCCAATGCGGAACAAGGCTCATCCATAAGAAGCACTTCAGGACGAGTTGCAATCGCTCTCGCAATACACAAACGTTGCTGCTGTCCACCAGACAATCCGGTCCCTGGTTCAGACAATCTGTCTTTAACTTCTTCCCAAAGTGCCGCTCGACGCAGTACCATCTCTACTATTTCGTCCAGATCGGATTTTGATTCAAATAACCCATGTATTCTTGGACCATATGCAACATTGTCGTAAATTGATTTGGGAAATGGATTAGGCTTTTGAAAGACCATTCCAACTTTCGCCCGTAATTGTACAGGATCAACATCTGGGTGATAGATATTCTGCCCATCAAGTAAAATTTCACCCTCTACACGACAGATACTAATTGTATCATTCATGCGATTTAGGCAACGTAAGAAGGTCGATTTTCCACAACCAGAAGGACCAATAAAAGCGGTAACAGTCTTATCTTGTATTTTAACATCCACATTTTTTATTGCCTGTTTATCTTCATAGTAGACTTGAACGCCTCTAGCTGAAATCTTTACTTCGTCTTCCATATTATTCTAATCTTTCCACAATTCTCTTTTGTTTTACCACCGACGCTCAAAGCGGCGACGTAAAATAACCGCTAAAGTATTCATAGTAATTAAAAATACTAACAAAATTATTATGCCACCCCACGCCCGCTCATAAAAGGCAGGGTCTGACCTTTTTGCCCACTCATAAATTTGGGCAGGCATTGCAGAGTTCGGTGACGCTAAACCCTCCAATACAGTGCTAGGCATATTTGTGGCTATGTAACCGATCATTCCAATCAACAGCAACGGAGCAGTTTCTCCTAAAGCCTGCGCTAACCCAATGATAGTTCCAGTTAAAATGCCTGGGGCTGCTAATGGAAGTACGTGATGAAAAACAGTTTGCATTTTTGATGCACCAACCCCCAAAGCAGCATCCCGGATACTAGGAGGAACTGATTTGAGTGACGCCCTGGTAGAAATAATAATTGTTGGAAGGGTCATTAATGTTAACACCATTCCACCAACAAATGGTGCCGATTGCGGCAAATGCATAAAATTAATAAAAACAGCTAAACCTAAAATACCAAATACAATTGACGGCACTGCGGCTAAATTTGAAATATTAACCTCAATTATGTCGGTGATCCAGTTACGAGGTGCAAACTCTTCGAGATATATTGATGCAGCGACCCCTACCGGAAGAGATAGTAAGAGCACAACTAACATCATGTAAAAAGAGCCTACCATAGAAACGCCAAAACCAGCCGCCTCAGGTCTCATATCTGAAGCATCAGAACCCAAGAGAAAAGATAAATTGAATTTTTTTTCTACTATTCCAAGTTTAACTAGCTCATCAACTAAATCTAATTGTTCAGGAGAAACATTCTTACTGTTTTGTATATCATCCCGATTTATCCTGCCCTTTAAATAGCCGTCTATCCAGCTGTTAGTTAAAAATTCAAATGAAATAGTCCTGCCAATAACAGAAGTGTCATTTATAACAAAATTTCTCAGTTCTGATGAAGCACTTTTAGATAGTATCTTGCTAGCGTTTTTTGGCGATAAATCTGTATTAAGGTTATTTGCTGAAATTAATTTTTCAAATGAATTTTTTGTTAAAGGAGCATAGCCAAATGTAGATACTTTCTTAATATCGTTAATGTCTCTATTGCCCTTTTTATCCAACTTGGATTCTATTAGTTCAATATCAAGCGTAATATATGTCTGTTGAAAAGCGGTCACTCCCTTTGTAATAATTGTGGTTAGAAGAATTACTAGCATCAAGAGGCCTATAGAAATTGCAACTAGACCGTATAGCCGATAGCGTTTCTCCGCCGCCCTGCGGTTTCGAGACAAGTCTGATGCCGCTGATAAAAATCTAGTCTCTTGTGCCATTATTCATACTGCTCCCTATATTTTCGAACAACGTACAAAGCTATTACATTAAGAACTAGGGTTATGAGAAATAGTGATAAACCCAATGCGAAAGCAACGAGAGTTTCTGGGCTATTAAAATCGCCATCTCCGGTTAACTGACTCACAATCCGTGTTGTGATTGTCGTCATCGCTTCAAGCGGGTTTCCACTAAACTTTGCAATTGCTCCAGCTCCAAGAACCACAATCATTGTCTCCCCAATTGCCCTTGAGGCCGCTAATAGAATTGCCCCTACAATTCCAGGAAGCGCCGCGGGAATAACCACTAAGCGTATAGTCTCTGATTGAGTTGCACCCAATCCATACGAGCCATCTCTAAGTGATTGAGGAACAGCATTTATTATATCATCTGATAGAGATGATACGAATGGAATTAGCATCATACCCATTACTGTACCAGCTGTCGCAACTGACCTCGCATCAGACATCCAGTTAACGCCAAATGCGCCCCCGTCACCAAAATAATCTCTTAAAAATGGGCCAAATGTAATCAAAGCAAACAGTCCATATACAATTGTCGGAATTCCAGCTAGAATTTCAAGCAGTGGTTTGGCGATTGATCTTGTATAACTTGATGAATACTCTGCCAAGTAGATTGCTGAAAAGAGACCAATGGGAACTGCAACAAAAAGTGCAAAGATAGAGATATAAAAAGTGCCAAAGAGTAAAGGAAGGATAGACATCTCACTGTCACCATGGAAATTTGGAGCCCAAGTGTACCCAAAAAAGAAATCTTTCCACTCATGCAATTCAAAAAACCTAAAGGTTTCAAAAAGCATAGAAATTACGATACCCACAGTTGTTATTATTGCAATTCCAGCAGCAGCTATTAAAATTCCAAGCAAAATATTTTCAACGTAATACCTTGCTCTAAACCCGGGTTTTACCAGGAAAAAATAAAGTAGAATAATGCATACGATCATAAAAAACAAAGCAAGTCGAAAGGTATTATTTGCTTTGTTTTCTAATATCCATAAGTCATAACCGGCCTGAATTAGAAATGATCTTGTTTCCGGATCGAAGGGTTGATTAGCCAAAGCATAAATAGCTGCCATGACTTCATAATCAATTGTACCACTTTGGTTAAATAACTCGGTTGTTTTGGAATAATCGACAGATAAAAGCGTATCTCTTATAGTATTAACCTGCCCGAGTAAGAGAGAGATATTTTCGTCCGGCGATACTTCTAGTGAGTTGGTTAGAACTTTTACAACACTGGCTTCAAAATAAAAAGGGATTAGCAGCCACCAGAAAAAATAAGCTAGTAAAACTGGTAAACCAGTACATAGCAAAGCAAAAAGTCCATAATAGTGAACACGCGAATTAAGTTTCTTTTTATCACCTTCAACAAGATAAGAAACCCTATATGTAGAACCAAAAAAGGTTAGCAGAGAAAACACAATAACAGCCAGAAGTAGTGTTGCGGCTGCCATTTATAACCCCCCGATGGTAACATGTTTAGAACTCATACACATTCATTCCTCTACACATCTAAGATAACAAGTTTATGAAAAATATGTAACAGTAATATGACAAATATAATTTAGATTGGACGAAGGGATACCTGGAAAATGAAGTTCAAGAAATTTATTGAAAATTTACTGTCATAAATACTTTACTTTTTTGTCACTTATTTTTTAAGTAAGAAAGTTAACGTGCGTCTGTTGGGTCTAACAACTGAGATGCACTGATATGCCAAATGATCGCAAGCCCGCGTCAGGTAAACGCTCGTTAAGCACGATAGAAGAAAAATCAGAACAGGCAGGTGAAATTGCCGTTCAATTACTTAACGAGCTAATGAATTTTTTGGCTGATAGAGATCCAAAAAGTATTGAGCAAATCGGCAGAAACAATAGAATATTAAAAACTTTAGAGAACACGATAACCGAAGACTGTACTAAATACATCTCCACGTCTTCTCTAAACGCAAAGCAAACTCGCCGTATTATAGCAATTCTTAAAATTTCAGATCGTTTCACTAAAATTGGCAGCTTGATCGAAGAGACTGGTTCAAAAGTTTTGACACTACCAGAAATATCACGTGAAAATAAATTATTTTCCGAATTATTTTCATTAGGAAATCACTCTGAATTAGTACTTCGAAATTCAAATAAAGCTTTTACCCAAAATAATATTTCTATCGCCTACTCCGTTATAGCAAATATAAATGATGTAACAAATCGATACGATGATTTGTTCAAAAATCTATTAATTGCTATGGTCGATGAGATCAGAACAATCACTGAGAATATGTACATTCAGATAGTAGCTAAAGAATTTGAAACAATTACCAATTACTGTCTTACGAGTTGCGAACAAGTAATTTTCAGTTCTAATTCCGAGACCTCAGAAAAAAAGTTATAAATTTATGCTGATGCGTACAAAACCGGAAAACCCATATATATTTGGAGACTTCTTAGCCCTGAATTGCAGCGAAGATCTCAAGAATTGCGAAATTTTTCGTATAAATGACCTTGAAAAAGAGACATATGCGGAAATTGAAGAGAGACTCGATGGATTTTACATATTATCAAATTCGAGTTCTGCATTGCCTTTAAAAAATCAGAAATTTAGCTCTCGAATTAATGCTTTTTTCGCCCTCGACGCAATATTCGCCTACAACCATTATTTATACATTTAGGTGGAATAATGAGTTTAATACCTTTTTATTTTAACATTTATTATGCAAGCCAATTTGCACATTTGTTCTAAATGATGAAAAAAAATAACATCCGAAATGATAATGCTCTTAATAATTTGAGGAAGGATATTACCTATTCAAATTCTGCTAAGTCCATAACTGGCAAATATGCTATAAAAATTTTGGAGAATTTGACCGGAAGGATGGGACTTTTACGTAGGGCCCAAGGCTATCAGCAATGTAGTTCGTATAAAAATTCTTTCTTTCAAGCAATGGTTCAGCAATATGGAGTATCAATGGAAATTACTTCCGGATCACTTCAAAATATTCCGAAAGTGGGGCCAATCATTCTGGTTGCAAACCATCCATTTGGAATATTGGATGGCCTTATGATGGGATTTATTTTATCAGAGGTGAGAGCCAGTTTTAAAATCATGGCCCATCAAGTATTTGGTAAGTCTACAGAACTAAGCGAGCATATTATCCCAATATCGTTTGACGCTACCAGTGCAGCCATTGATTTAAATATAGCTTCAAGAAAAGGCGCAGTTACATTTTTAAAATCAGGAGGTGCTATTGGTATTTTTCCAGGAGGAACTGTATCGACTTCTAAAACACTTTTTTCAGAACCACTAGATCCTATATGGCGTTCATTCACTGCGCGAATGATTTCAAAGTCTGAGGCCACTGTAATTCCTATTTATTTCGAAGGTCATAATAGCAGATTATTTCAGCTTGCCAGTCATCTTAACTATAACCTAAGAATGGCTCTTTTAATGAAGGAATTTAAAAATCGCATTGATAGACCAATTAAGATATCAGTTGGTCGCCCTATAGGCTATCAAGAATTAAAAAGATTTTCCGATAACCCAAAGCAAATGATGAAAACCCTAAGAGGAAAAACATATGCTATGGGGACGAGTAAAGATAATGGCAGAGAAGTACCGATCGGGTATGAGTTTGAAGAGAGATACAAATCAAGTTAGAAAAATTAAGCAAGTAAGATATTTAATCTTCGAAATTGGGTTACTTTTTCGACGCAAGATTTTTAAATTGACTTAGTTCTGCTTCAGTAAGACTTTCACGCCAGGTAGCATAGTATTGACGAAGCCTTGATTGAATAAATTCATACCTTTTCGGATTTCCCATCTGGCTGAACCATTTTTCAACTTCGCGAATTCCCTTTTTCTTCAAATTTTTTCCAATCTTGCCAGTTTTGTATTCGGTTTCACTCCAATAAATGTAAAAAATCCAGCTATCATCAATTGCAATTCTCTTTTCACCAGACCAGGGATAAGCAGCATCTAATAGGTCTGCAAGCTCATCACTCAAACCTTTAGGCCACTTGACTTCAGATAATCCTTTTCGGCGTATAAAATCTGACAATACGGATACTTCTCTTACTTTTTTATAGCGTCTGTAAACGTTATACAGTTTAATATTTTTGGATTTTTTTTCAGTCATAAGAAATTATACCAAAGCAAGAAACAAGATGTTCCAAGTATACTATGATGAGTAAAAATTTTATGTCAATGCACCGCTGCACAGTACTGAATTATCAATCTTCAAAAACTAATATCCGTCTAAAAGCTATTAAATGATTGCCGAATTAGGATATTTTTCAAGTTCAAAAAAAATTTGGAATTCTTCATAAGCAAACAAGAAACGGTCCACTTTCGTGACGAATTTAGATTTAAAGTATGGAGTCTAAGAAATTCGGTATCGCAATGATTATTATCACTAAAATGGTTAGGCAAAATAGGACTTCCAATAATTATATCAAAAGAAAAATTGACTTTATTAATTGTTTCATAAAACAGAGAAATATCTCTTAATGTTGGATGAAATAGATCCAAAATGTAAAAAAGAAGTGAATTCCTCGCTTTAATATTTATAGGTATAATGGGTAATGAATACCGCTTTGCCAATGAAACAGCAGTTGGAACCCATGGACGCTCGGTTAATTGAATTCCAGTTCTTTTTGCAATTCGACCAGAAGGAAATATTATACAAGGACGGCCATGTTGAATTGCTAATTTAAAGAATTCAAGAGTCTCTCTAGATTTAAGTTTATTTCTTTTTTCTTTTTGCCATTCTACCGGTGCAATTAAATTAGAGAGTTGAGGAAAAACACGAAGTACGTCTCTATTTGCGAAGAAAAATAAATCCGGGCGTCTTTCTTTTAATACGGAGTACAATACAAGTGCATCAGAGATGCCGGTTGGGTGGTTAACCACTACAATGAAGGGATCCTTCTCAGGTATGTTTTCTAATCCAGTAAATTTAATTCTACTCGTAAACTTATTAGCCATAAATGTTAATAGATCGTCAGCGCCAAGTTTTTGTCCTGACTGCGCAGCACTTATTGTATCATTATATCTCAATAAATATTTCAAAAATTTACTAAAAATAATAACTAAGGCCGAGCTATTATTTAACCACGGTGCCCGTTCAATTAATAAAGTATCAATTGTTTTTTTCATCAGATAAGTTTGTTTCTGTTAACTTATTTAGATTGTCAGTTAATGGTTTATTTATTAACTGAGTTACATTATGAGCAACTGGCTCATAACTGGTATCCGCGATACTAAATCCAAAAACATTATTGGTATCAAAAAAATATTTAAAGAAACTGAACATTTTTTATCCAACTTTTCTTCGGTCTATCAAATTAGTATTAAAAATTTATGAAGGAAAAGTTTCAAAAATATGTCAGGAAAACACAAAGCCAAAAATCTTCATTTTTGAATTATTTAAGCTTCCGAGCACCAAACGCGCTAATTAATAGCATAAAACCCGATGTAGCCAAGCATAACCAAAGTCCGCTTGCCTGATAGGTTAAACCAGATAGAATAGTCCCAAAGAGTCGGCCAAGGGCATTCGACATGTAATAAAAACCAACGTCTCGAGCAACTCTTTCTGTGTTAGTAAATGAAAGTATTAAATAAGAATGAATTGATGAATTAATAGCAAATAATACAGCGAAAACTAATAACCCGAGCACCATTATAATCAGACTACTAACAGATGATAAATCAAGTAAAAACAATAAAATTGATAAACTTATAGGTGCTAGCGAAAGAATTAAACTCCAACTAAATGGTGCTTCGAGAAGCTGTTTCTCAGTTTTATTTCTTATGAATTTTAATTTTGGCACGTAGGCCTGGATTATCCCATAGAAAATTATCCAAATCGCCATAAAAGAGCCAACTATAAAAAAGGCAAAATCATTAAGTCCTGAATTTTGCTGGGACAAAAATGTATAAAAGTAAATTGGAACGCCGACTACAAACCATACATCTCGTGCGCCAAATAAGAAAACTCGTGAAAAGGATAGCCAATTAATATTTGGACTTTTTGAAAATATATCCGCAAATTTTGAAGTAGTTTTCCCTTTTGGAAGTCTGTTTGAAATTAATATAATCGATGTGAAAAATACAATTAAAAGAACCGACGCCATTGCATACAATACAGACACAAAATTAAATAAATTTAACGAAACAGCTCCAATGAAAAACCCCAAACCCTTTACTGCGTTTTTCGAGCCAGTTAAAATAGCCACCCACCTAAAGAGTTTTTGATTATCATTGGGAGAAAGTACTTTGACCGCCGATTTCGCGCTCATTTTTGATAGATCCTTAGCAACACCAGACAATCCTTGCACTGCCATGACATAAATGACTGAATAGGTTACTATCCAATCTTGGTGTAATTGCGACAACGCTAATACGGCTAGTATTTGAAGCGCTAAGCCTGCAATCAAAGTAGAGCTTAAGCCATATCGTGAACCAATCCAGCCAGCTAGAATATTTGTGATAACACCAGCTAATTCATAAAGAACAAACATGTATGCCAGCTGAACTGGTGAATAACCTAGTGTATGAAAGTGAAGCAAGACAAGCATTCTAAGAGCGCCATCACTCAGCATAAATATCCAATATGCTAAAGTGACGAATAGGTAGGTTGTTAAGAACTTGTCAGTCTGCATCTAATGACAATTTTACCATGCAAACAATGTCAACTAGTCGGCAAACATATGCCCATTCATTATCATACCATGCATAAACTTTTAAATGTGTCCCGTTAACAACCATCGTAGACTGTCCATCTATTATACAAGACCGAGGATCGTCAACAAAATCAGACGATACTAAAGCTCGACTTTCATAGCCTAGTATATCCTTGAGATATGTTTCAGCAGCATTTTCGAATAAACCATTAACCTCTGATACCGTGGTAGCCGTGTTTAACTCAAAAACCGCATCGGTCAGAGATGCATTAAGCAGCGGCACCCGAACTGCACTACCGTTCAATTTTCCATTTAATTCTGGATAGATCAAATTAATTGCAGTTGCAGATCCTGTTGTGGTGGGAATAAGTGAATTAAGTGCAGACCTTGATCTTCTAAAGTCCTTCGACGGTCTATCAACTATCGTCTGCGTATTTGTAACATTATGTATAGTTGTTATAGACCCATGTTTAATACCTAGTGACTCATGTACGACTTTGACGATAGGTGCCAAACAATTTGTCGTGCAAGAGGCAGCAGTCACGATATTATGCATGTTTGGGTCATAAATATTATCATTGACTCCATACACTAAGTTTGCAACCGTCCCAGTTTTTACGGGTGCAGAAACAATTACTTTTTGTATACCTTTTTTAAAATATGGAGCTAATAATTGCTCAGACTTAAAAAAACCAGTACAGTCAATAACGATATCAATCTCATCAAGAGGTAAATTAACTATATTCTCTTCACGTAGAACTGGAATTTTTTGATTATCAACCGTCAACGAAACGCTATCATTTGAAATGCTTCGGCTCCACCTACCGTGAACTGTGTCAAATTCTAAAAGATGTGCAAAAAGGTCTGGATCACCATTTTTATCGTTTATGAACGCTACCGAAATATCGTTGTCAATAAGCCGGCGCAAAGCTAACTTTCCTATTCGCCCAAACCCATTAAGTGCGATCTTTACCATATTTTAATCCAACAAAATATTCTCTAGTTTTTTAAAAACTGTGTAACAAGGTACAATATATAAAAAGGTCGGCTAATGAAAAGCCGACCCTAAGTTTAGATTTAAGCTCGATTAAAGCCTACAACCCATCGACCATAGCCTGGGTTTTGGCTAATTCTGGGTCGCTAACCAGACCATACTCAGCCAGTGGTCCATCAGGTCCTGCTATTTCGTCCGATACGAAGAACTGGATGTATTCTTTTAATCCAGGAATTTGGCCAATATGAGCATTTTTTACGTAAAACTGAAGTGGACGAGAAATAGGATACTCACCGCTAGCTATGGTTTCAGTCGACGGTGTAACACCGTTTACTTTTGATGCATAGATTGTATCAGTGTTGTTCAGTAGAAATGACAAGCCAAAAACCCCAATACCCTCTTTGTTAGATGCAATAGATGCAAGGGTTTCTGTATAATCGCCATCTATATCGACCGACACGCCATCAGTTCGCACCTTCATGCAATCTTTATCAGCTTCTTTTTTTGTCAGACCTGAATCCATAAGATATTTATGGGTTCCTGCTTTTTTGCATCCTGCAACCATAACTTTCTTATCAAAGACTTCTCTTGTTCCGTGCTTGGTTCCTGGAATGAACATTTTTATACTTCTGTCTGGAAAATTAGGATCGACATCCTTCCAATTTGTTACTTTGGACTTGTTTGAAATAGCTAAATAAATGTGCGCAGGCGCTAAATCTTCAAAGCCTTTGGTTTCTAAACGAGATGCAAAGACAATACCGTCATAACCGATTTGTACCTTAGTATATTCTCCAATATTGGCTTTACACTTGACACCTTCTTCTTCTTTCATAAGAGATGATGAATTTGCGATATCGGTAGTGTTTGTACCAACTCCCTCACACATTCTCTTTCTGCCAGCACCAGATCCACCGGATTCTACTACTGGTGTTGGAAAATCAAAATTCTCGCCAAAAGCTTCAGCAACGATTGACGCGTAAGGTAAAACAGTTGAAGAACCAGCTACATGCACATAATCACGTGCGACAGCGCTACCGGATGCTATCACTAGAGAAGAAGCAGTAGCCAAAGCTAAGTTTCGAATATACATAAAAAAACTCCTAATAAAAATGATTCCCGATTGGAATTTCTATCTAATATGTTTTTAAGGAATCTTTTATGTGAAGCTTTTGTTACGGTTTTGTGACAAATCTTTCTAGTTTATTCTATTGGGAAAAACTACTGAAAATACACTACCATTGCCCGGATCACTCTCTATTAGCAATCTTCCGTTATGACGTACCATAATATGTTTTACGATAGACAACCCTAACCCAGTACCTCCTTCATTTCTCGATCTGTGATCGTCTACTCTATAAAAACGTTCCGTTAGTCGCGCCAAGTGATGTTCCTCAATACCTATTCCAGTATCTTCAAAGCTTACTTTATAGCCAGTTGTCATCAAAGCTTTATGATACTCAATACTATCCATAATAACTTTGATCTTGTTGCCATCTCCACCATATTTTATTGCATTCTGAAGAAGATTTGTGAAAACTTGAACAACCTGAGAGTAATCGCCCATAATCAAGGGATCTGATGCGTCCTGCACATAGTTGATACTAATATTTCTTTTTGCCGCAGTGGGAGTTAGTATTTCCAGAACGTCACGCATAATATCGCCAAGGTTTACTTGTTCTGTCGGTAATAGTTTTTCTGCAACTTCAACTCGTGATAAACCTAGCAAATCGTCTATCAAGCTACTCATGCGTAAGGACTCTCGCTCCATTACTCTCAAAAATTCTTTTGCTTTCAATGGGTTGCTTTTAATAACTCCAGAAAGAGTTTCTATAAACCCAAGTATAGAAGTAAGAGGAGATTTTAATTCATGACTTACGTTAGCTACGAAATCTCGCCTCATTTGGTTTGCTTGAATTACATCAGTAGTATCATAAAAAGATAGGCTAACTATTTTTAACTCTCTCGAATACTTCGTAGTTACCTCATATGTTCTCTCAACGCCTGAAACGGTTTTATAAAAATTTCCTTTTTCGTTCTCGTTTGCATTAAAAGCATTTTCAACCAGATTAATAATTAGTGGCTGTCTTATTGCTACATAAAAATGTCTGCCTTTAAAATCATTACCTAATAAATCAACGGCTGCTTTATTAGATGATATTACATAAGAGCGATCGTCTATTACTAGTATTGGCGTGCTAACAGTCTCTACAAAATTATCTATAACACTGATGTAATCCATGTTCATCATGTGATACTTTTAAGGGCCATTTCAAATTTTTCTTTTAAAGTATCGGGATCTTCTAAACCAACGGAAACACGGAAAAAACCTTCAGTTATTCCCAAAGCTAGTCTATCATTTTCTGAAAGACCTCGGTGAGAAGATGAAGCAGGATGAGACAAGGTCGTTCCAACATCTCCTAAGGTTGGAGCAAACGCTATACCTTCTAACTGCTTAACAAATCTATTTGCAGCTTCTCGTGTTTTGTTTTTAAGCTCAAAACTTACTAAATTACAGCCGTTTAAGCCGAGACTGTTTTTAACAAGAGCTGCATCGGGATGATCAGGCAGAGTTGGATAAAGTACTCTATCCACATTTTTGTTCATGGATAAGTACTGAGCGAGGATCGTCGCTGTAGCTTGACTACTCTCAAACCTTAAAGGGAATGTCATCAAACCCCTTTCTGCAAGCCAACATTCGTAAGGGCTCGGAGTGAGACCGGTTGTTACTGCAAAGTCATAAATAGATCTATTTATAGTTTCATCTTTTGCCACCACATACCCAAGAGTTATATCTGAATGACCGGCTAATAACTTTGTAACGGAGTTTACAACTATATCCGCTCCGGCGCTCATGGGTTTGAAAGCCTTTGGAGTTGTGAAGGTATTATCTACCAAAAGTTTTATATCTTTTTCTTGGCATAAAGTTACAATGCCAACAATATCTGCAACTCTTAAAGTAGGGTTGGAAACTAATTCTATTAAAATAAGTTTTGTGTTTGGCTTAATGGCATCTCTAACCTTTGCAATATTAGTCATGTCGGAGAGCGAAACTTCAATGCCAAATCTTGGCAAATCAGATTTCATTAACCTTAAAGACCGCCCATACAACTGATCACCGCCAACAATATGATCCCCAGACGATAATGACCCCATTATAGCGGCTGTAATTGCAGCCATACCGGAGCCAGTAATAATTCCACCATCGGCTTGCTCAAGAAGATCTATCTGTTTCGCAAGGGCTGTTGCATTGGGATGGCCTTCCCTAGCATATGTATAACCTTGAATACGACCTTCGTATTGATCATCCAACATATCTGGGGTTTCAGACGCGTAAACAACTGACGGGTAGATAGGCGATACAACACTAGCGCTTTCCCCAGGCTTCAGTGGAATAGGACGCTGAATGGTTTCATTTTTTTTTGACATTATTTTTAGCCTTCAACAATATCTAGGCTTTTCATAAATCTAATTGCATTAGCCTGGTAATTCTCTGCGCTTTTTAGCAGTCCATCTATCGTTACTTCATCTAGCTGCTTCACAACTTTACCCGGCATTCCCAAAACCATCGAACCATCGGGTATGCTTTTTCCTTCGGTGATTAAAGCCCCTGCCCCAACTAAACAATTTTTACCTATTTTCGCACCGTTTAGAATTGTTGCGCCCATGCCAATTAATGTATTGTCACCAATCGTGCAACCATGAAGCATTGCCTTGTGACCAATTGTACAGTTTTTGCCAATTGTCAGCGGGTACCCAATATCAGTATGTAATACACAATTCTCCTGGATATTGGATCCAAAACCCACAGATATTAGTTCATTGTCTCCTCTAAGTGTAGAACAGAACCAGACAGAAGATTTCTCTTTTAGACTAATTTTTCCAATTATATTTGCATCCGGCGCTACAAAAACACTCGCATGGATTATTGGGAAATTTCCTTCAAAAGCGTATAAAGTCATTATCTATTCTCAAATTCGTTATTCAAATTCCGCACATCATCTACAATTCTAGGTTGCTGACTTAACTTTAATCTTTCGGCTTTAATTATTGTTTTTAAATCATTTTCAGTCTTATCCAAATCATTATTTATCAAAACATAATCATATTCTGGCCAATGACTAATTTCATCACGAGCTAAGGCCATTCTATTTTTGATAACGTCTTGGTTATCTTTTGCTCGCGAATTCAATCTACGCTCCAGTTCGGCTATTGAAGGTGGAAGAATAAATAACGAAAGCGCCTGTTTTCCAAGCACGGAATTTCGAATTTGTTGACCGCCCTGCCAATCAATATCAAATAGTACATCTTGGCCATTCTCAATTGCATTCGATACAGGTTTCTGAGGACTGCCATAAAGATTGCCGAATACCTCTGCATGTTCGAGCATTTCTTGATTATCAACCATTTTTAAAAAATCTTCTCTAGACTTAAAAAAATACTCGCGTCCATCTTTTTCGCCATCCCGAGGCTCTCGAGTAGTAGCAGAGATGGAGAATACGATATCGTTATCCCAAGCCCTCAACCTATCAGATAGCGTGGACTTTCCAGCTCCTGAAGGAGACGAAAGAATAATAATGAGACCTCTACGCATCTGGGTTATCGAAACTACCTAACTTAATAGCATTCTATGCAATGATTAACCTATTTTATACTCCAGGCCAAATAAACCCGCACTTTTAAAGTTATTAAACTGCCGCCTTAGCTACAGTACTACCGCCCCTACGAGCAACTAATTCTTCAGCCACTAAAAATGCTAATTCTAATGATTGACTTGCGTTAAGTCTAGGATCGCATGCGGTATGATACCTGTCTGACAGCCCTTCTTCCGTTACAGCCCGAACTCCGCCGGTACACTCTGTTACATCCTGACCGGTCATCTCGAAATGCACTCCTCCGGGAATAGTACCCTCGGCAGCATGAACCTGAAAGAACTCACGAACTTCTTTAAGAACGCTGTCAAATGGACGTGTCTTATATCCGCTGGACGACTTAATTGTATTTCCATGCATTGGATCACAGGTCCATACGACATTAACACCACTTTCTTTGACTACTTTAATCAAGCGCGGCAAATGATCTCCAACTTTTCCTGCACCAAAACGAGCGATCAATGTAAGTTTTCCTGCTTCATTGTCTGGATTCAATTTTTCTAGTAACTTTTTCAAATCATCTTCAGTCATTGTAGGGCCACATTTTAATCCAATAGGATTTAAGACACCGCTACAAAAATTTACATGAGCGCCATCTGGCTGTCGCGTACGATCGCCTATCCAAATCATGTGACCAGAGCCAGCTAGCCAATTACCAGAAGTGGAATCTAGCCGAGTAAGTGCCTCCTCATACTCTAGAAGCAACCCCTCATGGCTCGTGTAAAAATCTACTGTGCGTAATTCATTTGATACATGACTATTCAACCCTGCTGCCTTCATAAAATCTAGCGCATCGCTAATTCTATTAGCCATTTCTCTATATTTAGATGCTTTTTCTCCTTCAATAAAACCAAGTGTCCAGCCATGGACCAGATGAACATCGGCATATCCACCTTTAGAAAAAGCTCTTAGAAGGTTTAAAGTAGCAGCAGCCTGAGTGTAAGCTTGAAGCATTTTAGATGGGTTTGGAATTCTAGCTTCCTTAGTAAATTCTAATTCATTTATAATGTCACCTCGGTAACTCGGCAGCTCAACTTCATTTATAATTTCAGTTGGAGCTGATCTTGGTTTGGCAAATTGACCAGCCATTCTGCCAACTTTCACAACTGGAACTTTTGCACCATAGGTAAGTACCATCGCCATTTGCAGCATAACTTTAAAAGTATCGCGTATCCCATCAGCACTAAATTGCTCAAAACTTTCAGCACAATCTCCACCTTGGAGCAGGAATGCGTCGCCCTTGGATGCGGCCGCAAGCTCTTCCTTCAGAGACCTAGCCTCACCAGCGAAAACAAGAGGAGGATAATTTGACAGCTGCTGCTCAACTTTTGCCAAAGTTGCATCATCAGTATAGTCAGGCATTTGAATCCGTGGTTTAGCACGCCAATCAGATTTTTGCCATTCTTTCATCGTTGGATCCTCCTCAAAAAAGATACTGACATTAAGGTATAATTGATTTTTAAAAAAAGAACCATACCACTCGAATGAAATGACTTGACGTTGTTAAAAAAACTCACAAGGTATTTTAGGGTGCTGCGTTTTAGCAGGCGAATTTAGTTGTGTCAGGCTCTAGCCATGAATTTTCGAGATGAAAAAGTTGTAATAGATATTGCGGCACCTGACAATTCACCGCGTCGTTTTGCTTTTCTTTTAATGAAGGATTTTACTTTATTGTCCTTTGCATCAGCCGTAGATGCACTTCGAATAGCCAATAGGATGTCTGATAAAACTATCTATAGCTGGTTGTTTCTAAGCGAGGACGGCAACCCGGTAAGTTGTTCAGCAGGCACATCGTTCAATGTTGACGACAATTTAATTGATTTGCATCGTGACGACACGATTATGGTTTGTGGTGGTATGAACATAAGTGAGACAACAACTAAACCTATTTTAAATTGGATCCGAAAAGAAACTCGACGTGGCTTGAAGATTGGCGGTTTATGTACCGCAGCTTTTACCCTTGCTAAAGCTGGTATACTTGATGGTAAACGAGCCACAACTCACTGGGAAAACCAGGATAGTTTTTCAGAAGAATTTGTAGAAGTCGATCTTACAAAATCTGTTTTCATAATAGATGGAAATCGCATGACAACTGCAGGCGGAACATCTTCTATAGACTTATTCTTAAAAATAATTGCTGATGACCATGGTGAGGATTTAGCGAACGCTGTGGCAGATCAAATGATTTATAGTGCAATTAGAACGGATCAGGATAGTCAGAGACTATCTGTTCCAACGAGAATAGGCGTCCGCCACCCAAAGCTAAGTCTCGTTATACAGATGATGGAAAAGAATATAGAGGAACCAATAAGTCCCTCAATCTTGGCTAAAGACGTATCAATGTCTACTCGGCAGCTTGAAAGGTTGTTTCGGCGATATTTAGATAGAAGCCCTAAGCGTTATTATATGGAGTTGAGACTTCAAAAGGCTCGAAATTTACTTATGCAAACTGATATGAGCGTCATAAATGTAGCATTAGCATGCGGTTTTGCATCACCATCTCATTTCTCGAAATGTTATCGAACACATTACAACACTACGCCTTATCGCGAGCGCGGATCAAAATCTTCAAGAATTACAATTTGAAGTTAAAGATTCTATGTAAAATTTACTTTTCAGGTATCATCCCACGCGGGTAAAATCTTAACATCAAGAGTAGAAATAAACCCATCGTTAATAAACGCATTTGAGCTACGCTGTCTAATAAATGTAATCGAACAGGACTTTCAGGGTCCATTGGCGCAGTTATGAGATCAACCAACCAATAACCTATAGGTTCGACTTGCACCCAAAGGAACCAAACTAAAAAACCACCTAAGATCGATCCTAAATTACTTCCAGACCCTCCAACAATCACCATAACCCATATTAAAAAGGTAAAACGTAGTGGTTGATAAGCACCGGGTGTCAACTGAGCATCTAATGTAGTCATCATTGCTCCAGCTATTCCACATACAGCGGACCCAAGGATGAAAATTTGCAAGTGTCTAGATTTGATATCTTTACCCATAGCTTGTGCTGCAGTTTCATTATCTCTTATGGCCCTCATCATTCTTCCCCAAGGACTATTTAGAGCCCTCTGCGACAACCATACCAAAACAAAAAGGACTAAACCGAACAAACCCGCATAAGCAATCTTCACAAACAAAGTAGAAGCAGTCGTTGGATCTAAACCAAAACTTGCCGCTCGATTCACGAAATTCTCACTTGCCTGCAAATCAATCTCATATGGAACTGGCCGTGGAATTCCTGCAACATTCTTTACACCGCGGGTCATCCAATCCTCGTTCCTCAGAATTGCAATTATTATTTCAGATATTCCTAAGGTCGCTATGGCTAAATAGTCTGACCTTAATCCTAGAGCAGTTTTTCCAATTATCCATGCAGCCCCAGCAGCCATTAAACCGCCTACAGGCCAAGCCAGCAGAACCGGTAGTCCTAATCCTCCAAGGTAGCCTGTTGCAGCGGGATTTACTGCCTCAACGGCAACTACGCCGGGGGTCAGAATGGATTTATAAACGAAAAATGAACAGACCAAGAAAATTAGAATTGAAATAAATCGCCATCTGGTATTTTTTATCTTTTTATAAACCCAAACAGAAAGGGTTATTGTTAAGACACCAAAGAGCAGTCCAGCCAAAATACGAGGCCCACCGGCATTCCACGCCTCTGGTACGGGCTGCATGGAAATCAAAACAGTGGCCAGACCTCCAAGCCCAACGAACCCCATTATGCCAACATTAAGAAGTCCAGCGATACCCCACTGAAGATTTACCCCTAGAGACATCACCGCACTGATTAATCCCATATTCAAAATAAATAAGGCTGAATTCCAACTTTGGATAAAACCAGTAATCACAATAAGCAAAAATACGGCTGCGAATAATAAATAAGTTTTAATATTATCCGTCATAACGATTTACCCTTAAAAAGCCCAGTTGGCTTGAAAAGAAGCACTACCAACAAGATTGCAAAACTTACTGCAAATTTATATTCAGTTGCCAACAGCTGCATTAGCCCACTAGGTGCGAATTGTTCTGGCAGTGTATACGTAAGAACCTTTTTCCAAGCATATGTAATAAACACTTCCGAGAATGCTATCAAAAAGCCACCGGCAATAGCACCAAGTGGATTTCCCAGTCCACCTACGATCGCAGCCGCAAATATCGGCAACAACAATTGAAAATATACAAATGGTTTAAAACTTTTATCTAGGCCATAAAGGGTACCTGCAATTGTGGCCAGTGCAGCAACAATTAACCATGTATAAAAGACAACCCGTTCTGGATTTATGCCAGAAAGCAAAGCAAGATCTTCGTTGTCAGAAAAAGCCCTCATCGACTTTCCAGTTCTCGTCCTATTAAGAAACCAAAATAAAAGGGCTACTACCACAACAGCAGTAATAACAGTAATAACCTGTGTTGTTTTGATTGCTAATCCTTCATCGAGACCAGTTAATTTCTTGAAATCCCTCGCCGAAATTATGAAGCGAGATCCATCTGAGAAACGTTGATCGCCTACCCCAATAATAAATCGAACTAAACCATTGTAAACGAACATAATTCCTAGAGATACAATTAATAAGATTACAGGAGCTGATTTTTGCTTACGGTAAAAACGTAATACCACGCGATCCGTTCCAAGAAGTAATAATGCAGTCAGAACTATTGCTATCGGCAATGCAAGAAGAGCAGTGGGTAGCGGAGCAATAGATACACCGATACTTTGAAACCACCAAGTAAACAAAATTGCCACCATGGTACCGAAGGCCATTGTGTCACCGTGTGCAAAATTAGAAAATCGAAGAATCCCATAGACCAATGTGACCCCGAGCGCACCTAGTGCTAACTGGCTGCCGTAAGTTATTGCAGGAATTATAACAAAATTGGACAACACAATTACAGCGTGAAGAAATTCCATATCTATCCTCCCAAGAAGGATTTTCGGACCTCTTTATCGGCCAATAAATCCTTTCCAGAGCCAGAAAACGCATTACGCCCTTGAACAAGAACAAATCCTTTGTGAGCAATTTCAAGAGCCTGTCTCGCATTTTGCTCTACCATTAAAATCGAAATGCCAGATTTTACCACATCAATAATCCTACCGAATAATTCGTCCATAACTATTGGCGAAACACCTGCGGTAGGTTCATCCAACATTAATACTGACGGCTTAGTCATCAGTGCACGTCCAACCGCGACCTGCTGTCTTTGGCCTCCTGATAATTCGCCAGCGGACTGATTACGCTTTTCAAGTAAAACAGGGAATAGATTAAAAACCTGTTCCATTGTAACAGAAAAATCATCTGTTCTTATGAATGCACCCATTTCCAAATTTTCCTGAACGGTCATTGAGGTAAAAATATTTTGGTTCTGGGGCACAAACCCCATGCCTTTTAAAACTCTATCTTGAGGCGTTAGCTTGGAAATATCTTCTCCATCAAGTTTTACTTTACCTTCTCCAAGACTTAACATACCAAAAATTGCTTTCATCGCAGTGGACTTGCCCGCACCATTAGGACCTACAATTACAGCAATTTCTCCGGGTTCTACAGAAACGGTGCAGTCATGAAGAATATCGGGGCCATTACCATATCCACCAGTCATAGACTCCCCGATTAAATACGGCTCACTCATTGCACAACATTCTTTTCTTTGTTTTTAAGCCCTGTTCCTAAATAAGCCTCTATAACTTGCTCATTATTTTTTATTTCACGTAACGAACCTTGCGCTAGTACTTTACCTTCTGCCATACAGATCACAGGATCACAAAGCTTCTCAATAAAATCCATATCGTGTTCAATGACGACAAAAGTATAACCTCGTTCTATATTCAAACGCTTGATAGCATCTGCAATAGTATTCAATAAGGTTCTATTAACCCCTGCTCCAACTTCATCAAGAAAAACAATCTTGGCATCGACCATCATTGTCCTGCCTAATTCTAATAATTTCTTTTGCCCACCTGAAACTTGACCCGCTTTCTCGTGAGACAAATGGGATATGGTCAAAAACTCTAAAACTTCGTCTGCCTTCGCTGTTAATACTCTTTCCTGATCGGCAATCCGCTTTCTACCAAACCAAGTATTCCATAAAGTTTCCCCGAATTGATTAGACGGTACCATCATAAGGTTTTCACGACACGACATCGAAGCAAATTCGTGAGCGATTTGGAAAGTCCTCATAACTCCTTTGTCAAACAATTGGTGAGGAGCTAGGCCCGTAATATCCTCACCAGCAAGTAACACCTTGCCGTGAGTTGGTTTATGCAAACCAGCAATGGCGTTAAATAGAGTGGTTTTTCCTGCACCATTTGGTCCGATTAAGCCTGTTATAGACCCCTGCTCTATTGTTAAAGAGACACCGTCAACAGCATGAAAGCCGCCAAAATGCTTATGTAAATCCTGTATTTCGATCAACGGTAAATCCCTTAGAAATAATCCTATTAAAGAATACAGCCCGGCCTAATAAAACCGGGCTGCGAAAATAGAAACTATTCAATGATAATTATCGGAAAGCTACTGTTGTATCTTTTCCACCCTTCATGACTACTTCACGATAGGTACCTGAAGCTTCTCCTGGTCCAATTAGCTCAACGCCAGAAGCACCCACATAATCAATGTCTCCGCCACCGCGTAAAATTTCTAGACCTTTTGCCAACTCTCCGGCACCGATTTTAGTACCAGGTGCATTTGCAACCTTCATAATATGATCTTTATAATCTGCTGGATCTTTTGAGTCAGCAGATTGCATAGCCAACATAATTAATGCTGCTGCGTCATATGACTCAGGAACAAATGGTGAGGTAGCGTTAAATGCACCACCCACGAGCGCCGTAAAGCTTTCAGCTAGCTCAGTAGAAGGCGCAGGGTGCTGACCGGTTGATCCGTCAATATCAGACCCAAATTTAGACAGCGTGTCACTGATCATACCATCTGGGAAGTGAAATGTATCAAACGCACCTGAATCCAGTGAGGCTTGAATAATAGCTCCGCCGCCCTGATCAACATAACCTGCGACAACTAGCCTGTCTCCACCAGCGGCAGCCAAAGCAGCAACTTCTGAAGAATAATCAGCTTTTCCTTCCTCATGAGGAGCATTGATAGTTATTGTACCACCAGCTGCTTCATAAGCCGACTGAAAAGCATCTGCCAAACCTTTTCCATAGTCATTGTTTGTATATGTTACAGCTACAGACTTTATGCCTTGATCCATAAGAACTTCCGTCATCACAACACCCTGTCTGGCGTCTGATGGGGCAGTTCTGAAAAACAAGCCCTTGTCCTCATTATTGTTGTGAGACAGACCCGGACTGGTTGCTGACGGAGAAACCATCACCATCCCGTTTGGAAGTGCTACATTCATCAATGCAGCGCCTGTGACACCTGAACAGTCGCCACCAACAACACCATCTACGCCGTCAGCAGTAATAAGTCTCTCAATCGCTGCTTGCGCTGCACCAGAGTCAATACAGGTTGTGTCAGCTCTCACGGCCTTGACTTTTGCGCTATCAAGCAGAGCCCCACTATCATTTACCTCACTGATAGCAAACTCTGCTCCTGGTCCCATTTCAGCGACCATAGATTCAATAGGACCTGTAAATCCTAGGAACACACCAATTGTGACCTCCTTGGCATGTCCACCTGCGAAAGCTGTTGCAGCAACAGAAGTAGCCAACGCAGTTCCGATTAGTAATTTCTTCATAAATATATCTCCCTTTAATAGGTCACAATTACAGCGTTCTTTACTGCTAAATTCAACCCTTTATTTGTAGCCTCAAGGCTAATCATAAATAATCAATATCGTCAACGAGTTAACCAGAAATAATGTGTTAAAGCCGTTAGGATATTATGTTAAACTCTTAACCTTCAAACTATCGATCTCTCCAAAAAAGGTTGACCATTTATTACTCTATCCCAAGAAAACGGGGAAAGGTCTAGTGAGCGAAACCCCCGGTAAATTATCAATTCCGATAGACCCCGCCCGGTTGCAGGAGCCTGCTGTAGCCCATGTCCAGAGAAACCATTCGCAAAATATAAATTCTCAATTGCAGGATGACACCCTAATATCATATTCTGATCCAAGACATTATATGCGTAATGACCTGCCCAGTAGTTCCTCACTTTAATTGCTTCAAAATAACTTGATCTGTTAGCCAAAGCAGGCCAGATGATATTGTCAAATTCAGTGTAATTCGGAGTAAAGTCATTAAAATCAACGTCTAAATCTTCTTTTGGACTGCAACCGCTTATAAAAACATTACCTTCAGGTCTGCAGTAAACACCTGTACTATCTACCATCAAAGGCAGTGAACCCATATTTACCGTTGCCGACCCCTGCGGAGACTGCTCACAATCAAAAACAAATACAGTTCTTTTTCTTGGCACAACTGGCACATTTATTCCTGCATATTTTGCTATTTTACCAGCTCTCGACCCAGCGGCATTTACAAAATAATCAGCCTCAATTTTTTTTCCAGACTTTAATTTGACAGACTTAAGTGATTGTTTTTCGGCATTAAACCCAATCGCTTCATCCTTAATAAACCTGACACCTAAACTTTCTGCTTTCCGTTTAAATCCGTTCAAGAAATCCGCATTATCAAACCAACCCTCCCCGGATCTACCGTAAGAAGCTAATTTGATGTCAGCAACATTTAAATGCGGAAATGAAGAAGCCAACTCGGACGGCGACCAAAGAACTACATCTGCATCATTGGCTAATTGCACACTATAATTTTGTTTCATAATCGCAACCTGAGCATCAGTTTCCGCCAGAAATAAATATCCGCCTGCATGAAATTTTAAATCAGGCCGGTCATTCTCAACAGACATCAAATCATGAAAACTTGTTAAAACTTCATAACCATACTGACTAATCTTGATATTCAACGCATTTGAAAACTGTGTTCTGATTGAAGATGCTGAGAGTGTTGATGAAGAATAAGTATACGCTGGATCAGGCTCTAGCACTATCACCGAGCCTGAAAAATCAGGATTAGAGGATAGAAAATAAGCTGTTGCACAGCCTACTATTCCCCCTCCAATCACAATAACATCGCACCTATCTTCCATTTCGTTTCTCAACAAGTGAATAAACTTTTATTTTGACTGATTATTCAGAGCATTTTTCCTTATGTTACTCAATGACTGTCTCGGAACCAGAGCTTCTGAAGAAACGTTTAAGTCTAAAACAGCACCTCTTTCCGAATTAAGCGCACTTTCAAACGCAACATAAAATTCATCTGTTGTCCCGACACGTAAACCTAAGAAACCAAAAGATTCTGCTAAAGAGATAAAATTAGGATTAACAATGTCTGTACAACTTACTCTGCCAGGATAATTTTTTTCTTGGTGGACACGTATTGTGCCATAAGTCGAATTATTTAATATTAAAATTATTGGAAAAATTCCTATTTGAGCCGCTGTCGACAACTCCTGACAGGTCATTTGGAAATCACCATCGCCTGCAAAACAAACTACTGTCCGATTAGGGAATGCACTCTTGGCAGCAATAGCCGCTGGAACACCATACCCCATAGCTCCACTTTGAGGTGCAAGTAGTCGCGAAGAACCTGCAAATTGATAAAACTTATTCGGCCAAACTGCAAAATTACCGGCACCATTAGTAATAATAACATCTGAGGGAAGAACTTCCTGTAGGTACTGCATCACTAACCCCATATCCACCATGGACGGCTGTTTAGGAGCGATCAAACTGTCTAGATAGTTGAGACGAGCAGATGAAAACCAATCTTCCCAACGGCCGGAAACATTTTCTAGACATCTAGAAAATTCGTTGGGATCGGCATGTATTGCAATATCAGGTAGATATATTTTTCCTAATTCACTCTCTGCACTGTGAACGTGTATTAACTTTTGATCCGGTATCGGTACTTTAAGAAGGCTATAGGCATCAGTAGTCATTTCGCCAAACCTAATATTAATCGCAATAATTAAGTCACTAGCAACAATTAACTCTCTAACATGAGCTGGCATACCAACACCAGCTTCGCCACAAAACGCTCTGGAAAAGTTATCAAATTGATCTTGATATCTAAACGCGGCTATTACTGGGATCTTCGAAGATTCTGCAAAACTCTTTAACGCATTTTGACCAGATTGAGACCAAGTACTGCCACCTATTATTATTAGAGGTCGTTTACAGTCTGAAAGTGCGAACTGAACCTTCTCAATAGTCTCACTTACAGGAACGCCTTTCTCAATATGAACAGGACTAATCAAGGGTAAAGCATCAGTCTCATCTGTTAAAATATCCTCTGGCAATGCTACTACAACAGGTCCTGGACGCCCAGATACCGCTGTTAACCACGCTCTTGAAATAATTTCTGGTATCCTGTCTGCTTCATTGATTTCTACAGACCATTTTGCCACGTCTCCAAATGCGGTTTCATAATCAATTTCTTGGAATGCCTCCCGCCCTTTGAGAGCAGTCCCAACCTGTCCAACGAATAAAATCATCGGTGAACTATCTTGCCTCGCAGTATGCACTCCAATAGCTGCGTTCATGGCCCCAGGGCCACGCGTTACAAAACAAAGGCCTGGCT
>NTKT01000026.1 GCA_002457055.1 Rhodobacteraceae bacterium MED-G08
GAGCAGAATGCATGGATATTGGCAGGTAAAAACTCAAAATGTGTCGTAGTTTCAACAAAAACTGAATTGGATTACGCAATAAAGCAGGGCCAAATTTCAGTTTGGGCTCCGTCAAAAATAATTCTGGATGCTAATGATCCTCCGGACGTTGATGCTGATCACTCTTATCAGTTGGCTTATTGGCTTATGAACTACCTTAACGGAGAGAAGTTAAGTGTTATCGGGGTGGAGCCTGTGCTCTATAATAAAGACAGGCTCACCGTTATATTGCCGTTGAAAGAAAATATTTTCTGAATAGATGTAACAGACATTAAAAATGACAGAATATTTCCGTCCGATACTCAACACTGATCTTTCCATTCCAGATAATGCACAAGTCATGCAAGGTACGCATTTTTGGTTTACCCATGCGGAAAAGCTAGCAAGAAATACAGAGCCTCAGATAGTTTTGGCGAAAAATATTCCTGATAATATCTTGCAGAATATTACTAACGAGAGAGTGAATATTTGTAGACTTTCTTTTGATGTTCCTAGGGTTATGGGTATATTAAATGTCACGCCAGACAGTTTTTCCGATGGTGGAAAGTACTCTTCTGTTGAAACAGCCGAAGAGCATTTAAAATCTATGATTTCCGATGGAGCAGATATAATTGATATAGGCGGGGAAAGTACTCGGCCCGGTGCTGTTGAGGTTGAAATTTCAGAGGAAATATCGAGGGTAATACCGATCATTGATAAGATGGCAAAAAAAATTCCAGTGCCAATTTCGGTAGATACTCGAAAATCTGAAGTCGCAGGGTTGGCTGTGTCCAATGGTGCAGTGCTCGTAAATGATGTTTCTGGATTAACATTTGATTCTAAAATGAGTGAACTCTGCGTAAAGCAAAATATTCCGGTATGTATTATGCATTCGCAAGGTCTTCCAGAAACAATGCAAGCTAAGCCAACATATCAAGATGTATGTTTGGATATTTATGACTTTCTAAGTGAGCAAATTGAAAAGCTTGTAAAATCAGGCATGCAAAGAAAAAATATAATAGTTGATCCGGGAATAGGGTTTGGAAAAACTTTAAAGCACAACGTCGATTTATTGCGACGGATAAGTCTGTTCCATGGATTGGGTGTGCCAATACTTATTGGTGTTTCGAGGAAAAAGTTTATAAAAACTATTGCTGAACTTGAAGAAAATGAAGACAGATTGTCAGGCTCGGTATCTGTTGCCTTGTTTGCTAGGTCCCAGGGCGTGCAAATTTTCAGGGTACATGATGTAAAAGAGACTGTTCAGGCTATGAAACTATGGCATAGTATACACTCAGAGTAACTAGGAGATTCAATGTCTCGTAAATTTTTTGGTACAGATGGAGTTCGTGGTAGGGCTAATTCCTATCCCATGACTGCAGACTTCTGTCTGAAACTTGGAGCAGCAGCTGGGTCATACTTTCGGCGAGCAAATAAAAAGTCTCATCGTGTTGTTATTGGTAAAGATACACGCCTGTCCGGCTATATGTTTGAAAATGCGTTAACAGCTGGTCTGACCTCGTCTGGCATGAATGTTTTACTACTTGGCCCAGTTCCCACACCTGCGGTAGGGCTTTTAACAAATTCTATGAGAGCTGATTTGGGCATTATGATATCTGCTAGCCATAATGAACATAGTGATAACGGTATAAAATTCTTTGGTCCTGATGGTTATAAATTGTCAGACAGCGTGGAACTTGAAATTGAGGCGTTAGTTTCCAAAGGAATAGTTTATGTGTCCCCAGAGGATATTGGAAGAGCAAAGCGAATTGATGATGGCCGGTATAGATATATAGAAAGAGTCAAATCTAGTTTTCCAAATCAAATGAGATTAGACGGTCTAAAAGTGGTAATAGATTGCGCTAATGGAGCTGGGTATAAAGCGGCGCCAGAAGTTTTATGGGAACTCGGCGCAGAAGTCATACCCGTTGGTGTTTCACCGGACGGCAGAAATATTAATTTAGAATGTGGCTCAACTAGTCCAACAGTAGCAGCTGAAACAGTTGTTGCTCATGGCGCTGATGTGGCAATTTGTTTGGATGGGGATGCAGACCGCGTATTAATAATTGATGAGTATGGGAGACCCATTGATGGTGATCAGTTTTTGGGCATGATCGGCTCTCGGTGGTTCAAGAACGGTAATTTGGTGGAGAATACTTTGGTATCGACAGTTATGTCGAATATGAGGTTAGAGGCTTTTCTGAAGCAAGAGGGAATAAAACTAGTGCGAACTTTTGTTGGAGACAGATATGTAGTAGAGCGCATGAGGCTAAATGGTTTTAATTTGGGGGGAGAAAAGTCAGGACACGTAGTTATGATGGACTACTCAACTACTGGTGATGGACTAATGGCAGGATTGCAATTTCTAGCAGAAATGGTTCGGACAGGTGAGGTGGCTAGTGTGGTCGGGCGTCCATTTGATCTCGCTCCGCAGAAGACAGAAAATATAACTTATGCGGGTGATAAGAATCCCTTAGATCACCCATCTATCAAGAAAATAATTTCAGAGTCCGAAAAAAAGATTTCAGGATTTGGTCGTTTATTGGTGAGAAAATCGGGAACGGAAAAACTAATAAGAATAATGGTTGAGGCTGAAGATGCCTCAGTTATAGACGCTACAATGTCGCCAGTAGTCGCAGCGATTAAAGAATTATAAACTATTTATTTTTATAACCTTTTTTATTTCTGACGTTTGACTTATCGCAAGTCCGATCAATATCAACGCTAACGCAATGATCATTGAAATTTTAAAAGGTTCGTTGAGTAATATAATGCTAAAAAATACAGACCAAAGTGGGACCTGAAAATTTGTAAGGGTCATAAATATGGGACCAGCAGTTCGAATTATTATAATTCTTAAAAAAGTTGCTGCCGCTGTCGGGAAAAGACCCAAAATAAGCAAGTAAGTTAGTGTTTGCTCAGATACGGATGGTGGACCTCCCTCTATCAACCATGCAGATGGTATGACAAACATTGCACCGGAGGTTAAAGAAACTGCCGCCAGTCCAATTGGATCTATTGCGGGTAAGCGCTTAGTGAGTACGGCACTAGTTGCATAGCAAAAGGTGGCAAATAAACAAGCTAGCCTACCGTAAGCTTCTTTTGTCTCATTTGAAGTTAAAAAAACTTCAGGTCCCAAAAGGATAACTACCCCAAAGAATCCAAAGAACATTCCTAAGATTGTGAAAGTTGTAATTTTTTCACTCACGACAAAAAAATATGAAAGTGGTAAGATTAATAATGCAACAGAAGCCATTGAAATACCCGCAAAAGCGGAGGTTACATATTGCTGACCCCAGCTGAGAGCAATAAATGGAGCCGCGGTTGCAAAAACACCCGAAAATATAAGGGTGGGCCAGTCTTTTGCCTGAGTTAGGAATAGTTGTCTAGATGAGAAAAGCCATATGATATTTGTAATCACAGCTGCTATCGATATCCGGGCTGCTGCAAGCCAAAATGGAGTGATACCATCTAGAGCCAATTCTATAATCATGAATGTGCTGCCCCATATTAACCCAAGAACTGTTAATAAGAGCCAGCTTTGTTTAGTTATGTTATTTTCCATTTAACTATCGCTATAAAACGATAACGTTCGGTTTGATCTCATGATAGATAAAAGGCAGCAATTATTCTTTAGCTGCCTTTTGTAAATCAACCTTAATTTCGATCTTTATCAACCATTTTGCCTGCTGATATCCATGGCATCATACCTCTTAACTTTTCACCGACTTTTTCTATTTCGTGATCATCATTTAAACGCCGTGTTCCCTTAAAGTAGGGCTGTCCAACTGCATTTTCTTGCATGAAGTCTCTTACAAATTTTCCAGTTTGAATATCTTTCAACACAGCTTTCATCTTCGCTTTTGTTTCATCATATGGCAGTATTCGAGGCCCAGAAACATACTCACCATATTCTGCGGTGTTAGATATTGAATAATTCATGTTGGCAATTCCACCTTCATAAATTAGGTCAACGATTAACTTTACTTCATGAAGACACTCGAAATAAGCCATCTCTGGTGCATATCCGGCCTCCACCAAAGTTTCAAAACCCATTCTGATTAATTCTACCAAGCCGCCACATAGAACCGCTTGTTCTCCAAATAGATCGGTTTCACATTCTTCGCGAAAATTTGTTTCAATTATACCTGATCGCCCGCCTCCAATAGCAGAGCAATAGGAAAGGCCAATCTCTAATGCTTTTCCACTGGCGTCATTATCTACAG
The DNA here is from genome assembly GCA_002457055.1 of Rhodobacteraceae bacterium MED-G08. GTDB lineage: Bacteria > Pseudomonadota > Alphaproteobacteria > Rhodobacterales > Rhodobacteraceae > Salinivivens > Salinivivens marinus. Next base: position 4,245 of record NTKT01000026.1, read on the forward strand.
CAACAAGACACGGTACGCCTCCTCCCTTGGTATATTCCCCTCTAACGGTATGCCCTGGCCCCTTAGGCGCCATCATAATGACGTCAACGCCATCTTTGGGTTCAATTAAGCCAAAATGAACGTTTAACCCATGCGCAAAGGCTATTGCAGCGCCCTCTTTTATATTGTCGTGCACGTAAAGTTTGTAAGTTTGAGCTTGCAACTCATCTGGCATGGTAAACATAAGTAAATCGCACCAAGCAGCAGCCTCGGCTATTTCCATCACCTGAAGACCCTCACCTTGTGCTTTTTTTGCGGACGGTGAGCCCTCACGCAGAGCGACTACTAAATTTTTGGCTCCACTGTCTCTTAAATTCAAAGCATGTGCATGCCCTTGAGATCCATATCCCAAAATGGCTACTTTCTTTTCCTTAATTAGATTAACGTCACAATCTCTATCGTAATAAACTCTCATAATTTCCTCGCAAAGTACAATTGAATTATTGAATATACATTTAAATTCGAATATTGTTTTCTTTTTTGTAATTTGTTATATTATTTTAAATATTTTAATAAAAGCATATAGAGATAAATGCAAAAGTTATGCTTAAAGACTTAGATGCTCGAATTTTGAGAATTTACCAATCAGACCCCGATATTCAGATGGCGCAGCTTGCGTCAAAAGCGGGCACAACGCCGGCAGTCTTGTCTCGAAGATTGGCTCGATTAAGACAAAATGGTCAAATTGTTGCAAAGGAGGCTATAATCAACTGGCAAATATTAGGTTATAAAGTTGAAGTATCCTTACGCATAACATTAGATAAAACTCATCACTCTGCTTTCGATAATTTTATGTCTGAGGCTCGCAAGATTGAAGAGGTAATTGAAATTCAAACTTTTCTAGGCAAGGTGGATGTCAGGTTACTTTTAATTGCAAAAGATATGGATGATTACCAAAAAGTTTATAGAGAAAGAATTCTTCGTTTACCTCATCTATTGGAAATTGAGCCGTTGATGCACATTGCTCGTGTGCAAAATAAAGAGGTTTTACCGATTTGACGGAACTTGATGAAATAGATTTGCAGCTCCTCAAGGAACTTCAAAGAGATTGTAGTAGGTCGGCAGGTTCTTTTGTGGATCAAGTTGGTTTATCACAACCAGCCATCTGGCGCCGTATTAAACGGTTTTACAATGAGGGGATTATTTCTGGTAGTCGTATAGTATTGGATAGCGAAAAAGTAGGTTTTAGTGTCACTGTCTTTTTGGGCATAAAATTAGCCAGAAAAGGCCAAATTCGATTAGAAGATTTCGAACGAGCAGTTACAGCCATACCGGAGGTACAAACTGTTGAACATGTTTTAGGAGTTTATGATTACAGAATAAGAATTATAGCGCGAGATATTACTGATTTTGAGCGAATTTTAAGACGCAGGATTATGACACTTCCTGGAGCTGGTGAGATTGAAGCAAATGTTCTGCTGAGTGAAGAGAAACGGCAGGGCCCGGTGTGATTATTTTTTGCATTGAAAAGTAAAATTTAAAAAATTTATACTCAACTGATTGATTTTGAATACAGTTGTTTTATTATCAAAATTGGAGATTTTATAGGGGACAAAAATGGGCGCTTTACTTGATAATATTGATCCTAATGGTTTGGAAGAATTTTCCGTAGTTTTCACGGACAGATCGCTTAATCATATGTCGTCCTCATTTCAGCAAGTTATGAATGATATTTCAGGGATGCTTAAGGAAGTTTATAGCTCTGATGCTGTAGTTATTGTTCCTGGTGGTGGTACTTTTGGAATGGAAGCAGTAGCACGCCAGTTTGGTCGCGATGCAAAAGTTTTAGTGGCCAGAAACGGGTGGTTTTCATATCGCTGGAGCCAGATCTTCGAAAGCAATGGCCTTGCTCAGTCGGTGGAGGTTATGAAAGCGAGGAGAGAGAAAAATTCTGAGCAGGCACCCTTCCATCCAGTTCCAATAGATGAATTGGTTTCAAAGATAAGGTCTTATTCCCCTGACATCGTCTTTGCCCCGCATGTAGAGACGTCAGCTGGAATAATTTTACCCGATAGTTATATTAAGAAAATGGCAGAAGCAGCCCATGAAGTTGGAGCAATTATGGTTCTCGACTGTATTGCATCAGGTTGCGCTTGGATAGATATGAACGAGCTAGGTGTGGATGTTCTAATTTCTGCCCCACAAAAAGGTTGGTCTGCATCACCGTCGGCAGGTTTAGTCATGCTATCAACCTTAGCGATTGAACGCATGGAAACATCTAACTCCGACAGCTTTGCGATCGATTTGAAGAAGTGGCACTCGATAATGCAAGCCTACGAGAGCGGTGGTCATGCTTACCATACTACGATGCCGACTGATGCGTTGAGGGCTTTTAGAGACACTATGCTAGAAACAAAGGAATATGGTTTCGATAGATTACACGATGCACAGTGGGATTTAGGCAATAAAGTCAGAGGTATGCTTAAAGATAAAGGCGTAAATTCCGTAGCGCCTGAGGGTTTTGGTGCTCCTGGTGTTGTTGTGAGCTATACACAAGACCCTTCTATACAAAATGGTTCTAAATTTACCAATTTAGGTATGCAAATCGCTGCGGGCGTTCCATTAGCCTGTGATGAACCCCAAAATTTTATGACTTTCAGGTTAGGTTTGTTTGGGCTTGATAAACTTTATGATGTCAGTGGGACCGTTGATCGGTTACGACGTGTGATAGATCAAGTTCTTTAGATTTTTTTTCGCTATTAATTAGGCCCCTTAAGACCGAGCCCTAATTGCATAAGTCTGTAACGTACCTTAGGAGATGAGTGTAAGAAATTTATCCCTAGCGTCCGAGACTTTTGAGCGACAGATATCGAGCTTTTAGATACTTCATTTAATGCGTTTATTCCCAAAACTCGTGTTTTGATATCGAGATTTCGTGACTGTTCATATTTCGACAAAATTTCATTGATGTTACTTAGTCTAGAAGGGCTTTTTGCCAACTCATGTAACGATTTTATATCGGCTAGGCTCATATTTAATCCTTGAGCACCAATAGGTGGCAAAACATGGGCGGCCTCCGCTATTAAGGCTGTTCTTTTTGCTGTTAGTTGCTTTGCTAGTTGTGAAATGATTGGCCAATCAGAGATCTCACTTATTACTCTGAGTTTTCCCAAGTGCATACACGAGCGATTATTTGCCTCTTCCTCAAATTCCTTAGTTTTGAGTGTCAAAAGTCGTTTAACATTTTTGTTGCTTTCCATCCATACTACAGAAGAGCAAGGTTTTCCTTCAAAGTCTGCCAGCGGTACAAAAGTAAATGGACCTCCCGATCGATGTATTTCAATCGATGCATTTTTATGGGGTCTCTCATGAGTGACAATAAAAGTTAAGGCTTTTTGGGGAAACTCTCTTTTTGAAATTTTAATTTGAGATTTGTCCCGAACCAGAGAGTCTCTTCCATCTGCACCAATAATAAGTTTAGATTTTATTTGACTTCCGTCGTTGAGATATACATATGCTGCGTCGTCACGTCGTATAATTGATGAAGTAGTTAAGCCAAATTTTAACTCAAGATTGCTATATTCCATGGCATTTTCAAGCAGAGTTCGTCGCAGCAGCCAATTGGGTATATTCCAACCAAAAGGCAGGTCGGAAATCTCGGATGCTAAAAAGTCTTTTGCTGTCGTTTCTCGTGGAGGCCAATTGTCACCCGCTGAGTCAATAATACGCATAATTTCCATTGGGATAGCGAAGTGCTCAAGTTTTTCCCACAAACCTAGTGAGGCCATGAAAGTTTTTGCGGGCTGCAAGAATGCAGTTGTTCGGAGATCTGCACCATCTTCGTTTGATTGAGTTACTGGCTTTTTGGGGTCCGCACAAAATACAGAGTAGCCCAGAGATGCAAAAGATAAAGAGGCGAGTAAACCGGCCGGCCCAGCTCCAGATATAAAGATATCTATGTTTCTATTTCTCAATCATTAACCTCATGGTACGTTTGAAAAGCATTTGGCTCGATTTATTATATTTTTATTTTTTGAATGAGGAATGCAACCAAATATTCTTTTAGTTTCTTCGTTGTTAAACGCACTTTATCGATGTGTTAGGCAAAAATATTTTCCTGTAAAATGTGATAATTTGTCACTACCACTTCTTAACACGACATTTAATACTTTATAACGAAATTTAAAGGTTCATATATGGATCTTTACAATCAAAAAAAACCTATAAATTTGGTTTAACTTTGGGCAATGCGCCTGTTCTTTGATATTTCATTGGAGAGTAGGGAAGATAAAGTTTTGCAGCATTGTGATATTATGTATAGTTGGGCCAAACTAATACCTATTTCCGATAGATTAGATGCATTCTGATCGAATTTTTTAAAATTATTTAAATAATAAACTGACTGCGACGTAAGAAATGGTTTAAGCTAAAATGATAGCGGCTATCGATTTTATGTTTCCAAAGTAATTTTCTAGTTGCTATTTTAGATAATTGTACTTAACTTTTTATTTCTACTTAAGTTTATCGTAAAATATCAAGTTACTATTTTAGATGTACAAACACACAAATAAAGATGCTTACGCTTTAATTCTAGAGTCGATTGATACTGGAGTATTCAAACCCGGAGATCGTTTAGTTGAAATTGATTTAGCTGATAAATTTGGGGTATCTAGAACCCCGATTAGAGAGGCACTACAAAAATTAGAAACGCAATCTCTTTTGGAAAGAGATGGGCGAAGTTTAATTGTTTCATCGCTTGATCATAACCAAATGGCAGAATTATATGTTGTTCGTGCGGAATTAGAAGGTTTGGCTGCGAAATTAGCAGCTAAACACGCCACGGATGAGGAGAAAAGAGTTCTACAAGATATGGTTGACAACGATCGAACGTTAATGGGAGATCCAACTGCACTTGCGAGGGCAAATCGTAGATTTCATAAGCAAATTCATCTAGCTTCTCATAATCGCTACTTGGTACAGCAACTGGATTTGGTTCACAGGTCTATGGCATTAATGGCAACTACGTCTCTGGCTGTTGATGGTCGGGGGGAGATTGCTATGGCTGAACACCAAGCCATTGTTGATGCAATAATTGCCGGTAAAGCTCAAGATGCGTATAATTGTTTAAGGGATCATATATCTGTCGCTTACGTCACTAGATTGAAGCAAGAACTCAGAGAAGAGTAAAACAAGCTTGAGATAAAAATTATTACACAGCCATTGTTTTCTTCTTATCAATATCTGCTGCAAATCTTTCAAATAGATAGAAACTATCCATAGGGCCTGGGCTTGCCTCTGGGTGATGCTGAACTGAGTAAACTGGTCTGCCCACAAGTTTGATACCGCAATTTGATCCATCAAAAAGGGAAACATGAGTTTCCTTCACGTTATTTGGTAGAGATTGTGTATCTACAGCAAAACCATGGTTCATTGCTGTTATTTCAACCTTACCAGTTGTAAGATCTTTAACGGGATGGTTCGCACCATGATGGCCGTGGTTCATCTTAATTGTTCTGGCGCCCAAAGCCAACGCGAGCATTTGATGCCCAAGGCAAATACCAAATATTGGTAACTCAGGAAGCTTTAATAATTGTCTAATCATATTGATAGAATACTTACCTGTCGCTTCCGGATCCCCAGGGCCGTTAGATAAAAATACACCATCTGGATCGTAAGCTAGAACTTCTTCAGCGGTTGCAGTGGCTGGTAAAACAATTACTTCACATTTAATTGCTGTTAAACACCTAAGTATATTTTCTTTAACTCCAAAGTCTATGGCGACAACCCGTGCCTTGCTTTTTTCAATGTTACTGTACCCTCCAGACCATCTCCAGCGGTCTTGACTCCAACTATATGTCTTGCTTGAGGTAACATTCTTTGCAAGATCGAGGCCTGAAAGCCCCGCGAAGTTTCTAGCATCATTGATAAGGCTATCGGTATCAAAGTCACTATCTGCATTGTGCTCTATCGCAACATGTGGAGCTCCTTGTTTTCTTATTATCCTAGTTAGTCTTCTTGTATCAATTCCACCAATAGCGATAAGCTTATTGTTTTCTAACCATTCAATTAGATTTTGTTGTGATCTCCAATTTGAAGCTAAAGTTGGGCGCCATTTTACTACCATCCCGGAAGCGAATGGCATGTTGGCTTCATTATCTTCTAGATTGACCCCCACGTTTCCGATATGTGGAAAAGTAAAAGTCACAATTTGGCCAGCGTAAGAAGGGTCGGTCAAAATTTCCTGATATCCAGTCATAGATGTGTTAAAACATAATTCGGCGGTTTTCCGTCCAGTTGAGCCAAAGCCTTCACCATAAAAAACTGTTCCATCAGACAGGGCGAGACAAGCAGTAGGCTTGGTCCCATAAGAATCTTTCATCCTTGATTCTCCAACATGTAAATCGTCGAGACCGTATTCTCAGACATTGTAATGGTCAAGCTTGAGTTTAGTTTGATGTTAATTTAATGATGTGGATGTTAATGATATGATGTAATGAAAAAAGAAAAACTTTTTTACCTTTTCTGGAGGGTACTATGTCGCTTCGAAATGAAATAAATTCCGCACTGAAAGAAGCTATGAAGGAAAAGGCTCAATTACGATTGTCTACATTGCGGTTGATAACCGCCGCGATCAAAGATCGAGATATATCGGCTAGAGCGGAGGGTGTTGAAGAAGGGGTTGACGACTCAGAAATACTTGGAATTCTTGGGAAAATGACCCGTCAGCGCCAGGAAAGCGCTAAAACCTATGAGGAAGCTGGCAGGTTGGATTTATCCGAACGAGAGTTATCAGAAATACAAGTAATTGAGTATTTTTTGCCTCGGCAACTTAATAGTGAAGAGATTGAGATAGAGGTAACCAAAGTAATAGATGAGCAGGGTGCTTCCTCTATTAGAGATATGGGTCGCGTAATGGCGTGCTTAAAAGAACGATTTACAGGGCAGATGGACTTTGGGAGTGTTGGTCCAATAGTCAAACGGAAACTATCAAATTAATTATACTTAAATTTCTTAATCACCTTTATTAATTCCAAATAAAGGTCTTTTCTTTCTGGTTCTGATAAAAAAGATCCTATTTCAACGACACGGCCACCACCGGACAAGGTGATATAATTTGGTACGGGCCCACCAGTCTCATGTAGTGAAATTTTAGTCCAATATCTGTTACATTCCCAACTTTGGTGTTCACCGGTCGGGTTTTGTCTAAGGAGCCGGCAAAGTTCTGATGTGATCGTTAACTTTTCCAAGATTCTTCGGTCTTTATAATTTCTTCTTAATGCATACCAAACAGAAGCCAGCATAACGAATAGGAAGGTGAATATGACCCAAAAGTATTTAGTGCCAAGAAGGCCATATAGCGGGAAATTCAGCATTATAAATGTAATTATAATGAATATAGCAAATCCTTTATTAGGAAGCGAGCTATGGGGCCAAAGCTCTAAGCAATACTCAGGCTCTTCTTTACAACTCCAAACGTAAGGCATTTTATAATTACAAAAGTATCAATGTTTTTGTGGCGGCTCTTAAGAGGCCCTTTGTCTCAAGTTACTAAAAGAGACAAAGGTGCAGTTTAGTGAGCTTCTGACTTATCCCAATCTTTTTGCTCAGGCAAAATTTCGAAAGTATGCTCCGGTGGTGGGGACGGTAAAGTCCATTCTAAAGTATCAGCGTATTCATTCCATGGGTTTGCAGCATTTTGTCGGGCGCCGAAAAACAATGAATAAAATATTATACCGAAAAAGAATAGAAATGAAGCGAAAGAAAGAAATGCTCCGTATGAAGATATTACGTTCCAGTAAGCAAATGCTTCAGGATAGTCGATGTATCTTCTCGGCATACCTTGGCGCCCTAGGAAGTGCTGAGGGAAGAATGTCAAATTAGACCCAATAAACATCATCCAAAAGTGTAATTTACCCGCCCATTCGGGGTAAGCGCGCCCTGTCATTTTTGAAAAGTAAAAGTAGATACCTGCAAATATTGCAAAGACAGCACCGAGCGACATTACGTAATGAAAATGAGCCACAACGTAATATGTATCATGATATGCGCGATCGACACCGGCCTGGGCTAATACAATTCCGGTTACACCACCCACGGTGAAAAGAAATAAAAATCCAAATGCCCAGAGCATAGGGGTTTTAAATTCTATAGAGCCACCCCACATTGTAGCGATCCAAGAAAAAACTTTAACGCCTGTAGGAACGGCTATAACCATTGTAGCTAACATGAAATAGGACTGCTGCGTTAAGGACATTCCCACCGTATACATATGATGTGCCCATACAACGAAACCCAATGCTCCAATTGCTATTATAGCCCATACCATCGGTAGGTATCCAAAAACAGGCTTTCTCGCAAATGTAGCTATGACGTGACTAATGATCCCAAAACCTGGAAGAATTATGATGTAAACTTCAGGATGTCCAAAGAACCATAAAATATGCTGGTAAAGTATCGGATCACCTCCGCCTGCAGGATCAAAGAATGTAGTTCCGAAATTTCTGTCAGTCAGAAGCATTGTAATTGCTCCAGCGAGGACGGGTAGGGCAAGTAGGATAAGCCACGCGGTTACAAAGATTGACCATGAAAATAGAGGAACTTTAAACAAAGTCATTCCTGGTGCACGCATATTTAGGAATGTAGTTATCATATTTATAGCACCAAGGATCGAAGACGCTCCTGATACGTGGACAGCGAATATGGCCAGATCCATAGACATACCACTCTCGTTTACTGATAACGGCGGGTATAATACCCATCCTACACCAGAACCTAATTGTCCGTTACCCCCTGGAGATAATACCGAACAAATTGCCAGTGACGTACCGGTAACGTACAGCCAAAATGACAAGTTGTTCATTCTTGGGAACGCCATATCCGGAGAACCGATTTGTAACGGCATAAAATAGTTTCCAAAACCACCAAATAAGGCGGGGATAACTACAAAGAACATCATAAGAATGCCGTGACCGGTAATCAATACGTTCCACAAATGACCATTCGGTGTACAATCACCTATGGCAGCTGCAGTTAATCGCGCGCCCTCCAAACACATATATTGAACGCCAGGATTCATAAGTTCTAGCCGCATATAAACAGTGAAAGCAACAGCTATAAAACCCACAAAAGCAGAAACTACTAGATACAGTATACCTATGTCTTTATGGTTCGTTGACATAAACCAGCGGGTAAAAAACCCTCTATCATCTTTATGTTCGGCTCCTTGAATGGCTGCATCTGCCATAGTATTCTCCTTAAATTCAGTAGAAAATTTCTCTACTTTGTCCCTTTTGAATCATCTACTTGTATCTAATCAAATTGTGAGTAATTCACAATGTTCGTAATTGCCGCATGCGAGATTATTTGCAAAGTTTAAAAAAGTTATTTTTTAATGCGCGGTCAAAGTCATCCATAGTTACTGAGACGCCCAACTCATTAATACTTGTAACGCCGAAGTTTGCTTCTCCACACGGGATGATACCGGAAAAATGTTCCAAATTTGGGTCTATATTGATTGAGATGCCGTGAAATGACACCCATTTTCGTAGCTTAAGGCCAATAGCAGCAATTTTATCTTCTAAAAATGCTCCATCTTTCCTCTTTTTTTTATCTTTTCGGCGAACCCAGACACCAACTCGATCAGATCTTATTTCTCCCTCAATATCAAATTCCTCAAGTGTGGCAATGATCCATTTCTCCAAAAACTCCACAAAAGCTCTAACATCCCGTCCCCGTTTATTTAAATCCAGCATTATGTAGGCAACCCTTTGGCCTGGCCCATGATAAGTAAATTGACCACCGCGTCTTGTACGATAAACAGGAAAGCTGTCTTTATCCAAAAGGTCGTTTTCATTGGCAGAAGCACCAGCGGTATAAAGTGGAGGGTGTTCAAGTAGCCAAACTAACTCTTTGTTTTTGTTAGCTGCAATCTCAGAAGCACGCGACTCCATAAAATTTACTGCGATGTTATAATCAACCAATCCCTCAGTTTTTAACCACTCCACCATGCCTTGTTTACCCGCAATTCTTAGATTTTAAATAAGTAATTATAAAGCAATAAACATTTAAAATTTTTCTTGTTCGTTAATTTTTTCAATTGTCTTAAAAAATAGAACTCTTAAATACCTTAAATAATAGTTTGCACCTTCACAATTCGAATAATTTTAGATAAACGCGTTTGTGTGCGGTCGTGGCGGAATTGGTAGACGCGCAGCGTTGAGGTCGCTGTTCTGTAAAAAGAGTGGAAGTTCGAGTCTTCTCGACCGCACCAAAAAAAGTAAGTGTTTAAAAAAATGATTGATAAAAAATAGCATGCTTCAATCGAAGTTATGAACTTTTTCTAAATGCTTTTTACTTATATTCTATTTTCTGACGAAATTAGAGGATTAATATCCAAAAACTAGCTGAAAATACTGTCGCTATCGTCCCGAGAAGTATTGAACTGGCTACGACTCTTTGAGCTTTTTTGTACATGCTAGAAAAAAGAAAAGCATTAATTCCTGGTGCCATAGCCGCAGTTATAACTGCCGACCTCAATTGCTCTAAATTAAGAAATAAATTTATGCCTGCAAAATAAACGATTGCCGGATGGAGAATGACCGATACAAAAATAATGAAGCATATTGTCAAACCATCCCCTTCAGGGCGATATTGATATAATGTACCTCCGAGCGCGAAAAGAGCCGTTGGTAGTGCTGCATCTTTAATAATACTTAGTCCATTCCAAATTGAGGATGGTATCGGTGCTCCAAAATAATTAACCAAAAGACCTATCAGTATCGCAAATATTAGAGGATTTTTGAATGCTAGGTTGAAAACTTGATGTGATAAAATTTTTAAGTCAAACTTCTCGCTACTGCTATGGAACAATTCCATCGATATGATGCCAACTAAATAACAAAAAGGGGCATGAAATGCTATTATTGCATAGTTCGAACCCAAGGATGCAGGTCCATAAGCGTTCTCTGTGATAGGCAAGCCAAGTAATATTGAATTGGAAAACAGACAGGTAAACCCGATACAAATTGCTTCTTCCCTGTTACGTTTGAAGTAGAAGTAAGCAGCTATAAACCCAATGATGAAGCAAATTAGGGCACCAAAGTAAAAAGAAAAAAGAAGTCGTAGATTAAAATTCTCGCTAATTTCAATCTTCGCAATCGCATAAAATAACAAGCACGGAATAGCAAAATTTTGGGCAAAGCGCGTTAAGCTAGTAATATTTTCGGTGCTTAACCAATTACGCCAAACAGAAATGTATCCAATTCCGATTACAAGGAAAACAGGCAAAATAACATTTAGTAAAACGTCCATGCTTTAGATCGAAAACGCAAAATCTAGGACCATTCCATCAAAGGCTGGTTCAACATTTTTTGGTGTTTCGTTCATCACCGTTTCATAATCTAAATCTACGTGCATATTGGTTAAAATAGCTTTTTCTATTCCTGATTTTTTTATCCAGCTTAAGCTATTTTCTAAATGCGAGTGCGATGGATGTGGGGTCCTTCTAAGAGCATCTAAAACCCAACATCTCGCCTTTGCCACCTCATTCCAGGCATCTGTGGACATTTCTGAAACATCTGGAAGATATACTAGTGGTCCTATTCTAAAGCCTAGAGCGTTGATATTTCCATGTTTGACTTCAAACGGGATAAACGTTAACGGTCCTCCATTTCCCTCAATAGAGGTAATACCTTTTATAGTATTCAAATCTAAAATCGGAGGGTAAGGGGAGGCCTCAGGCTGAACAAAAGCATATTTAAAACGCTCTATCAGATCGTTTTGCGTAGACTGATCCGCCCAAACATTTATTCGCGTTCGCATATTAAAGAATATCATTCTAAGATCATCCAAGCCATGTACGTGATCTGCGTGGGAGTGAGTATATACAACAGCATCTAGTGAACCCACTCCTGCGTCTAACAGCTGATTTCTCATATCTGGAGAAGTATCAATTAAAATCCTCGTTGTACCAGTTTTGTTCAGTCGTTCGACTAAAAGAGAGCATCTCTGCCTATTATTCTTTGGATTTTTGGGGTCACAGTCACCCCAATTATCACCGATACGCGGCACGCCGCCTGATGATCCACAGCCCAGTATAGTAAAGCGAAGCCTATCCATTAGGGCTTGCCATCAGTAAGGATTTTGTTGAATAGGGTCGTAAAGTTACTTTCCGTCTGTAAAGCGAAGTCTTCATAACTAATTTCAAATATGTCTGCGCCAATTCGTGCAGTGTGAATAACGTAAGCGGGCTCGTTTCTTTTGCCCCTATAGGGTGGGGGAGCAAGGTAAGGACTATCTGTCTCTACTAAGATTTTGTCTAATGGTACCATTGAGAAAATTTCACGTAACTCGGTACTTTTCGGAAATGCAGCAATCCCTGACATGGAAAGATAAAACCCAAGTTCGATAGATTTAATGGCAAGTGCTTTTGTCGAAGAGAAGCAATGCATTACACAAGAGAACGGGGAGTTTTTGAACTCACTTTCTAAAATTTCCGCAATGTCCTTATCAGCATTTCTCGCATGAATTATGAGCGGTAGCTTAGTTTCTTGAGCTGCATTTATATGAATTTCCAGACTCTTCTTTTGGGCTTCTGCCGTCTCTGATGTGTAGTAATAGTCTAGTCCGGTCTCTCCAATAGCAATGAATTTTGGATGTTCACTAAGACTAATCAATTCATTAAAATTAGCCATTGGTTCTGAAGAAACACTCATTGGGTGGTTTCCCGCAGCATAGTATACTGCTTTATAATCCTCTGAAATTTTTCTCACTAGCGGTTCGTTTTTTAGCCTTGTACAAATAGTAACCATTCTACACACTCCATTTTGGAGAGCGTTATTTATTACCTCAGAACGATCGTCATTAAAATCTGGAAAATCTAAATGACAGTGGCTGTCAGTGATTTTTGGCTTATCACTCATTTATAATCCTATTCGGATCGATAGCATTATAACATTTTTCCAGATAGATAAATGTATCAATTATTAGGCTTTCAACATCAATATTCAAAAGATAGCCTTTATGCAACTTAGCAATGACAATTTCAGCAGCTTCTGCCCATAAATGAGCACTACTTAGAGATGGGCATAAATATGTCATAATTTTTGCTTCATCGTTAGTCACACTCGGTGATATTGGACTTCGCATTGCTCCCGTTTTGCATAAACGGGAAAAAAATTTTTGCATCATTTCTATAAAATTTTCAAACTCAGCAGCTTTGCCCTTGGCAAAATAGGCCTGGCTCAACTGCATTGCCTTTTTTGTATTAAGATTGGGCAGAGAGGATGCCAAGTTTAAGATATCTCTATACAAATTAAGAGAGTTAGAATTTAGTAGTCGGCAGGCAACGCCTGCGGACCCATTAGATAAAATGGAAAGTGAAACTTCTTCTGCTGGGTCTATTTCCCGACCAGTAGCGGTAACAACTGCTTTCAGGTCATGTTGACTTAGGGCCGAGAATAATAATTTTTGGCACCTTGATTGCAAGGTGGGTAACAAGAGATTTGGTTGGTGAGATATCAATAAGAATAAAGTATTTTTAGGTGGTTCCTCGAGTAATTTTAGAAGTGCGTTACATGAATTTGAGTTTAAATCATCTGCGGTATCAATTATGATTACCCTTCTACCTCCGTCAGCAATTGAAAGTGAGCAGTAAGATTGTAAATTACGAATATCATCGATAGAAATATTTTTGAAAAACGCTTTCCGTTTTTCATTATACCCCTTTCTAACAACATAAATTCTTTGTTCTGATCCTGAGATGATCCGGGTTAAGGTACCTCCATCTTGTGGTGCCAAAATAGAGTCAATATTTGAGCTATTAAGGTCTACTTTAATATCATCTGGCTCTTGATTTGTGGTTAATAAAAACTTTGCTATCATCCACGCAAAAGTAGCTTTTCCTACTCCCTTATCACCTGCTAATAGCCAACACTGCGGGAGTCTATCACTAATGTAAGAATTTAAGAAGTAATGCTTTTGGGTACTGTGGCCAATTAACTTTTTCGCTAGTTTTGGGTGTGGGATGCCAACTATTTTATCGGAAAGAGGGTTGTCTTCTTCATCAGTCATAAATCAACCAGTTTCATGAAGTAGTTTGCTTATAGTTTGTGAAACTTCCGCCTCACTTCTATTTCCGTCTACCACCATAAAGCGCTTAGGAAATTCATTTGCTAAATTTAAAAAGCCTTCTCTGAGTTTAATTTGCATTTCTAATCCGAACTCCTCAAATCTGGCTTCGGTGTTTGACCGTTCAAGTGCTCTTGAAAGGCCTATGTTAGGATCCAAATCAATTAAGAAGGTGATATCCGGTTGACGGGGTATCATGGCATCATCAAGCTGATCTACTAGGTCTCTTAGATCACCACGCGTAACGCCTTGGTAAACCCTTGTTGAGTCTGCAAAACGATCACAAATAACAGTTGTTCCACTTTGAAGTGCAGGTAAAATGGTTCGCTCCAAATGATCACGCCTAGCAGCGGTGAATAGTAATATTTCAGTTTCTGCTGACCATCTATCTGGATTACCTGTAAGCAGCAAATTACGAATTTCTTCAGCCCCTTCGGAGCCACCAGGTTCTCTCGTGAGCAAAACTTTGTTTCCACAAGCGGTAAGTTCGGTACTTAGTATTTTTGCTTGAGTAGACTTTCCACATCCATCTATTCCCTCAAAACTTATAAATTTGCCACTCAAATTCAAAATGCCGCCTCGGGGTTTTGACTAATTGAACGAAGAACAAATTTAGCAGCGGAAAGAACTTTTTCCTTGAATCCACCGGAGCCTATATTCTCAGCTGCTAGCAATGGAATTTCAAAAGTTGGTAAATTAGGTCTTGAAATAACTAAATTTCCAATAGTAGCACCCTTAGTTACTGGCGCTTTTATCGGGGTTGTAATCCGTGCTGCAAAATTGATGTCCTCGTTATCAAATACTGGAACTAGAATATCTAAATCATCGGCAAGCGCTAATCCGACCTGTGGGGTGTCACCATTCCAAACCGGCGCGAATCCAATTACATCATTGATTTTTCCATATTTTTTTTCCGTAAATTGCCTAAATGCCCAGTTTACTATTGCCTCGGCTTCATCGGCTCTTACACTTTGACTCCTCAATCCGGTAATGACAAAAATCACTCTTCTGTCCCCCTGCAAGGCAGATCCAACTAGCCCGTATCCTGCCTCGCTAGTATGACCTGTCTTTAATCCATCTGCCCCAATCCCTAAACCCAACAGAGGATTTCGGTTTCGTGTATTAGCAGCCGCTCTCCCATCAAATTCAAATATGTCTTCAGCAAACATTGAGTAATACTCTGGGAAATCACTTATTATTCTATTCGCTAGTATAGCAAGATCTTTAACGCTCATTTTGTGTTCAGGGTGTGGCCATCCATTCGAGTTTGCAAATACAGAGTTTAACATTCCCATTTTTTTTGCTCGCCTGGTCATTAAATCAGCAAAGCCTTTTTCGGTACCATCTGGGGAAAGAGCTTCAGCCAAAACGACGCAGGCATCATTACCGGACAAAACAATAATACCGCGAAGTAAATCCTCTACACTGACCCTATCACTTGTATTCAAAAACATAGTTGAACCGCGATATTTTACTGCTGCATCTGAAACAGGAAGTTTTTCAGTAAGTTCTAATCTTCCTTGGTTGATGTATTCAAAAGCCATATAAAGTGTCATTAACTTTGACATTGATGCTGGAGGTAATGGTTGATCTGCATTTTTCTTTAGAAGTACTGTTCCGGTAGTTTGATCCAGAATAAAGGCAGCCTTTGCCGAGGTTTCAAAGGAAAGCGCCTTGCTCGTTGACAAAAATATAAGTGATAACAAGATTGTGATTGAAAAATTCAAAACAGATAAAAATTTATTTTGATACAGCATAAGCATCACCAAAACCAACGGCTTTAACTTTTTGTAAAAGTGTGGATCGTTCATTCATGTCAACAGCAGGACCGACAATAACTCTCCAAAAAGTCTTATTTCGACTCGTTTGTTCTTTTACGGTTGGCTGAATATTAAGTTGGTTCATAACTTCGGCAGTGTTACGAGCATTTTGCTCAATACTGAAAATACCAACCTGAATATAGGGTTTTGATAACGCAATATTTTCACTTCCATTTTTTTGTGCGGAAGCAACCGTCGCTTCTGAACTTGCAACATCCAATTTATCTTTAATCGATTTCACCGTTTTGAGAGCTCTAAGGGCAGTCACAGTCACAATGCGATTTTCGTTTGCGTCTACGCCCAAAGAAGTAGCCGCTTCCGATGATAAAAGCATCCTTTTTTCATTCTCGTCACCGCTTCTATTAAAAATTGCACCAATCACCGACTTACCACCATACTTATCTTTTATTAAAACCCTAGTTGCCTGATCGACGTTTGGATGAGTTATCCAGACGCCGCCTAGTGAAGATTGACCATCCCAGTACGCTAAACCCTCAGCATTAAAAATCTCGGGAGCCTCAACATCGTTTTCTTTAAATTCAATCCCAAGGGGTTTTGATAAAGTGCCAACTGTTTCATTATTTGCGGACTGGCATCCAACTAGTAATAAACAACCTAAAGAGAACAGAACCAAGATTTTTGATGTGTACATTTTGATAACCCTAAAGAAGTATTATGCAAAGGTTATAACCCTTTAGGTTCAAGGTGAAAAGGTGTTGCAGCGATGTATTAGTAAAGAACTTTATCTTTGTACTTTAAGAATCAAAAAATTTTCGATAATTGGAGCGATGACGGAGGAGTGGCAGAGTGGTTGAATGCACCGGTCTTGAAAACCGACGTGGGTTAACGCCCACCGTGGGTTCGAATCCCACCTCCTCCGCCAGCTTTCAAATTTGAAGTACGCTACTTTTCCAAAATTTGAGTAGATCTTTGAGCAAGTAGCCATGTTATTTAATTTGGAAAAAAGTATATAAATAAATGTTCAATTCCGTAAAAAAGTTCGAGACCGAACTTAATAATCTAACTATTCCAAATAGAAATTTTCATGAACTTGCTTTGGAGCGTCAAAGTATTTTGACTAAACCTAAAGGCTCTTTAGGGCGATTGGAGGAAATAGCATGTTTTATGGCAACGTGGCAAGAGACCGAGCGTCCAAAATCTGATAAAGCGCAGGTTCTAGTTTTTGCTGGAAATCATGGTGCATGTGATCAGGGAATAAATCCATTTCCTCAAGAAATTACTCTTCAAATGGTCAAAAATTTTAATAAAGGTGGTGCCGCTATAAATCAGTTGGCCTTACAAAATGGTGCCGAATTGGATGTCATATTGTTGGCGGAAGGCAAGCAAACATCCGACTTTACTAAAGGGCCAGCTATGTCAGAAGAAGAGTGCCTTAATGCCTTAAATGTTGGCGCAAATTCAGTTGATCTCAACTCTGACATTCTGCTTCTTGGTGAAATGGGTATTGGAAATTCAACGATTTCTGCTGCTTTATGTCTCGCTAGCTTTGGTGGACAATCAAAAGATTGGGTTGGTGCTGGTACTGGATCCGATCGAGCAGGAATAGAATTAAAACGAAAGGTGATTGATCTAGCGCATTCTGTAAATGCAACAAATTTAGGTTCTCCTTTTGAAATATTGTGTGCTATGGGAGGGCGAGAGCAGGCCGCTATTTGTGGGGCACTCGTTGCCGCTAGAAAACATCGTATTCCAGTTCTGCTTGATGGTTTCATAGCCTGTTCAGCAGTTGCACCACTCTCACCGTACAAAGGAATTTTTGATCATGTGCTCGTGGCCCACAAAAGCGCTGAGCTCGCGCATAACTTATTGTTGAAACATATCGACAAAGTCCCAATACTTGATCTCGACATGCGTCTGGGCGAGGGTAGTGGATCAGCAGTCGCACTAGCTGTTATAAAATCAGCTTTAGCATGTCATAATGGTATGGCAACATTTGCAGAAGCAGGTTTGACCGGTTGATATTTAGTGCGTTTCTCTATTAGCGCTATCCAAGATTGGGCATATCCAAGAAGCTAGCCGTGTAATTAAACAGTCATCATTCCAGAATCTTTTGGATTATGAAATTTATTATCATCCAGTAGATAAAAGCTGCCGCCACTAACATTATTGCTATTGTTCCGAACAAGCTTTCAGGAAGTAGCGTTGTCATAAGCGACTCTTGATAATAAAAAAACCACTGGCCTTTGCCCGCAAATAGCAATTCATGAAGAAGGTGGAATACGGTTCTGGGCCCAATCACCATTACTATGCCCGCACCTAAGAATACAGTTAAAAGCATTGTTGAAAACGATAAGATAGTGCCGACCGGTTTCCAAAAATAGCGGGATCGTCTTACCTTGTAATAAAAACAGAATCCGTAAAATAGAACTAAAAAGGAAATTAGAATAAGCACTAACTGTTCTGATGATACTACCAATTGACTTACATCTTTTAGGTGCGTGAGTTCATCCTCCGTTAGGAATGTGTCAATCTTTTCTCCTGACGTGCTAAAATATTCAATTCCTGCTAATCCATCACCGCTCGAATTAATGCTCGAAACAATTTCTGCAAAAATTCTATGGTGCTCTGTACTAGATGTTATCTCGAAGTTGGTTTTGTTTCGATTTTGAGGAGCGTATTTCTCAATCTGTTCATCAATGGCATGGAACTTATACAGCCTATCGAAGAAAAAATTTACTGTTGATAAAGATTTCCATGCTAGAAATAAGCATACAATAAATAACGTGATCGTAAGTAAGGAATTAAAAGAATGCTTCGCCATTTAGAATGTCCGTTGGTTCACCGCCGTCTAAATAGTTTAGGTTTTTCCATATATCAACTTTAAAAACTGAGAACTGTGTAATTTGAATTTACAAAAAATTCCTTAAACCGAATCTTCTCAATACTTTTGGTAGACACTGATTCATTTTGCAAAATTTCTGTTAATGTTTGGGTTTTATGGCTTTGGTAACTTCAATTTGATCACCATTTAGTGCGCTGAAATATAAAGCAATTTAAAGTATACCATTGTATTTGTTGACTTTTAAAGTTTTAAGGCTCTTCTTTACATATATTTTATACTTTGAGATTGTTGCCGAGGAGCGAGCCATGACAAAAGCCAATACCACATTCAACTTGGAGATTAGAGACGTGGAACTAATCGAAAATGCACTGAATTCAGTCATAACAAAACAGTCTTCAACAATTATAAATACGGCGGTAAACGAGAACACTCAACCCTCGTCCAATAGTTGTCCTGTCACGGTGAAAGGCCAAATAGACGAACTCCGAGACCTACTAGGCAGATTGCACAACCAAAAAGTTTGGTATCGGCCGAAAGGCGAAGCAACTTATGTTGGAGGTTAATATGAGTTTGAGGTTAATCGTGCAAAGTCAGCTTTCGGCTTCGGCGATGAAAAACATTGTTTGGTTGCTCTAAAAGTTTTTTAAAACTTTCATATATTTCTAGCGGCATTTCAGTAACTTTTGGCCTTGGGTTTGTATTTATATGAGCTTGCAGCATCTCTGAGGTAGCCACTAAAGTGTCCTGTACGGACATTTCAGAATGCAAGATAAATTTCTTTTTATCAGCATCCACAAGACTTGTTCTAATCACCAATTCGGAACCTAATTTTACCTCATTCAAGTAAAATTTATGATCTTCTAAGACGTATATAGTGCATCCAGATTGGGTTCTGTACCTCTCATCAAACCCAACGCAGTCCTGAAAGTGGTCGACTGCGTAGCTAAACGCTAATCCATAATATGCGTCTTGCATGTGTTTATTGTAATCGATCCATTCTGATTTAACAGGCTGATTAAAAACAAATTCGTTTAACATGGTGAGAAACGGTTTCTTTTCTAAAAATTACAGGTAAGATAATTGACAAATATCTAGCTATGATATGTATCGTAATGTACTTTCATCAATAAGATTTTATAAACGCATTGGTTTCTGGATCTAAAAAAAAAGTTTTGGTGGCTGGCGCTACCGGTTATATCGGTAAAGCCGTTGTAGCGGAGTTACTTGATAGAGACTACATTGTATTCGCAATTGTCAGGAAAGAAAATCGGTTAGAATATTCGGATCAAAGTAATCTCAATGTTATTTCATTGGAAATTGGAGAAAATTCAGATTGGACTAAGCAACTTCCAAAAATTGATATTATAATTTCCTGTCTTGCGAGCAGGTCTGGATGTGAGCGCGATGCAAATTTTGTGGATTATAGTTTAAATTCCGATCTGTTGTATTTTGCTCTAAAAATAAAACTTCAACATTTTATTCTTTTATCAGCCATTTGCATTCAAAAGCCTAAGCTTGCATTTCAACGTGCAAAATTGAGATTTAACAGTAAACTAGTGGCTTCTGGGTTGAGATACTCTATAGTATTACCCACCGCTTTTTTTAAATCGTTGTCAGGTCAGGTTAATCGCATAAAAAATGGAAAGTCTTTTATAGTATTTGGAAATGGTAAACGGACCAGTTCGCTTCCAATTTCAGAGATAGATTTAGCAAAATATATTGTTAAATGTATTGAATCTGAGGAAAGTTGGAACAAATCGCTTCCAGTAGGTGGCCCTGGACCGGCAGTGACTCCTCTGGATCAAGCAAAAATGCTTTTTGAGATATTTGATAAGCCAAAGAAAATAAAACATATATCCCCACGCTTTTTCGACTTTGCTTTAATTTTATTATTCCCAGTTTCTTTTTTTTCTCAAAAAATAAAAGACAAGGTAGAATTAATAAAAATTGGTAAATATTACGCCGAAGAATCGATGCTCTTTTATGATGTTGACGTAGATGCATACGACGCGAGTAAAACTCCTCAATTTGGTGAAAATTTGCTTTATGAATATTACTGTTCGTTACGTGATGAGCCCGAAAAAATACCTGATATGGGGTCACAAAAGCTATTTAGTTGAATGAAAATTTTCTTTACTACCGCATGTATCAAAGCTGGTACTTTCACTTTGGTATTTATTTCCGCTTTTTTACACAAGTTAAATAGCTTGCCCTTTTGAAAGTCTTCGGCTATTTCACAGTTAGTTTACTAATATCGATCGCTGATCCTAAAAGACAGTCTCTCGAAGTTGGAAGACTAGGTCAACAAGGGGGAAACCCTTAAACAAGGAGAAAGATTGATGGCTACAGGTACAGTAAAATGGTTCAACGGAACAAAAGGTTTTGGTTTCATTGCTCCAGATGAAGGTGACGCTGATATTTTTGTACATATTTCACAAGTTCAACAGTCAGGTCTTAATGACCTACAGGATAATCAAAAAGTATCTTTTGACATTGAGGAAGGTCGAAACGGTAAAAACCAAGCTACAAACATAAAATTAGCTTGATCCAAGCTTATTTAATCTGCTTGTAATATCGCCCGTTCCCATTCTTTTAAAAATTTTTGCTTTTTAAATTGGTCTAAAAAAACCATTAGACCGGGTCCGAGCACGATCCGGTTTAATGTGGTTTCTTCGAACCTATTTAAATCCGAATTGTATAGTTCATCCGTTACGTTTGCCCCATACACCGTTTGAAGGACATGATCTATAAATTGTTTTGCTGATCGTTCGTTGCTAGAACTTACTGGAAGGATCATTGATCTAGACATCACAGTTGTCATATCTGCAGGATAAATGACATTGTATTTTTTTCTCAGTGGATGGTTGTTTGCGTAACTGCCTAAAACATTGTAGGCAAT
>NTKT01000027.1 GCA_002457055.1 Rhodobacteraceae bacterium MED-G08
TGACGGAAGTGATTTCAATGCTGACGCGGTAAAATTTAACTTTGATCGTATGTTGGATGAAGCGCATCCTTACCATAATACTGGCCCGTTTCCTCTATCATTTTTCTTCTCAGCAATTGTTTCAGTAGACGTTTTGGATCCTATGACGGTGAAATTTACGCTGAATGCGCCATACGCTCCATTCTTGTCGAATCTTGCCTATCCTACAGGGCTAATTGTTTCTCCTGACGCAGTTGCGAAACATGGGACAGATTTTGGAAGGAATCCTTCCGGTACCGGAGCATTCAAATTTGGAGAATGGCGCTCAAACGAAGCCGTCGTAGTTGAGGCTAATTCAAGTCATTGGGAAGGCGCACCAAAGTTACAGGCCGTTGTCTTTCGTCCGATCACTGATGCAAACACCAGAACCGCAGAAATGTTAGCAGGCGGTATAGATATGATGGTTGAAGTGCCTCCAGTCGCATTAAGCAAATTCCAAGGTGATGGCTATACTGTCCACGAGCAGGCCGGTCCACACGTTTGGTTCCTTATCCTGAATGCTAAAGAAGGACCGTTTTCAGATGTACGCGTACGTCAGGCAGCAAACTACGCCATAAACAAGGAGGCTATTGTTAATGATGTATTGGAAGGCACTGCTGCGGTTGCCGCTGGCCCAACTCCGCCAGCATTTGCTTGGGCATATAATAATAGCCTAGAGCCATATCCATATAATCCTGAAAAAGCTCGACAACTTATATCCGAAGCTGGAGCAGATGGAGCAGAACTTACTTTTTTTGTGACAGAGGGTGGTTCTGGGATGCTAGATCCGGTGGCTATGGGAACTGCCATTCAAGCTGACCTTCAAGCCGTTGGCCTTAAAGTTAATATTGAAACTTACGAATGGAATACCTTCCTTGGCGAAGTAAACCCTGGGTTAGAGGGTAAAGCTGATATGGCCGAAATGGCTTGGATGACAAATGACCCTGATACTCTTCCTTTCTTGGCACTTCGCACCGAAGCTTGGCCAGATAAAGGAGGGTTTAATTCTGGTTATTATTCAAACCCGAAGGTTGATGAATTGTTAGAAGCCGCACGTGCTTCAACAGATCAGAGTGAAAGAGCACGTCTGTATCAGGAAATGCAGACAATTGTTCAAGAGGACGCTCCATGGGTATTTGTTGCAAATTGGAAGCAAAATGCTGTTACATCCGATCGTGTAGGTAGCTTTTCATTGCAACCATCCTTTTTTCTATTGTTGAATAACGTAGACAAAAATTAATTAATAACTGGCGTAGCTTTACCAAATAGTTTAGCTGCGCCAATTTCTCCAGGGCCGGCGATGCTTGGTTATATTTTAAAAAGGCTGTTCTCAGCCATACCGGTTTTATTAGGCATCTCAATAATTGTTTTTTTAATTATGGCTATGATCCCGGGTGATCCTGCTACTGCCATTTTAGGATCTTTTGCAACGCCGGAGAATGTAGAAAAGCTCAACCGAGATCTAGGCTTAGATAAAACTCTATTTCAGCGTTATTTCATCTGGCTAGGAAATATTTTGCAGGGAGATTTTGGCAGAAGTTACTCTTTAAATAAAAATGTTATTGATGAAGTGGTTGAGAGATTTGGAGCAACTCTTATCCTAGCTGGCACCTCTTTCATAATGTGCTCACTCATTGGAATTTGCGCCGGTGTGCTATCTGCTGCCAAACAATTTCAGTTAACCGATAAGCTAATTACCTTCATAGTTTTATTAGGTATATCCATACCTTCATTTTTTCTTGGTATGATGATGATATTATTGTTCGCTGTTCATCTTAGATGGTTTCCCGTGTCTGGTATGTGGCCCATATATGGAGCTCGCGACCTAACTGCACTAGCAGGCCACCTAGCACTACCTGCCTCAGCGTTAGCTGTCGTTGCGACTGGGGTCATTGCCAGATTATCAAGATCAGCAATGCTAGAGATTTTAAGACAAGATTATATTCGTACTGCCCGTGCCAAAGGTTTAGATGAAAAAATTGTAATATGGCGCCATGCACTCCGTGCGGCAATGGTCAGTATACTTCCAATTTTGGGAATTCAGGCAGGATTTGTTTTATCAGGTGCAGTTTATATTGAAATGGTTTTCCAATGGCCTGGCGTTGGAAGAATGCTTGTCGATGCAATCTTAAAACGTGATATTTTACTCGTTCAAGGTGGTGTTGTATTCGTTGCAGCTTGCTATGTAATTTTCAATATTGCAGTTGACGTTGCTCAACACCTTTTAGACCCAAGGATTAAAACATGATTGGGTTTTTGAAATTATTATCTCGCAATCGTTTATCCCTCGCTGGTTTAGTTGTCATAATAGCAGTCATATTTGTAGCCCTAGTAACACCTCTATTACCCCTCCCTGACCCAGATGTTATTGATACTAAAAATAGATTTAAAACACCTTTTAATACTGACGCTATTTTAGGTACAGACCATCTTGGCCGCGACCTTATGAGTAGATTACTATGGGGAACGCGCCTCTCACTTGCAGTTGGTTTTTGTGCCGCATTTTTGGCAGCTTTAATTGGATCTTCAATTGGAATAATTTCAGGCTTCTACGGTAAACATGTGGATAATATACTAATGCGCGGCATAGATATGCTAATGGCATTTCCCTACATCTTACTTGCTTTGGCCATTGTTGCTGCCCTGGGGCCAGGCTTGTTTAATGCGCTAATTGCTGTCGCAATAGTGAATATTCCTTTTTTTGCCCGAAATATCAGGGGCGTTACCGTAGGCATTACTCATAAAGAATTCATTGATGCTGCAAGGCTATCTGGAATGACAGACACCCGTATCATTATCACTGAAGTATTACCTAATGTGTTTCCAGTAATAGTAATTGCAATGTCGACCACCGTAGGCTGGATGATTTTGGAAACTGCGGGTTTAAGTTTTTTAGGTTTAGGGTCCCAACCACCGCAGGCAGATTTGGGCTCAATGCTTGGTGAAGCACGCGCAGCATTAATAACTAGTCCCTATACATCAGTAGTCCCTGGAGCAATGATCTTAATAATTGTGATGGCAATCAACTTACTTGGGGATGGTATACGCGATGCGTTGGATCCAAGGTTAAAATCAGGAGTACTGTCTAGCCCGAGGCCTAGAACTCTAGTAGCAGATTATAGTAAAACTAAAAATTTAGACGCTTCAGAACTACTTTCAGTTTCAAACTTAAAGACACAATTTCATATCGGTAATCGAAATTATAAAGCTGTAGATGGTGTTAGTATATATGCAAAAAAAGGAGCCTGCTTGGGAATTATTGGCGAAAGTGGATCCGGAAAGTCCGTGACCGCATTAAGTATTATGGGGTTAGTTTCTTCTCCGCCTGGCATTATCACTGAAGGTTATGTGAATTATAAGGGTATTGATCTTATACAAACAAATGATCAAAAACTTCGATCTTTAAGGGGTGGTAAAATCTCCTATATTTTTCAAGATCCTCTATCGTCTTTGCATCCACTTTACACAGTTCAACAGCAACTAGAGGAAGCAATTCTAGCGCATCAAAACCTGTCAAAAGAAGAAGTATATCAGAAATGTATTGAGCTTTTGAAATCAGTTCGCATACCTAATCCAAAGCAACGTGCTAAAGATTACCCACATCAACTGTCTGGTGGCATGCGCCAGCGCGTTAGTATCGCTATGGCTCTTGCAAATGACCCAGAAGTAATAATTGCAGATGAGCCTACGACAGCACTAGATGTAACTGTCCAGGCACAAATTTTATCATTATTGAGAGAGCTTACCAGTCAAAGAGGATTAGCAATTATTTTCATCACGCATGATTTTGGTGTTGTTTCCCAAATTTGCGATGAGGTGGCTGTAATGTATGCTGGTAAAATTGTGGAGTATGGTCCATCAGAGATGATTTTAAATCACCCAGCACATCCCTACACTTCTAAACTCATGGGATGTGTACCAGAAATTGGTAAGGGCAAAAGAAAGCTAGCCTCTATTGATGGGCTGCCCCCAATGGTTGATAAACTTGATCAGGGATGTGCCTTTGCTCCTCGCTGTCAAAGCACAATTTCTGAATGTTTAACTAACGATATCAAGCTCAGAGATGTTAACAGAAATATGAAAGTTAGATGTATTAAACCCGAAACTCATCTCTAGGACCACGTGATGCAACCCATACTTGAAGCAAAAAATCTCCTAAAGAATTTTCCATTAAATATGGGAATATTAGAAAGAAAAAAGGCACAAATCCATGCCGTTAGGTCCGTTTCGCTCAAAGTTAATAAAGGCGAAACTTTGGGCATTGTGGGAGAATCGGGCTGTGGGAAATCCACACTTGCAAGAATGCTGGTAGGACTAACTGAACCGACGAATGGAGACATACTAATACAAAACAATAAACTAGACAAAAAAAGCCAGAAATCTGGTCTACCTAGGGTAATTCAATATGTATTTCAGGACCCTATTAGCAGTTTGAACCCTCGAAAGACTATCAGACAAGTCATGAACGTTCCACTTACTCACTTACAAAAGTTATCAGAAAAAGATCGAGAAAAACAAATAAAACAGTTATTTAAAGCTGTGAATTTACAAGAGGAATTTTTGGAAAGATACCCTCATGAATTTTCTGGAGGCCAAGCGCAACGTATAGGAATTGCCAGAGCCCTAGCAGCGAATCCAAGAATTCTAGTTTTAGATGAACCAGTTTCTGCATTGGACGTATCAGTACAGGCTCAAGTTCTAAATTTACTATCAAGTCTCAAAAAAGATTTTGGTTTAACATATGTCTTTATCAGCCATGATCTTGCGGTTGTTGAAACCGTAAGTGACAGGGTGGCAGTAATGTATTTTGGAGAAATAGTGGAGATCGGGCCAGCCCAAGAAATTTTCATAAAGCCCAAACATCCTTATACAAAACTATTGGCTGAAAGTGCTCCAAAGATTGGAACCAAGTTGCAACTAAACGAAAAATCAAACAAAGATTTACCAGATCCAACCCATCCACCAAAAGGTTGCGCATTTTTTGCGAGATGCAATCACTCAACCGATAAATGCCTAGACGCACACCCAGAACTACAATCGGACGAAAATAGTGTATTCGTCGCTTGTCACAATCCATTAGGATAAACCGGTTTTAATTATGAATATAAACTCGAAAAGATTTCTATCTGACCTTCATGAACTTAGAACTATTGGTGCTGCAGGTGTCGGAAAGGGAGTGATAAGACCAGCCTACTCGAAAGCTGACATATCAGCAAGAAACTGGCTAGCAGATAAATTTGCCCAAGCGGGTTTAACGCCTCACTATGATCCAGTAGGCAATCTTTTTGGACTAGCTCAAGAAAGTTCAATTTTAATTGGATCACATTCAGATACTCAGCCTCAAGGAGGATGGTTAGACGGCGCACTTGGAGTTATCTGCGGTTTAGAGTTGGCACGGCTATCACGCGAAAATAATGGGCCAGCAATTTCCGTCGTCAGCTTTCAAGATGAGGAAGGCCGCTTTGGTGTAACCACTGGCAGTGCTATATGGGCAGATATCCTATCACTGGAAGAAGCCGATAACTTGATTGACAAAGATGGCCTCCAGTTTTCTAACGAAAGAAAAAAAATTTCCAAAAATTCTCTAGATTTTGTTAATCCAAACCGCTTCACTGGTTTTATAGAATGTCATATTGAACAAGGACCTTGGTTATACGAAGCGAACCATACCGTCGGCATAGTAACAGATATTGTTGGTATTAGAGACATGCGCATCACCTTCAATGGACAACAAAACCATGCTGGCACCACTCCAATGCATAGACGCATCGATGCCTATCAGTTAATGTTAAGCTTCAGCCAGTTAATCAATGACCGCTTCAGAAATGTTGTTACCCCTTCAACTGTATGGACGACTGGCCATGTCAGGATAGAACCAGATGCTCACTCAATAGTACCAGGGAAATGTACTTTTTCCATGCAATGGCGCGATGGCGACGATCAGCGCTTAGACAAAATGGAAAATATAATACGAAGCACAGCACTTGAAGTGGCTGACAGAGATGGCGCCTCAGTTGATTTTAGTAAAATGCACGGACTGAAGCCAGTGCAAATGGACCAATCTTTGCAAGACATTCTTCGTAACGCTGCTGAAAATGCTTGCCCAAACCGGTGGAGAAATATCCAATCTGGAGCCTTACATGATGCAGCTAATGTAGCGAAACTAATGCCAGCAGCAATGCTGTTTGTACCATCCATAGAGGGTATCAGTCACGATTTTTCAGAGGACACAAATGAGCAAGATCTCATAGATGGGTTAACCGTTCTGGCAAAAGCTATTTTAAATTGATTTGGGTTCTGAAAATAAGAAATCCATCAATTAGCATTAAACATTCAATTCATCGTGAGAAACGACTTGATCAGTCGCAAATATATATCAAAGTTTAGGAAATACTTTCTATCGTAGGGCTATAGTCTTTGTGAGGTAAACCAATGTCTCGTGTTACTGTTGAAACTGGAGGCACAGTTGTCCAATTATGCTTAGGTAACGAAATAATGCGATTTCATGCAATTTGGCTTCGCGATAATGCACAAGACGATGAAACTCGCGATCAAATAAATGGCCAAAGACTTATAGCTTTAAAAGAAATTCCATCTGACACCTGGGTTTCTGATGCTCGAGTAGAAGCTGAGAGTTTGTTAATAACATTTAAACCAGAGAATAAAGTAATACGTTACGATTTTGACTGGCTCATGGAAAATAATTATGACGAGATAAAAAACTTAAAGTTCGACTGTATGATGATGCTGGTAAAATTCCAGACATGGTTACCCCATCATTTTGGCATTTTGCTCCTCTGGTCCAAAAGATGGTTGATAGTCATTGTTTAAAAGAAAAATAATAAATATTTAATCGTCTTTTTTGTTCTGGACCATACCTGCAGAACCTGGCATCGGGACGCTTGAGGTTGTCTCAACCTGATTAATCCTTTCTCTATAGATTACATAAATTCCACTGGAAATTATTAGCGACATACCTATCCATGCTGTAGAAGAAGGATAATCGCCCCAAATTAAGATCCCCCATACAACGCTGACAGGGATCGCAACATACTCAAAAGGAGCAATCAATGAGGCTTCAACATTTCTGTAAGCAAAAGATGATGCTAAGGATAAGAACAAGACAGCGCCAGCACAGATTGCAATGTATATAACGTCAATAAATGTAGGCGAGACCGTGGCACGCAATAAGAAATCAAAAGACATATTCCCAGTAGAGCTTAAGCCACCACTCCAATTAAATGCGAGAAGAGGTAATGCAGAAAAGAAATAACACAGATGTTGTATTGTTATTAAAGCCGGCAAATTTCCATCTGATTTAAGACTACGTGTAAAAATTTGAAAAATTGCATAGCTTATTGCAGATCCTAAAGCGAGCAACATTTCCGGATGAAATTCATTCGTTCCTGGCTTCATTACAAACATAACACCAATCAACGCAACAATAACGGACGTGATCCTATGAATACCAATCTTCTCTTTAAGTACTATTGAGGATAAAAAAGTAATCAAAAGCGGTGATAGAAAAAATATAGAAACTACAGTGGATAAGGGTAAACTTGCTAATGCAACAAAGAAAAAGTACATGGCGATTACCAAACACATACCTCTAATAGCAAACAAGATTACAGTACGCCGTGGAAGTAGTAAAACTTTTTTAGCACCCTTTCCTACTATTGAAATTACCAAGATACAGAATAAAGCACGGATAACTACTATTTGAGCAAGTGGATATCGCGAACTCAAAAGCTTGATTAGTGAGTCATTTAAAGGAATCAGCGCCATTCCTAACATTAAAAGTAGGATAGACAGTTTGGTGAGCCGATCGTTCATTTTAAATCCAATTAAAAAAATATCTCAAACTAAATTAGCCTAAGTATTCAGAGTACCAAGGATAGATGTATTGGCGCGTTCAATAACGCCATTCAAATTGTCGTAAATGGATCTGAAGCTTGCTTAAAATCAATTAGTTAAGTATTTTAAACTTAATGAACTTATGTTTTTACCTTTTCCAATTTAGGATCATAAAGCGGTTTTAAACAAACATTTGCTCTTACTCTTTTCATCGCCACCTCAAGTTCATAATCACCAGATAATACGAAATCGTTATCGATATAGCGGTCACTACGGACATATCCCATTCCAATAAATTTTCCTATTGTGTGACCGAAACCGGCAGAACTTAGCCAACCACAACGCTCGCCATTACGATAAATTGTTTCTCGACCTGATAGAATAACATTACTATCAGTCGTGAATGTAGCCATTATCTTTTTAATGCCCTCAGCTCTCTGTTTTGCTATTGCATCACGTCCTTTAAACGAAATATTAGATTTCATTTTAACTGCCCAACCTAAACCTGCTTCATCTGGAGTATGATCGGGACCAACATCTGACGACCAGGCACGATAACCTTTTTCAAGTCTAAGAGTTTCAATTGCTCGATATCCAGCATTTCGTAAGCCCAATGGCGATCCAGCTTCAATTAATTTATTGTAAACGGTTTGTGCATATTCAACGGGAAAATGCAGTTCCCAACCAAGTTCTCCAACATATGTAATACGCATAGCTAGAACTAGGCATCCCGCTATACTAATTTGCCTTGCCGATCCAAACGGATGACCGTTATCTGAGACATCGTTTACAGTTAATACCTGTAAAATATCCCGTGCGTTAGGCCCAAAAAGCGATAAAACCGCATTAGATGATGTTACATCAATTAATTGAGCATTTAGCTGAGATGGGATATTTCCGTTAATCCAATTAAAATCGTGAGTAGCATACCCAGTACCCGTAGTTATATAGTACTCGTTAAACTTTGTACGAACACAGGTTAAATCGCATTCAATTCCACCATTATCATTGAGCATTTGAGTGTAAATTATAGACCCAACTGGCTTATCAACACGATTGGAAGCAATCCATTGAAGTGCCTGTTCTGCATCTGGGCCAGTTAATATATATTTTGCAAATGAGGTCTGATCAAACAAAACAGCTGCTTCTCTTGCTGCTTTGTGTTCACGTGCTACCGCACTATGCCAGTTAGGCAGTCCGAACGTATATATATCACGCGGTTCTTCACCAGTATCGGCAAACCAATTCGCTCTTTCCCACCCAAGTTTTTCACCAAACACTGCACCAGATGATTTCAAAGTATCATATAATGGCGATCGACGACATGGCCGCCCACTTGTGTGTTCCTCAGATGGCCAAGCCATCGTATAATGTTTTCCATAAGCCTCTAGAGTACGCGACCTTACCCAATTTGTATCATGATGTGGGCGCCCAAACCGGCGGATATCAACTGGCCAGAGATCAAATGGTGGTGCTCCATTTGCAACCCACTCAGCCAAAGCCATTCCTGCGCCACCACCAGCTGCAATCCCATAAGCATTAAAGCCTGCGCCTATGTAAATATTTTTTAATTCCGGGGCTTCTCCTAATATAAAATTGCCATCAGGCGTAAAGCTCTCTGGTCCGTTCAATAATTGCTTCACACCAACTTCTGAAAGTTTAGGAACACGAGGCAAAGCAAGCTCCATCAATTGCTCAAAATGATCATATCGCGACTCTAGTAATTGGAAATCAAAAGGTTCTGGAATACCTTCAATGGCCCAAGGTATCCCATTTGGTTCATAACCTCCCCAAACTAACCCCCCAACCTCCTCTTTATAATATGTAAGTCTGTCAGGGTCCCTAAGGGTTGGTAAGTCCGATGGAACACCAAATTCTTCAGTTATCATATATTGATGTTCAACTGAAACGAGTGGAACGTTTACCCCTACAGTTGCCGCAAAATCACGGGTCCACTGACCGCAGCAGAGGACAAGTTTCTCGCAGGAAATGCTACCAAGTTTTGTTTTAACTCCAACCAAATTTCCATTTTCTGTTATGATCTCGGTTACTACACAGTTTTCTATTATTTTGGCTCCAGATGTCCGCGCTCCTCGGGCTAAAGCTTGAGTTATATCAGACGGTGAGGCCTGTCCGTCAGTTGGCAAAAAAGCGGCGCCCACAACATCACTAATGTCCATAAGTGGCCACAAGTCTTGTGCTTCCTTAGGTGTTAACAATTGCATTTCTAGTCCAAATGAACGCGCTGTAGTGGCTTGACGTTTGACCTCAGTCCAACGCTCGTTATTACATGCTAATCTCAAGCCACCATTCATTTTCCAGCCAGTTGCAAGACCTGTTTCAGCCTCCAATTGATCATAAAGATTTATTGAGTGCCCTAACAGCTGTGTGATATTAGCATTTGAACGTAGTTGCCCAACCAAACCCGCCGCATGCCATGTAGAACCTGAATTAAGTGATGCTTTTTCCAACAATAAAACTTCATGCCCTATTTTAGCGAGATGATAAGCAGTGGAGCAACCGACAATACCACCTCCTACAATTATGACTTTTGATGAAGTCGGTAGACTCATTTAACACCCCTAAGTATTTTTAAAATCTGACATTGCCACATTAAATCGATTTAAGTTCTCTACGGTGTACGCCGCATAATCAAAGTCGATTTCAGAATATATTTCAGAAACCATAGACCATAAGGTTTCTCGCATTAGAGAGGCGCATTTCATAGCATTATAAGGGCGCCAATAGTTCTGCCAATCTTGCTTAAAATATTGCTCTAACATTTGCTGTTCCTGAAGAACAGATAAACCATTATTCCCTGCAAGACCTGCTAAATCAAAAAGTGGGGTATTAAAGCCACCATATTCCCAGTCAATCAACCAAAGTTGATCTCCGTCATCCAATATATTTGCAGCCAAAAGATCATTATGCCCAACGACTAATTCTACTGGCCCCGTAGCTATTTCTAGTACCTCAAGTTGACGTTTCATATCCACAAGTTTTGAAACATGGGGTGAACCATCTTTTTCTAATCGGGACATATAAGTTTGATTAATTTGAAATGGCCAAAAAGTAAGAATTGGAGAATGCAAACATTTTCCAATTCCTCGGTGTGTCTTCGCCACAAGGTTTATAATTCGTATTAAATTTTTTGGCTCACGAACGGCTGCTTCGTCAAGAGTGTATGCATCAATAAACTCAAGAACTAAAACACCTGTCTTATGATAAATGACTTTAGGGGAAATACCCAACTTATACGCTGCTTGACTGAGTGCTAGTTCATTCCAACGCATTACACCATGCTCTGCAATATCACTCCCAATGCGAACAACATATTTACAATCTTCGTCTTCAACAGTCACATTAGTATTGGTAATTCCACCGCCCAACGGGGTAATATTTGATGGGGCTTTGAAACATGGTAGGCCCGTAATAAGTTCTGTTAGATCACTCATAATTAACGACAAACCCTACGTGCCAGACAATAATATAAAATTAATTTTTTATTAAAGAAGTGGAACTTCCAGTATTTTAATTTTTAGGACGCCAGAGGCCACCTTAATGGTCTATTATGAAATAAGATGGCCTCAAATTTAAGCTTAGCTGGCCACTTCCGTCACGTACAAAATTTCCTGCATGTTGAATAAAAGGAAACCATAAAGAACTGTGAATACCAAAGGAGCAATCCAAAATTCATTGGTCATTTTTACTCCCTCGACCTGTGCCCATTCACTGCTGAGGATTCTGAAACCAAATATAATTCCTAAAACTGATTGAACGAAACTATATGTTAAAAACGCCCATGCGTATTGAGGGCCAGAAATTAAAATTACAATCCCCATTATGAAACCAGCACCGGTGAAGGTTCCAATTAACACTAATGGGAAAGCCGCTCCGTCGCCGGCACCATACTGATCTATCATTCCTCTGGTTCCAAAGAGGCATCGATATGAATAATACCCGGCGCCGAGCGTCGCAATAATCCATATAATTAAATTTAAAGAACCACCAAAATTTTCTACCATTTTTTTCTCCCTTGTTGGCTGGAAGTAAACTATCACACCAATTCGTGCAGGTGGAGAAAAATATAAATTAAGTTTTGAGTTGTAGTATTTTTATATCTGCTTAGTCGCGATTAAAAATTGGAGATAATGTTTCTTTATCAAAATTTGCCCCACATAAAACTACTGCGCTTATCTTGTTTTTATTGTTTGAAGCATCTTCTTGCCAAGCAGCATAAGCCAAACCAGCAGACCCCTCGACTAGCATTTTTTCATTCCAAGCAATCTGCTGTAGGCCCACCTCTATTTGGCCTTCAGAACAATCAATCAAATCATCGATAACTTCTGAGCCCAAACCAAGTGTTATGGTATCATTATCAACACCGCCAGCACATCCATCCGCTAATGTCTCA
Source organism: Rhodobacteraceae bacterium MED-G08 (assembly GCA_002457055.1). GTDB lineage: Bacteria > Pseudomonadota > Alphaproteobacteria > Rhodobacterales > Rhodobacteraceae > Salinivivens > Salinivivens marinus. The sequence goes on from NTKT01000027.1 coordinate 12,287, forward strand.
TAATGGTCTACTTTTACCATCTTACCAGCCCTGATACTGGCAGCCAACTCAGCTGAATTCTTAGCACTAACACCAACGACCCTTGTTTTTGGTGAAAAAGCTTTTAGCACACACCCAATACCCGAAATCAAACCACCTCCTCCAATAGATACATAAACCACATCTAGCCGAGGAAGTTGATCTAGTAACTCAATTGCTAATGTTCCTTGACCAGCAATAATCTGTGGATCATTGTAAGGTGAGACGTATATTTTTCCCTGTTCTTTGGCTAGTTTTTGCGCATGCTGTTCAGCAACGCCGGAGTCATTTGAATGCAAAATGATTTTAACACCAAGGGCCTTAATTTTCTCCAACTTCTCCCGCGCTACTGTTTCAGGTAAAACGACAGTCAAATTATGACCTGTTAATTTTGCAGCAGTTGAAAGACCCAAACCATGGTTTCCAGATGAGGCAGTAATTGCTGGGACGTCGGTTGAAAGTGAAGTCAATTTTGATAGGGCTCCCCTAAATTTGAAGGAACCAGTTTTTTGGAAATTGTCCGCCTTGTAATAAAGTTCAGTTTTTTCTTCAAACACCTGTCGTGATGGAATGCATGGTGTTGGGCTCAGCCAAGGCTTAATTCGACTATATGCTGATACTGATAGAGCAGCTTGTTGAAGCACTGCCGAAGATGCACTCATAAATAATATCCCTTAATTCTTTTTTCCTAAAGCCGCAGCATCAATAATTCCTGTTGTGATTGCAATATCTTGAGCAGCTATGCCAGTGAGATCTGCAATAGTAATATCATTATCAGAGGTGCGACCTGCACAACTATTAGACAGAATGTTTCCCAATTCTAGTACATTTTTAGAGAGATTAGTATCATTAATAGTCTGAAACTCACCATGGTTGAGCGACTGTGAGACCATATCACAAACTAACAGCGAGGCGCTTTCGAGTAGGCTTGTTGGTAGCTCTTGTTTACCTTGAGTATCAGCTCCAATAGCTGTAACATGCGTCCCAGGCCGGACTAAATTGTCCCCAAACAAAGCAGATGTCGCGGGAGTTGTGGTAATTATAATATCTGATAAGGAAACTTGCTGCTTTAAATCTAAAGCAAGATCTACATTTAAATTTTGGCCTCGAAGCTCCTCCACAAGGGTGGCAGCAGCATTTTCATTTCTGCCCCAAATAAAAAAATTAAATGACTTTTCAAGCATCAAAGACGCCAGGCAAGTAGCTTGAAATCGCGCCTGTATACCAGACCCAATTATTAAAACTCTTTCTGCATTTCTAGACGCCAAAGCCTTGGTGGCTATCGCACCGCCTATACCAGTTCGCATATCTGTGAGCCAACCTTCATCCCTTAAAATTGCAGATGGTTCTCCTGTCATGGCAGAGAAAGCTAACATCATGCCGTTTGAAGATGGAAGTCCATTTGACGGATTATCGTAAAAGCCAGATGCAATTTTTACAACATATGTATCCGTATGACGAATATGACCGGACTTTATATGGCAGTCACCATTAAATTCTGGAAAACTTAAGTGGACGACATCACCGGTTTGAACATGTCCGCTAGACGATGCGACATATGCTTCGCTTATAACTCTTGCCGCAGTGTCGAAGTGAAAAAGCTCCATAATCTCAGACTTATTTAAATCATACATAAAATTTTAAGTCCTTCTCTTGGTGTATATCCTAACAAAAACCTGATTTAACTAGTTAAGCATTTTAGATATTTTTTAGATACTCTGACACTCGGCTCAAACCAGTTTTTAATACCTCTGGATTATTTGCATAACCAACTCGGATGAAACCTTCCATTCCCATAGCTGCTCCTGGTGTAAACATTACCCCAGTATTCTGAAGTAACTTTACACAAAAATCATGAGATTTAATTGGTAACTCAATTTTTATTAAAGCAGTTGTGCCAGAATTTGGCTTGACCCACGAAAGTTTTTTTTCACCATCTACCCAAGAAGACAGATAGCTCAAGTTCCCACGGGTAATTTCATGGGAACGTTTTAATAATCGATCAACACTCTCTAATGCAATCGTAGCAAGATAATCATCAATCATGCCAACACTGATTGTATCATAATCACGATGGATCATCACATCCTCAATAACGCTATTGGGAGCCGTCACCCAACCGAGCCGTAGTCCGGCCAAACTGTAAGCCTTAGACATTCCTGCCGTGCTTATTCCTTTTTCATATATATCAGCGATTGAGGCAGTCATGCCGCTTCCATGCTGATCAGTGCCACGATAAACTTCATCACACAGGATCCAAGAATCTGCAGTATTTGCTATGTCGGCAATTTCATTTAGCATTTCTTTGTCAATTAATGAACCTGTTGGGTTGTTAGGATTTGTTAAAGCAATTAGTTTTGTTTCGGGAATAACTAGCCGTTTGAGCTCATCCAGATCAGGCAACCAATTATTCTCTTCCCGCAACTGCAAAAAGTGCACATCGGCACCGATACTTTTTGGAATTGAAAAATGTTGTTGGTATGTTGGTACTATTGAAACCACATGATCACCATTATCGACCAGTGTTTTATGAACCAACATATTAGCACCTATCGTACCATGGGTAACAAGCACATTTTCAAGAGTTTGCTTCTCATACAAAGCAGCTATTGCTTTTCTGAGCCGATCAGAACCTTTAATCTCACCATAAGTCATTTTAAGGCTCAGTATTTCAGATAAATCTTTTTTATTCTTGCCCGTAATTTGGAACAACTGATCAATTGTCAAACTTTCTACGCACGTTTCAGCTAGATTGAATTCACATTTGGTTTCCCATTCATTCATCCACATTTCCACACCAAATGTATCAATTTTCATTGTGGTAACCTCACGTGCCTTAGCGGTTGAATTATATGAAAAAATTTCGGATCATATAATTATCTTGGAGCAGAATAGTCTCGAACTTCTAACTGGTAAACCCATGGCACGTCACTCTCGTTATGATATTCTTTTTGAACCTGTAAAAATTGGTCCTGTTACAGCAAAAAACCGTTTTTTTCAGGTTCCACACTGCAACGGAATGGGCCGAAGCTTTCCATCTTCAATGGCGGAAATGCGACGCACTAAAGCAGAGGGAGGATGGGCCGTAGTTTGCACGGAAGAAATTGAAATACACCCATCTGGTGATCATTCACCGTGGGCTGGAGGGCGATTATGGGACGATACTGATATACCAGTTCTTGCCAAAATGTGTGATGGAATTCACGAATTTGGAAGCCTCGCTGGTGCCGAACTTAACCATGCAGGTCAAATGTCACCAAACAGGTATAGTAGATCTGTTCCTCTTTCACCATCACACATACCAGTTGCAGGTCACGAGCCGCTACAAGCAAGAGAGATGGATCTACAAGATATAAAAAATTTAAGAAAATGGCATAGAGATGCCGCTATTCGCGCTGTAAACGCAGGTTTCGATATAGTGTACGTTTATGCAGGACATCAACTTTCTACTATATCTCACTTTTTATCACGTTATCGAAATCGAAGATCAGATCATTATGGTGGTTCACTAGAGAACAGAGCTCGTCTTTTAAAAGAAATATTAGCTGATACTAAAGATGCAGTTGGTCATACCTGCGGTATTGCAATTCGGTTTGCGGTTGATGAACTGAAAGGTTCAATGGGTTTTACTAGTACTGGCGAAGGGTATGACTTGATCGAAATGCTGGCCGAAGAACCTGACCTATGGGATGTAAATATTAGTTCGTGGGAACATGACAGCGCTACCTCCCGTTTTAAGCAATCTGGATATCAAGATGACTATGTGTCTTTTGTAAAAAAAATTACTTCCAAGCCAGTAGTAGGGGTTGGCCGTTATACTTCTCCAGATGCAATGGTTTCGTTGGTTAAGTCAGGTCAACTTGATATGATCGGGGCAGCACGCCCTTCAATTGCTGATCCTTTTTTACCGAAAAAAATTGAAGAAGGTCGTGTGGAAGATATTCGAGAATGCATTGGCTGCAATATATGCGTTTCAGGTGATGAAAGTTATGTGCCCATTAGGTGTACTCAAAATCCAACTATGGGAGAAGAGTGGCGAAGAGGATGGCACCCAGAACGAATTAACCCAAAGACTAGTAATGAGCGCGTTTTAATAATTGGCGCTGGGCCAACTGGTCTTGAAGCGGCAAGAGCGCTTGGCCAGCGGGGTTATAATGTTGTTGTTGCCGAAAGATCAACAGAGCTCGGAGGTCGGGTGGTAAAAGAAAGTCGTTTGCCGGGTTTTGGCGAATGGGGTCGAGTAATAGCTTATCGCGAATATCAAATTCGGCAAATGGCAAATGTAGACGTATATCTGGAGAGCGAAATGAGCTCAGATACACTTACTGAATTTGAGGATCATCATATTGTTGTCGCAACTGGTTCCAAATGGGTCAATGATGGAATTGGACGCGAAAATCCTTTGGGAATAAAAATAAATAAGGATACCAAAACCTATACACCAGATGACATTTTTAAGGGATATCGTCCCGACGGTCCGGTTGTAGTTTTTGATGATGACCACTTTTATATGGGAGGAGCCATCGCCGAGCTTCTTAGGAAATCTGGCTGTGAAGTGACCTTAGTCACGCCAGCATCAGAGATTTCATCTTATACGACTAAAACTTTGGAGCAGCACGCTATACAAAAGAAGCTACTAGAAATTGGAGTATCTTTGGAGATGTCACATAACCTTAAATCTGTGAGATCTTCTAGTGCAGAGCTAGAATGTATATACACAGGAAGAAAAAAAGAGATTGAATGCTCTGCAACTATTTTAGTTACAATGCGAATACCGGTCGATGATCTTTGGAAATCAAATCCTAAACTTGATCGTATTGGTGATGCTATGGGTCCGTCAACTATAGCGGCTGCAATCTACAGTGGGCACCTTTATGCCCGCGAGTTTGGTAACCCAACAATTAACGAAGTACCTTTTCGACGAGAATTGATTAATCTGTCAATGGGTTAATTTGGTATAAAGAATATCTCAGGGGTGATATTAGATGACTGACAAGGCAAGTTTTTTTAAGTTTGAAGCAGAGGGCTCCTCAAATAACGGATTAAAAGAATGGGAAACAATAGATCCCAATAACCTAATATCTGGCAATCCTATACAACGGGGTCACATATATCATGAAAATCCAAACATTGGTTACATGACAGGCGTGTGGGACTGCACGGAATTCGTGGATCAAATGGGACCGTATCCTGTCGATGAATTCATGCTCTTTTTAGAAGGCGAATTGTTTTTAGATGTTCCCAATGAGAAAACAGTTCACATAAAAGCTGGAGATGCATTCATCATTCCTAAAGGGTTTGTATGCCAATGGAGGCAACCTGGGTACGTAAAAAAAATATTTATGATTGTGGACGAAAATATTCTAAAAGCGCAAAATCCATCACTTGAAAGGATAACAGTAATAAATTTTGATAAACAAAATATCAATTCTGATATTTCAAATAAGGATATTCAGTTTTTGAATGCAGCTGGAACAATGTGGGTTGAAGTAGAGCAGCTTTGTTCATTGATACAGCCAAGTATAAAAGCAACCGAAAACAAATTAGTGACTATTCTAGAGGGCGCCATAGAAATTGGTTCTTCAGACGGTGCGGCAACATTTGAAACCGGTGAGACATTTTACATAAAAAAAGATTCTGAAATCAGTATGAAAGCAGATGTTAAGACAAAAATGATAAATGTTTGCTATCAAGCCCCTTAACCTTTCTAGTAAGCCTACTTAAAAATTTATTAAATTTTCCATTCAGAATGGTTTGCGAGCACGGATATGATGTGGACAATGTTCACCACTCTTTAAAACAGTAACCAGCTTTGACCAAATCTCCACCTGATGATCAATGAAATCTTTTCCGTGACGCTCTTGTAGTTCGGAGCGTTTTGGTCCTTTCAACCATTGCAGTTCCTTGTCAGCTTCGGTGGCATACCAAGAATTTCTATTTACCAACTCAATATCTATAAAACCTGCTCTTTTCATTGCGTTTGCATACCTGGTCGGTGATGCCATTGCAAAGTCAAGTCCCTCTGCTTTAATATAATCCGCCATTTGAGGCGAAGGATCATTGTCATGACTAATCAACCAATCAGACGCTGCAAATTGTCCACCGGGCTTGAGAATTCGGAACGCATCAAGCGCCATGGTTTCTTTATCAGGAATATGAATTATGGCATCTTTAGAAAAAACAACATCAACTTCATTATTGGTAAAAGGTAAAGGACCAGGCTCAACTAATTGAATCTGTACTTTATCAGAAACCCCTTCTGCTTTAACTCGATTTGTCGCAGCATCGCAAACAGGCTGTTCTACATCTATACCCACCACTCGTTTAGCGTGATATTCTTTAGCTAATAGTATTGCGCAAGCACCAGAACCACAGCCAATATCAATTACCAATTTGCCGTCGACATTAACACCTTCTAATACGCGACGCACCTCGCCAGCTCCACCTGGCGACAGAAAGCCATCGCCCCAGATATCTTCTAAAAATTCTATAACTTGTTGATCATATAGTACTTCGTCAGACAATAACTATTCCTCTTATTTTAAGAAAAAAATTTTAGCTACCTTAATGTATATACTGTAGTGAAACAACTAAAAGCACCAGCACTTGTTACTTAATCAATACGATTTGCTAGATCTAATCAAACGTTATCGCGCAAATTTGCCGCGCATTTTTGCAAATAACTGACGAAATCTATATTTACAAAGTCAGCGATCGTGTTATCTGTTTTTTTTTGAGAAAAAACCGGAGAAAAACACATGAAAATAATACTTGCCGCTACCGCGGCTTTAGGCATCGCAATATCAGGCAATGTGCTAATGGCCGCATGCGACGACGGTGAAATGGTTATTAAATTATCCCACGTCACCAATACCGACAAGCACCCAAAGGGTATTGCCGCGTCACTACTTCAACAGCGTGTAAATGACGAAATGAACGGTAAAGCTTGTATGGAAGTTTACCCAAACTCAACACTATATAATGATAATCAGGTTCTGGAAGCAATGCTACAAGGTGACGTACAAATGGCTGCACCATCGCTCTCAAAGTTTGAGCAGTTCACGAAAGTTTTTCGTATTTTTGACCTTCCATTTATGTTCAAAAACATCAATGCAGTTGATGAATTTCAAAATTCTGAAACTGGCCAGGCAATGAAAGAAAGTATGACACGTCGCGGATTACTAGGGCTTGCATTTTGGCATAATGGAATGAAGCAAATGTCAGCTAACAAACCACTTGAAATGCCAACAGATGCGAATGGTCTGAAATTTCGCGTTCAAAACTCTGAAGTTCTAAAAGCACAAATGGCTGCACTTGGAGGCTCACCTCAGCCAATGGCGTTTTCTGAAGTGTACGGCGCATTACAAACTGGCGTTGTAGATGGCCAAGAGAATACTTGGTCAAACATATATGGCAAAAAATTCTTCGAAGTTCAGGATGGGGTCACTGAAACAAATCACGGTATCATTGACTACATGCTAGTTACATCAACAGATTGGTGGGATAGCTTGGATGCGGGAATGCGTGATCAGCTTTCTAAAATAGTTGATGAAGTTACTGAAGCTCGTAACTCGGAGTCTACTGCTGTTAATGAATCAGCAAAGCAAGAGATCATTAGTTCAGGTGGTGTAGTTCGCCAATTAACTTCGGCACAGAGAGATGCATGGGTCGCTGCCATGATGCCAGTATGGGATCAATTTAAAGATGATGTTGGAGAAGAAAATATTGCTGCTGCGCAAGCAATAAACGCTAATCATTAAATCGATGCAAATAAATGCCGGCCATTCGTAAAATGGCCGGTCATAAAATCTTATAATTAGCCATCAATAATATATTTTAAAATGCAGGATACAGAACATCATAACGGAAAGTCGAGAGTTTCGCGCTTTATTGACGAAATTGAGGAAACTATTATTGCCATCATTTTGGCACTAATGGTGACAATTACATTTATAAATGTCGTATTACGCTACGGGTTTAATTCAGGTTTGATCTGGGGTCTGGAAATGGTCACCTTCCTTTTTGCTTGGTTAGTATTACTTGGAATTAGTTACGCGGTGAAGAAAAAATTACACCTTGGTGTAGATGCTCTGTTAAACATTTGTTCAGCCCCAAGTAAGCGTATTTTGGCCTTAACAGCAGCAATTTTATGTATTTTGTACGCCCTATTATTATTTAAAGGTTCTTGGGATTACTGGGCAAATTTTGCAAACTTACCGCAGACTACCGGGCGATGGTTTCCAACAGGGTTTGAAGAGATGAAAAGAACTTCGTACCGTTCGTGGTATGAGGTTATTGATATTCATATGCCAGACTGGTTGCGATGGATAGAACCGCTTATAAATTCTGGCGATTCGTATGAAAAAATACCGCGATTTATTCCATACGTAATGTTGCCTGTCGGAAGTGCATTATTGCTCTTAAGGTGTATACAAGTAATGTTTAAAATAATTGAAGGCAAACAAGATTCACTAATAGTAAGTCATGAGGCAGAAGATAGAGTTGAAAAAATAAGCGAACCGGAAGTTTAGAGGCAAATTAATGGAAGTCGCTATTTTATTCCTATTAGTAATTGCAATGCTAATAATAGGCGTTCCTATTGCAATATCTCTTGGCTTGTCCTCCATTTTTTTTCTTTTAACATTAAGTGATACTTCACTCGCCTCCATCGCCCAATCCTTTTTCCAGGCGATGGCTGGACATTACACACTATTGGCCATTCCATTTTTTATTCTTGCATCATCATTCATGTCCACTGGGGGTGTCGCCAAAAGAATTATTCGCTTCTCAATTGCGGTTGTAGGACATTTCCCTGGGGGGCTTGCAATAGCGGGCGTTTTTGCTTGCATGCTATTTGCTGCTTTGTCCGGATCGTCGCCAGCTACCGTTGTGGCTATCGGTACAATCGTTATTGCGGGAATGAGGCAGGTTGGGTATTCGAAAGAGTTTGCAGCAGGCGTAATTGCAAACGCAGGCACACTAGGAATATTAATACCACCATCTATTGTAATGGTAGTATACGCGTCCGCTACAGATGTGTCAGTAGGCAGAATGTTCCTTGCAGGGGTGATACCCGGTTTGTTGGCTGGTATCATGTTAATGGTGACGATATATATAATAGCCAAAATGCGTAACTTACCCAAAGGTGATTGGTTGGGTTGGAATGAGATTTTTGCTTCTGCAAGAGAAGCAGTTTGGGGGCTTTTTCTCATAGTTATCATTCTAGGCGGTATATATGGTGGAATTTTTACCCCTACAGAGGCCGCTGCAGTTGCATCCGTTTATGCATTTTTCATTGCAGTTTTCGTTTACCGCGATATGGGACCACTTGCAGCGAGGGAAGGCAAACCGCGACAAAACTTAATACAAAACCCATCAGCATTAATAACGGCTTTTTTCCATAAAGACACTAGAGATACTTTATTCGAAGCTGGAAAACTGACAGTTACATTGATGTTTATAATCGCCAACGCTCTTATCCTTAAGCATGTTTTAACTGACGAACAAATACCGCAACAGATTGCTAGTGCAATGCTTTCTGCGGGGTTCGGCGCTATTATGTTTTTAGTGATCGTAAATATAATTTTACTGATTGGTGGTCAGTTCATGGAACCATCAGGATTAATCGTAATTGTGGCACCATTAGTATTTCCAATTGCAATCGAGCTTGGAATTGACCCAATACATCTTGGAATTATCATGGTCGTAAATATGGAGATTGGTATGATTACCCCACCTGTTGGCTTAAACCTATTTGTTACATCTGGTGTAGCCAGAATGCCAATGATGTCAGTTGTAAGAGCGGCTCTACCATTTTTGGGTGTCTTATTTATATTCTTAATTTTGATAACTTACGTTCCAATAATCTCTACATTTTTGCCAACGTACTTCATGGGGCCTGAAATTATCACCAAGTGAAATTATTGCCACGGCTCAAGAACTATTTTTGGCGCTGCAACTTTATTCCTAAGGAGATCTTGAAAGGAACTTTCACCTTCCGAAAGTGGGCGCTTCTCGATCCAATCTAATGTACCTAGACGCCCAGCAAATAATGCTTCTGCAGTATCTTTAAAATCTTGTGCAGTATAGGTGTAGGTCCCGATAAAGGTTATTTCCTGAAGGGTCATACGCCTAACATCAAGACCATTAGTGTTGTCTCCTAAACCCACGTGTGCAATGACCCCACCAGGGGACACTAGCTGTGATGCTACGGCCCGAGTTGAAGCGAAGCCCACTGCGTCGATAACTATTGGAAATGAATTCTCTGTTTTTTCCACAATTTTGGCATCTATATGTTCTAGCAAATATTTTCTGCGCAAAGGGTTAAATTCAGATATAGTCAGCTCAGTAATACCCATCGCCTTAAGCGCTAGTGCAGTCGCAAGACCAATTGCACCACCTCCAATTACTAGAGCTTTTTTTTCCATCTTAGCGTCAATTGCATTGGTAGCTAATTTGGCAGTATGCCAACCAACAGCCAAGGGCTCGACTAAGGCTGCTTTATCAAGAGAATACTCAGTTGGT
>NTKT01000028.1 GCA_002457055.1 Rhodobacteraceae bacterium MED-G08
AGCTTTGGTCTTCTCTTTTGTGGTTTTTTTCTCGTCTGTCATTTTTTACCTAAATAAAAATATTACCTGATAATAAACTAATCTTTTGAAGTAAATTACTCAAGCAACACGTTCTTTAGTATCGTTTTGGTTAGAGATCTCATACCTGCTAAATCTGGTGTTTTTGCTCTGTTTATAGAGCCCAGTTTGATTCCCAAAAATACATTTTCTACTGCCGAACTAATAGCAATTATATGACATTTATCGAATGTTGAAATCTGCTCCTTAAGCAACAGAGCTGTGCGTTCTGAAAAAATTGGTAAAACTATTTTGTTGCCTCTTTTAACAGCATTCAAAGCGGAAATTGATAGCTTAGAAGCTACTTGATCATATCCGACCCACTCATTGCATAAAAACCCTGCTCCCCTCAATTTAGTTACAACGTTACCTTTGGTGTATTTTCCGTGAACATGAAGGATCTCTTCTTTGATTTTTTGATCTTTGCATAGCGTGCTAATCAGTTGTTCAACATTATCACCAAATTTTTCAGCTAAATATCCAAAACTCGATGCAAGGTTTGTTGTTCTATCACCAACACACATTGCTCTTATATTGCTATTAGAGGCTTCTCCTGCGGCTTTTACACCGTTGGACGACGTAAAAATAACAAAATGGCTTTTCTCCAGTTTTTTTGGTCGTTTAAAAAACTTAATTTTGAGCACTGGAGATATTATAATTTGATTTTTTTGAAGTTCTCTTTCAAAAAAAGATGCGAAATCACTGGCTGAATTTACAGGCCTTGTAATAAGTAATTTAGGTTTTAATTCGTTGTATGTCATCTACTGTAATGGTAACTGCCCGGAAACTTTCGTACAATGGGGTTTGAATTGAAGTTATCTGCTCATGTAATTTTAGGTATAGAGAGTAGCTGCGATGATACAGCTGCTGCTATCGTATCATATGAAAAAGGTAATTCAAAAATACTTTCATCAGTAGTGGTCAACCAAAATACGTTGCATGAAAAGTATGGTGGAGTTGTCCCAGAGATTGCAGCAAGGGCGCATGCAGAGAGAGTAGATACAGTTGTAAAGGAGGCCTTGGCGGGAGCTAAGGTAAGCTTATTAGATATCAACTTGATTGGTGTTACTGCTGGACCAGGTTTAATAGGTGGTGTGGTTGCTGGTGTTATGTGTGCCAAAGGGTTGGCCTACGGTGCGAACCTACCTTTGGTCGGTGTTAACCATTTGGCAGGTCACGCATTAACTCCGCGCCTTATTGGAAATTTAGAATATCCATATTTAATTTTACTTGCATCAGGAGGTCATTGCCAATTTTTAATAGTGGTGTCTGCAAATAAATTCTTACGGCTAGGTGGTACTATTGATGACGCTCCGGGGGAGGCTTTTGATAAAACAGCACGGCTGTTGGGTCTGGAACAACCAGGGGGGCCGTCCATCGAAAGGGAAGCTATCAATGGTGATTCTAAACGATTTGATTTCCCGAGGCCACTATTAAACCGCACTGATTGTGATATGTCTTTTTCTGGTTTGAAGACGGCTGTATCTAGGTCCCTGGAGGATTTAGATAAACAGCAAGGTGGGCTGTACGAACGAGATGTTAAAGACTTTTCCGCGGGTTTTCAGGCGGCAATTTCTGATGTGCTTGTAGGAAAATCGAAGCGAGCAATAATTGAGGCGCGAAAGAGATCTTCAGATTTGAAAACCTTTGCAATCGTTGGAGGGGTTGCTGCAAACGAGCAAATTCGTCAAAATTTATCATCTGTTTGTAGCGACTTGGAAGTCAATTTTATCGCACCTCCGCTAGAACTTTGTACCGACAATGCAGCTATGATAGCATACGCTGCAGGGGAACTATATGATCTTGGGCAAGAGGATGACTATTCCTTATCACCAAGGTCTAGATGGCCATTAGATGAAAAAAAACCACCAATGCTAGGAGGTGGAAAGAGGGGAGCTAAAGCATGACTTTTGGAATTATTGGTTCCGGTGCTTTTGGAACCGCTCTATCGATTTCTTTATCATCTACAAAAAAAAAGCTAATACTTTGGACAAGAAATCAGGATGTAGTAAACTCTGTTCAGGAAATAAGGGAAAATCGGTTAAGATTACCTGGCTATATTCTACCTCAGAATATCATAGTGACAAATGATATCAATCAGATGGGAAATTGTTCCATAATTTTAATTGCTGTACCTATGCAACAATTAAGATCTGTAGTGGAGTTACATAGATCAAGTTTGGAGGGGAAGATACTAGTTGCATGCTGCAAAGGCTTTGAAGTGTCTACTGGTCTGGGACCAACTTCAATCCTTGAGATGGCATCAAATAGGACAGCAGTATTAACTGGTCCAAGTTTTGCTGCAGATTTGGCTTCAGGGTTTCCTACTGCGCTCACCGTTGCTTCCAAAGTAGAAGGTTTGGCACAGTATATTCAAAGCGAATTGGGAACAGAAACATTAAGGCTTTATTGGTCTGATGACCCAATTGGAGCTGAATTTGGCGGAGCTTTGAAGAATGTTATCGCTATTGGGTGTGGGGTTACTATCGGTGCTGGCTATGGAAGTAGCTCTCGTGCTGCATTAATGACGCGCGGGTATTCAGAAATCATAAGTATTGCTCCTTATTTTGGTGCAAAACCAGAAACGCTATCAGGCCTGTGCGGCTTAGGAGACTTAAGTTTAACATGCATGTCCTCCGAGTCTAGAAACTACCGATATGGGCTTGCGCTTGGAAAACAGCAGTCGTTTGATAAAAATATTACGGTAGAGGGCACCAGTACTTCTAGTGCTATAATTTTAAAGGCTAAAGAATTTAAACTTGATACGCCAGTAATGGCAGCAATTAATAACCTTGTGGTAGGTAAAGTTTCAGTAAGTGTGGCAATACAGAGCCTTTTATCCAGGCCGCCTAAGAAAGAATAAATTTATTCTTTACTAATATCTGTAATGCTCTGGTTTATATGGTCCCTCTGGAGTAACTCCAATATAATCGGCTTGATCTGCTGCTAACTTAGTTAATTTTACGCCAATGCGATCTAAATGAAGGCGCGCTACTTTTTCATCAAGATGTTTTGGTAAAATAAACACTTCATTTTTGTAGTTTTGTCCATTTGTCCATAATTCAATCTGCGCAAGCACTTGATTAGTGAATGATGCAGACATCACAAATGAAGGATGGCCGGTTGCATTTCCTAGATTTAGAAGGCGACCCTCAGACAGCAGAATTAGCCGATTACCATTTGGCATCTCTATCATGTCGACTTGTTCTTTGATATTTGTCCACTTGTGATTTCGCAGATGTGAAACTTGGATTTCATTATCGAAATGTCCGATGTTTCCGACAATGGCCATATCTTTCATTTCTCTCATGTGTTCTATACGGATGACATCTTTGTTTCCTGTAGTTGTGATGAAAATATCAGCATCCGATACTACATCTTCAAGGACAACCACTTCAAAACCATCCATCGCCGCCTGTAATGCGCAAATTGGATCAACCTCTGTGACTTTAACACGCGCTCCTGCACCTCTAAGTGAGGCAGAAGAACCTTTTCCTACATCGCCGTAGCCACACACTACTGCGGTTTTGCCTGCCATCATTGTGTCTGTGGCTCTGCGAATGCCATCGACGAGAGATTCTTTACATCCGTATTTGTTATCAAACTTGGACTTTGTTACCGAGTCATTTACGTTAATAGCGGGAAAGGGGAGCTGCCCGTTTTTCACAAGGTCATAAAGTCTATGAACTCCCGTTGTAGTTTCCTCTGAGACACCGCGTATAGCATCTCTAGTTTTAGTGAACCAACCGGGGGACTGTTTAATTCTTTTATAAATCTGAGCTTTTACCACTTCTTCTTCTTCCGATCGGGGGACGGAAAGAATTTCTTCACCTGCCTCAGCTCTAGCACCTAAAAGAACATAAAGTGTTGCATCACCTCCATCGTCTAAGATCATATTTGGACCATTTTCAAATTGAAATGATCGGTCTAAGTAATCCCAATGTTCTTCCAAAGACTGGCCTTTGATTGCAAATACAGGAACACCAGCTTTCGCTATCGCTGCCGCTGCGTGATCTTGTGTAGAGAATATATTGCAAGATGCCCATCTTACATCAGCTCCAAGAGCTACTAATGTTTCAATTAAAACGGCCGTCTGTATTGTCATATGTAAAGAACCAACGATCCTAGAACCTTTTAAAGGTTTAGAAGTACCGTATTCCTTCCGGAGTGCCATTAGACCAGGCATTTCTGTCTCTGCTATATCGAGTTCCCGACGTCCAAACTCTGCAAGTGAGATTTCTTTTACTATGTAATCGTTAGCCATATTTCAACTCCGTTTTAACGTCTGCTACCACAACTAAAACAAGGCTGCAATTAATCAATAATTTGTTTAAAGTATTTAAAAATTGTATTTAAAAAGTTCATTTGAAGGCAGTATTATGAAACCAGCGCGCGCATGGCAAAGAATGTTATCTGGACGGAGATTAGATTTACTAGATCCTACGCCATTAGATATTGAGATTCAGGATATAGCCCATGGTTTATCATTTGTTGCTCGTTGGAATGGCCAAACAAGTGGCGACTTCCCCTATTCTGTTGCTGAGCACTCACTGCTGGTCGAAAGAATTTTTAGTGAATTAAACCCTAACAGTAGCCCACAAGCTAGATTAGTAGCTTTGCTTCACGATGCACCGGAATATGTACTTGGAGATCTTATATCACCGGTTAAGGCAGCAGTTGGTTATGGCTACGAAACGTTGGATGAGAAACTCACTGAAGCGATCCATAGAAGGTTTGGCGTGCCCGCAAAAATATCGCTAGATCTAAAGAAAAAAATAAAGAAAGCCGATAAAATTAGTGCTTGGCTAGAGGCAATTGAGATAGCTGGATTTTCAAAGCATGAGGCTGACAAATTTTTTGGAAAATTTGACAAGTCTTATTTAACTAAATTTTCAATTCAGATCCGACCGCCTGCCCTGGTTCGAAGTGACTATATTGAGAAATGCTTTACTCTACTGGATAACAGCAAATGATATTTTCTGTGAGAAAGGCTGAATATGGTGACATTAAAAAGATGTCCAATATTTTAAATGAGATCATCAATGAAGGTGGTCATACACTTCAAAATAGTATCACGACGCCAGTAGATTTTAGGAGGAACTATTTTACAAATCCATTTAGCCTTTGCAATCACGTTGCTACCCAAGGAACAAAAATTATTGGCTTTCAATTTCTTGAATGGTCAGATCCAAATTGGTCTGGAGTAGACAAATTGCCTTCAGATTGGGGATTGATAGCTACTTATGTCTCAAAAAATGTGAGGGGTCTTGGTGTAGGTAAGCAACTTTTTGAAGCTACAAGATTAACTTCCAATGATAAAGGGATGTGCTCTATTAGTGCAACAATGAACTCTACGAACAAAGGTGCGATAGGATACTATGAAAGTTTAGGGTTTTGTGAATATTTTACATTTGAAAATGAATACAAACAGACTTGCATTTCGAAAAGGTTCGATTTTAGAATATGAATATTTATTTTGGACTGCGCTTTGCCAATATACGCTGAAGTGTTCTTCTATGCATATTTAGGCGCCTTGCAGTTTCGCTAACATTGCGATCGCACAGTTCATAAACTCTTTGAATATGTTCCCATCTCACTCGGTCTGCGCTCATAGGATTTTCTGGGGGTGGCGGAAGTTCATCATCCCGAGTTAACAGAGCATTAATTACATCATTTGCATCGGCTGGTTTTGATAAATAATCAGTGGCCCCGATTTTAACGGCAGCGACGGCCGTCGCTATAGCACCGTACCCAGTTAACACCACTATGCGACAGTCTGGTCGTTTTGAGCGTAAAATTTCTACAACGTCCAGTCCGTTTCCGTCCGCTAATCTTAGATCAATGACTGCATAGGCAGGTGTCCTTGCAGTAGCTATTGCGCTACCCGCGGCGATTGAACCAGCCGTTTCTACTGCAAAACCACGCTTTTCCATTGCCTTGGCTAAACGGCGTAGGAATGGTTCGTCGTCATCTAAAATAAGTAGTGAGTTATCTTCACCAATTGATCTTTTTTCAACCTCTTTCACGGGTTGTCTCCTGCCGTTGGTCGTGTGTTTTTTTAAATAACTAATACTTTGTGGTCAAATGTCTTGTAAAATTAACTATTTTCGACAAAACATGCTGTTGTTTCGGCCATAATTTCTGGAGAAGTATCAGCTCTAAAAAACTCTACGAAGCCGTACTTTGGTAAAACCAAATATGTAATCGTTGAGTGGTCAACCAGATAGTATTCATCATTGCTTTCCTGCTTTTTATAGTAGGTTTTATAAGCCTTACTTGCAGCCCTTATTTGCTCTTCGCTCCCAGTATACGCAAGCATCCGTGGATGAATCATTTCTGCAAACTCTGTCAAAACCTGGGGAGTATCCCGGCTTGGGTCAACAGATATAAAAACTGGTGTTGTTTGTATGCCTCGTTCGTCAAGCAAATCTACAGCATCGGCGTTTCTGGAAACATGTAACGGACAAACGTCTGGGCAAAAAGTATAACCGAAGTAAACTAATGAGGGTTGTGAAAAAATTTCAACTTCTGAAACAGCTCTGCCATCGGTAGAAATTAAATCAAGTTTTCCTCCAATACTTCCAGAGCCCCCGGTGACTTTTGAATTTCGGCATTGAGCAAACCTATCATCTTTATTAAATGGCCAGATTGGAGTCGTAGCTAAATATGTCAGACTAATAAGTATGAGTAATGACGCGGCTGATAAGTAAACAATATTTTTCATATTCGTCATTTTCTTGAACTGCCTCGATACCTTGTTATACATGAGCTATAAAGAATATCCTTTTAAATAAAGAGGGTGCGACAATGATACCCGAAAATGCATTAACGGTTTCTAGAGATAATCAACGTAGTCGATGGATAAGACTGCGAACAATGATTTTATTGCGTTGGGTTGCAATACTTGGTCAAAGTGCGGCAGTTCTGGTCGCTGTACAGTTTTACAACTTGCGGTTAGAGCTAGATCTAATCATTTTTGCCATTGGAATATCAGTTGCAGGCAATCTTGTAGCTATGTTTGTTTTTCCAAAAAATGAACGTTTATCTGAAAAGCAAAATATGGCCATGATATTATTTGATCTACTTCAGTTACTTTTACTGCTTTTTTTTACTGGTGGGCTCAACAATCCATTTGCAGTTTTAGTTATTGCTCCTGTCGCCATCTCTGCTACCTCATTGCCTGTAAGATATACGTTTTCGCTTGGCATTATAGCCATTTTTGCAGTCACTTTGCTGGCTAATTACAATTATCCTTTATTAACAGAACAAGGGTTTATTTTAAGAGTACCCAATATTTTTATTTTTGGAAATTGGACTGCTATAGTTATCTCAATGCTATTTTTAAGTTTCTATTCTCGGAAGGTTACGGTTGAAGTTAACGATATGTCAGATGCATTATTTGCTACCCAGATGGCGCTTTCTAGAGAACAAAAGCTCACGGATTTAGGGGGTGTCGTTGCAGCAGCGGCGCATGAACTTGGAACACCACTAGCAACTATTAAACTGGCTAGTAGTGAGTTAATGGACGAATTAAAGGACAAAAAAGAGCTCTGGGAAGATGCCGTTTTAATAAGAGACCAAGCGGATCGTTGCCGTGATATTCTGCAGTCTATGGGTCAAGCTGGTAAAGATGATCAGCATATGCGTAATGCGCCCGTATCTGAAGTTATTCGAGAAGCAGCAGAGCCCCACTCGGATCGCGGGAAAGAGATCATTTTTGAGCTAAATCTAAAATCAAAAGAAGATATATCCCAACCCTTAATCAAACGGCGACCAGAGATAATTCATGGTCTTAGAAATATGATTCAAAATGCGATTGATTTTGCAAATAATAAGGTGTGGATTGTGCTCAGTTGGAGTGAAACAGATATAAAAATCACAATAAATGATGATGGTCCCGGTTTCCCTTTGCAAATGATTTCACGGATAGGGGATCCTTTTGTAAGTTATCGGAAAGCCTCTTCACCTCGCCTCAAACAGATAGATTATCAAGGTATGGGACTCGGCTTGTTCATAGCAAAAACCTTATTGGAGCGAACAAATGCAAAGCTGAGTTTTTCAAATGGTGGCGCTAAAGAAATTGAAAATTCAAAAAATGTTACCCAAATCGGCGCTATCGTTGAAATTGTTTGGCTTAGATCAGATATCGAGGCGCAAAATAATTTTCTGGGTGAAAATGAAAACTTACAGGTGTTTTAGATTATTTAAAAGTTATATTAGCTTTCGTAAGATCTTATATTTATGAAAGAATTCATTTTGCTTAATCAGACTTTTGAAACTCATAGTATCAATGAAAAGGAAATGGCTGAGCTCGCCAGACAAATTGGTCAGATTATACAGTTTGATGACACTCTATTGCTATCGGGAGAAATAGGCGCTGGCAAAAGCTATTTTTGCCGAAAACTCATTCAGTCCCGGCAACTTTATCCTGAAGAAGTGCCATCCCCAACGTTTACCTTGGTTCAGACATATGATACAAATTCAGGTGAAATTTGGCATGTGGACCTATACCGCCTAACAAGCGCCGAAGGTTTGATAGAATTGGGTCTTTCTGAAGCTTTTGAGGAGAAAATCTGCCTGATTGAATGGCCAGCTTTGGCGCTTGAGATAGCGCCAGAAAATGCTCTCAATTTAGAGATTTTGATCACTGGCGAACAGCAGCGAAAGGTCAAGTTCAGCTGGACTTGCTCAAATACGTGGAACAAGCGTATTGAAGCTATTTCGGAAAATTTTATTGCAAAATAAAAATTCTTTTTTGTGTGAAAAGAATAATTTGGTAGCTTGATTAAGGCCAGAATTATCTTTATTTTCCAACTCTCATGGTACTAGAAAAAAAAATATTTGGGATGCCTTGTGGAGTAGATTTTCCAAGGTCTTTGGCTTCCGGGATTCTTAAATTTTTTTCAGCTCATCCTCCAGAAGTTTTGGCTAGAGTAAATATAGTAGTAAACACCAAACGTATGCGACTTCGATTATTGGAAGAGTTTGTATCATTAGGTTCAATCCTAATTCCTAACGTACATGTAGTGTCGGATTTATCAGAATTGATAGGCACTTTTAAAGACCCAAATCCGAAGTCGCATTTGCAATATAGATTTGAGCTAATGGTTTTGGTTCAAAAATTAATCGAACAGCAACCTGATCTAGCATCAAAATCGGCACTTTATGATCTCACTGATAATTTAGCAAAATTAATAGATGAATTACAGGGTGAGAACGTCGCACCGAGTATAATAAAAAAATTAAATGTAGAGGACCAATCAGGTCATTGGCAACGTATTCTACATTTTGTCGATATCGTAACAACCTATCTTGAGAAAAGAAATTTGGAGCCAGATTCTGAAGGTTTTCAAAGAAATCAAGTTCGCGCATTACTAAAAGGTTGGGAAGAATTCCCACCAGAAAACCACATCTTTATAGCGGGGTCAACTGGTTCACGTGGTACGACTTTAGAATTAATAAAAGGAATTTACGGGCTCAATAAGGGTGTTGTTGTGTTGCCTGGATTTGATTTTCATATTCCGGAAACAGTTTTAGGCAGTATTTCTGATCCACTTATTGGTGAAGATCACCCCCAATATCGGTTTGTTAAAATGCTCAAAGGTTTAAACGTCAAATACAAGGATGTTGGTATTTGGCCGACAGGATCACCCCCAAGTATTCCTCGCAACAAACTAATTTCCCTTGCTTTGCGTCCAGCGCCTTTCACGGATAGTTGGATGTCAGAAGGGCCTAAGCTAGAATGCTTGGATCGTGCCTGTGAAGGGTTAAGTTTATTTGAAGCTGAGAACCAAAGAGAAGAAGCTTTGGCCATAGCAATGGTTTTAAGAAAGGCAGCTGACATAAACAAAAGAGCCGCTCTGGTGACTCCAGATCGAAGACTTGCTCGCCAAGTAACTGCTGAACTTTTGAGATGGGGAATTATTCCGGATGATAGTGCAGGACTCTCATTTCATCTAACATTGCCAGGCCGGTTTCTCAGAAAAGTATCTGCAATTTTTAATAGGTCGCCAACTGCTTCTGAATTAATTGCAATATTAAAAAACCCAATATGTCATAGTGATGACGTAAAACGTGGGAAACATTTGCGTCTAGTAACAAAACTAGAAACGTTTCTGAGAAAAAATACAATAATTGACCCGACTGTTGATCATCTACATAGGTTTTTGAAAGAAAATAATCAGGAATTTTCTCAAAAATGGGTAAAATGGTTATCAATTTTTTTGGAAAAATTTCAAAATGAGGGACAGCAAGAACTGGGGTATTGGCTTTGTGAACATATATCTAACGCTGAGTACCTGGCAGTGGGTTGCGATCCGCTAGAAGAAAAAACGTCTGGCTCTTTATGGCAAAATGATGCTGGTGAGATGGCGAAAAAGATAGTTGATAATATTTTTGCGGTAGCCAGTTCTGCGCCATCAATTTCTTCCTCCGATTACAATAAAATGCTTAATACAATTTTCTCTAGCTATGAGGTAAGAAATTCCCATATTTCACATGATAATATTTTAATTTGGGGAACACTAGAAGCTCGTGCCAATGGAACAGATTTACTAATTTTAAGTGGTCTGAATGAGGGTATCTGGCCAGCGCAGCCAGAGCCAGATCAATGGATGAACAGAAAAATGCGGATAGATGCCGGACTACTACTGCCTGAAAGGAGGATAGGTCTATCAGCTCATGATTTCCAACAAGCTATGGGTGCAAATGAAGTTTGGATAACTAGATCTAAGAGAAACTCTGAATCTGAAACAACTCCGTCACGTTGGCTAAATAGGTTAATTAACTTACTTGCGGGACTTAATTCTAATGGAGGGAAACTTGCTCTTGAAAATATGCGAAGTCGAGGTTCTCAACATTTATTATTGTTAAATGAATTAGAAAAAACAAAGAAAATAAAAAAGCCCTCTAGGCCTGAACCAATCCCGCCTTTAAAAGTAAGGCCAAAAAAACTATCAGTAACAGAAATCAAAACGTTAATCCGTGATCCGTACTCTATTTACGCTCGTCACATATTAAAAATTGAGCCTTTGGAGCGCTTAGATAAGTTTTCTTCTTACGCGTTACGCGGGACCGTTTATCATTCAATCTTTGAGCAGTTTGTTATGAATTGGAATTCTGATGCTGATTTAAAGAGCCACCAAGAAAATCTGGAGAAGATAGCATCCGATGTAATTAAAGTCGGTACTTCAAATAAAATCCTGCAAAACTTCTGGAGAAAGGGAATAAACGATATCTCGTTGTCATTTATTAAAGACGAGATCGAGCGTCAACTGGAGGCTACGCCTTCAGCTTTTGAACGAAGCGGTAAATTGTATATTAGAGACTTAAATTTTGAAATATCTGGAAAAGCTGACAGAATAGATTTGAATAAAAATGGTGGTGCAATTATTTATGATTACAAGTCAGGAACTTTACCATCTTTAAAACAGCAAGTTGCTTATGATAAACAGCTTTATCTACTTTCACTGATCCTGCAAAATGGTGGTTTTGAAGGAATTAGTAGCACTAAAGTAGACGCCTCTTTCTTCGTTCCAGTTAAGCCAAACTTAAAGAAAATACATATTCCGGTTGATTTGGAGAGTGTAGAAGAGTTTGAGGTTAAGCTAGGTGAATTGCTCTCTGCTTATCTAATGCTCTCGACAGGCTTTAAGGCTCGGCGCGCTCTTTTCTTAAAACAGGACTACTCTCCATATGATCAAATTTCACGTTATGGTGAATGGGATACATCTGATAAATGTGAAATTGAAATTTTATGAAAACTAATTCTGCAACAAATGCTCAAATAGCTGCATCAGATGCCAAATTATCAACGTGGCTGACCGCAAATGCTGGATCTGGTAAGACAAAAGTTTTGATAGATAGGGTCGCGCGTTTACTCCTCGATGGTGTACAGCCAGAGCAAATTTTATGTTTAACTTACACTAAAGCTGCTGCGGCGGAAATGAAAAATAGGTTGTTTGATCGGCTTGGAAAATGGGCAATGTTAGCAGACAAGGAACTGAATTTTAGTCTTCTTGAGATGGGTGTTCATACGCAACTCGGGACCGAGGAGCTTAAAAAGGCAAGAACATTGTTCGCGCGTGCCATAGAGGTGCCTGGGGGACTAAAAATTCAAACAATACATGCATTTTGCGCATCGTTATTGAGAAAATTTCCTCTTGAGGCAGGTATATCGCCACAGTTTAGAGAATTAGATGAAAGAGGACAGCGTGAACTTTATTTGAGAGTTCTTGAGCTGATTTCTAAAGATAAATTAACCCAAGAAAGTTTTGAACATTTTTTAAAGATTGCCAATGCAAGTAATTGGGAAGAGATAATTTTAAAAATTGTTTCAAAAAGGCATGTTTTTTCAAAAAATAAAAGCCATGTAGAAATATTTGAAGCCTTTAATCTAGATAGCAATGTTTCAATAGACGACGATATAAGTGCTCATTTTGAACAAAATACCCTAAATTTAGTTAGAAAGATATCTGATTGCTTAAAAAAATCTTCAAGTAAGGCTGATCAAAAGACTGCTCAAGAACTAACTGAAATTGCTTCTATTAATTTGGCCAGCATTCAGCTTCTAGAAAAAATGTTTCTTTATGGCAAAAGTGCTAAATCTCCATTCACGGCGAAGTTAGGAAAATTTTCAACGAAAGAAATGAGAAGTAGTTTCTTTGTTCATTTTATGGATGATATTGATGACTTTATGGTTCGTCTTGAACACTTCAGGAATAGGCGACTTTCTTATCAGGCGGCTGAAGCTTCATTATCCATTCACAAATTCGCTGAAACGTTTCTGGCGGTTTATAAAGCTCAAAAGCATATCAAAAGTCTTTTAGATTTTGACGATTTGATAGACATCACAGTCAATCTCCTTACTACCGCAGAAGTTGCTGACTGGGTGTTATATCGACTAGATGGTGGTATAGATCATATTTTAGTTGATGAAGCTCAGGATACTAGTCCTTCTCAATGGAGGGTGATTAAAACTTTAGCTCAAGAATTAACAAGTGGGCAAGGCGCAAGATCAAGTAAGCCGCGAACAATTTTCGTCGTAGGAGATCAAAAGCAATCCATCTATTCATTTCAGGGTGCTGATCCAGCTCAACTTGATAGGGTTCGTGACAGTTTCTCAGCAAAGTTAGAAGGGGCTGATAAAAATCTGCAAGTGGCTTCTCTCGACTACTCATTTAGATCTTCAAAAACCATTTTGAGTCTTGTTGATAAAATTTTTGGAAATACCAATAAGGATAGCTTTGGTTGGGGGCGGAACCATTTAGCATTCAAGGCAGATTTACCAGGTCGTATTGATTTATGGCCAATTATTCCAAAAACAATGAATCCAAATTTGTTAAAATGGGAAGAACCAATGGAGCTGATTAGTGATGCTAATCATTTTATAAGTTTAGCCCGATTGATAGCCCAAGAAATAAAAAGAATGATAGATCAGAGGGTTCAAATACCAGAGCAGAAAAATATCCAGCAAAAGCCTACCTTTCGTCCAGTTCGGGCAGGTGATTTTTTAATTCTTGTTCAGCGCCGGTCAGAAATATTTCACGAAATAATAAGGGCCTGCAAAGATGTCGATTTGCCAATAGCCGGTGCTGATAGATTGCGTTTAGCCGGTGAGCTTGCGATCAAAGATATATGCAATTTTCTTTCATTTATTGATAATGCAGACGATGATTTTTCACTAGCGGCAGTTTTAAAGTCACCGTTGTTTGGCTGGAATGAGAAGCAGTTGTTTGACCTGGCCCATTCTCGTGAGGATATGACGTTATGGCAAGCAATGAGAAAAAATCCGAAGAAATTTTCAAACGAGCTGAATGTTTTGGAGGATCTAAGATCTGTTGCTGATTTTTTGAGGCCTTATGAATTAATCGAAAGAATATTAATTCTTCACAAAGGACGGTCTTTATTAATTGGTAGACTTGGAAAAGAAGCAGAAGAGGGTATCGACACATTGCTGAGCCAGGCAATGAATTATGAAATTTCTGAGATACCAAGTTTGACGGGGTTTCTGTCATGGATCTCTGATGAAAATATTGAAATTAAGAGGCAATTCGATAGCTCCATGAATCAAATTAGAGTAATGACTATTCATGGTGCCAAGGGACTGGAAGCTCCGATAGTAATTTTACCTGAGACTAATGACTTCAAAGATGATCTGTCAGATGAGATATTATTTACTGATAATATTGCATTGAAAAAGTTTTCCAGCACGGAGCGGTGTAGTAAAACAACTGAAATTTATAATAGCCAAAAGCAACAAAACGCTGAGGAACGCGACCGTTTGTTATACGTTGCATTAACGCGGTCTGAGGTTTGGTTGATAGTGGCCGCAGCAGGTAATGTATCCGATTTTGGTAATAGTTGGTATAAAAAAATTGAGAAAGGCCTTGTTGATCTTAATGCTGTTTCAGAGAAATTTTTGAATGGTGAAGGTCTTTGCCATAAGCATGTTGATTGGTGTTATGACCCTTCTTCTGAATATTTAATTCAAGAGAAAATAGAAGTAAATTTGCCAACTATTTTTACAGAAAACGTAAAGTCACCACTAAAACTTGAGAAATTTATTAACCCGTCAAATCAACCAGGCTCTAAGACTATTCAAACTATTGATAATGAACTTCACGGTGATGATGCTAAGATTTTTGGTACTATAGTGCATCTACTTTTGGAGAAACTACCAAAAATTAATCCGAATAACTGGCAAACTACACTGCCTAATATTTTAAAGTGGGCAGATATAAATGTGTCTGACGAAATTCAGAATAAAGCTTATAAGCAGGCAAAAAAAATAATAAATAACCCAAGTTTTGAATTTATATTTGCTCCTGAGACTTTAGCAGAGGTCCAGTTTTCAACAATTGTGGAGCCTCTTGGAAAGTTACCTATTGTTGGGGTGATTGATAGGCTTGTGTTGTCTGAAGACTTAGCATGCATAATCGACTTTAAAACTAATCGGGAGGTGCCTTCATGCGTTGATCAGGTACCCCTTGGGATTCTACAACAGATGGGTGCGTATGCTGCATCGATGCAAAAAGTATTTCCAGAAAAAAATATTGAATTAGGAATTATTTGGACCCATTCAGCAGAGTTAATGAAAATCGATGTAAATACAGCTTTAAGTTCAATAGAACCCATTCGAATGACTTGACCTTTCTACTATGCGATCATAGTTTCTTACCAGGTCAAGTTTAGGAGAACTCCATGGCAACAGTAGCAGTAACCGATGCAACATTTGATACAGAAGTTAAGAATTCAGACATACCTGTCGTAGTAGATTTTTGGGCAGAATGGTGTGGTCCATGCAAACAGATTGGACCGGCATTGGAAGAGTTGGCAACGGAGCTAGAAGGAAAAGTCAAAATAGCAAAGGTTGACGTTGATACCAACCCTAGTGCAGCTGCTTCGATGGGTGTTCGAGGAATTCCAGCATTGTTTATCTTTAAAGATGGTGAGGTAGTTTCTAATCGTGCCGGAGCTGCTCCAAAAGCCGCACTACAAAGTTGGATTGAAGAAAGTATCTAGATCTTAATTCGAAATTCAGCCTTTTTGTTCTGTTCGAGACTAAAGTATTGTTTAAGCCAGTTTTTTGGTGAGGTGTAGACCCAATGGCACAACCGGAATTTAATACATGGCATGGCACCACAATTATTGGTGTTAAAAAGGGTGGAAAAGTAGTTATTGCCGGTGATGGCCAAGTTAGCTTGGGTCAAACAGTTATAAAAGGGACGGCTAAGAAGGTTCGAAAGTTGTCACCAGGTGGACATGATGTGGTGGCCGGGTTTGCTGGGTCTACGGCAGATGCATTTACACTATTAGAACGTTTAGAAGCTAAATTGGACGCGATGCCTGGTCAGTTGGCTAGAGCATCTGTGGAGTTGGCCAAAGATTGGAGGACAGATAAGTATCTCCAAAAACTGGAGGCTATGCTGATTGTTACTGATGGCAAGCAATTGCTTGTGATTACTGGGGCTGGAGATGTTTTGGAGCCGGAGCATAATGTTGCAGCAATTGGTTCTGGTGGTAATTATGCGTTGGCAGCAGCCAGAGGTATGATGGATAGTAAAAAGAGCGCTGAAGATATAGCTCGTCAAGCTATGGCAATAGCAGCTGATATATGTGTCTACACCAATGGGAAGCTTACGGTTGAGACACTTTAATTTTTTCTGGAGAATAAAAAATGACTGATCTTACTCCAAGAGAGATAGTATCAGAGCTTGACCGTTACATTATCGGGCAACGAGATGCTAAGCGAGCGGTCGCGGTTGCATTAAGGTCAAGGTGGCGGCGGAAACAACTCGGTGATGATTTGCGAGACGAGGTGTATCCAAAAAATATTTTGATGATAGGTCCTACTGGCGTTGGCAAGACGGAAATAAGTCGCCGTTTGGCAAAGCTTGCCAGAGCACCGTTTATAAAAGTTGAAGCTACCAAGTTTACCGAAGTAGGTTACGTTGGGCGAGATGTTGAGCAAATTGTTAGAGATTTGGTAGATGCGTCTATAAATCAGACAAGAGAGTGGATGAGAGATGAAGTCCGTTCTAATGCGGAGCGTGCTGCAGAGGAAAGAGTCCTGGATGCGATAGCAGGTGTTGATGCCAGAGAGGCTACAAGGGAAATGTTTCGAAAAAAATTACGTTCTGGAGAATTAGACGAAACAGAAATAGAGTTAGACGTAAATGATACCTCTAACCCACTCCCAATGTTTGATATACCTGGCCAGTCAGGATCACAAATGGGAATGATGAACCTATCTGATTTATTTGGCAAAGCGATGGGCGGTCGAACTGTGAAAAGAAAAATGACAGTTGGAGAGAGCCATGAGGTCTTGATGAGTGAAGAAGCAGATAAGTTGCTAGATGATGAAACAGTCACCCGAGCTGCAATAGATGCGGTTGAGCAAAACGGCATTGTATTCCTCGATGAGATTGACAAAGTTTGTGCAAGGTCAGATGCGCGAGGTGGAGACGTTAGCAGAGAGGGTGTGCAAAGAGACTTGTTACCTTTAATAGAGGGTACGACTGTATCTACTAAACATGGCACAGTTAAAACTGACCATATCCTTTTTATAGCATCAGGTGCTTTTCACGTAGCAAAACCATCTGATTTACTGCCGGAGCTTCAGGGCCGTTTGCCAATTAGAGTTGAATTGCGCGCTTTAACAGAAGAAGATTTTGTCAGAATTTTAACAGAAACAGACAACGCTCTTACTCTTCAATATACAGCCTTAATGGCAACAGAAGGAGTTGAGGTAACATTTTCCACGGAAGGAATAAACGCATTGGCGAAAATAGCTGCCGATGTAAATGAAAGTGTAGAAAATATTGGAGCCCGTAGACTTTACACTGTAATGGAGCGGGTTTTTGAGGAGCTATCGTTCACTGCTCCTGATAAGTCGGGAACATCCGTTGAGATAAACTCTGAGTTTGTTGAGAGCAATATTGGTGATTTATCAAAATCAGCTGACCTAAGTAGATATGTCTTATAGCTAATTGATTTCATAAATAATCAGCCAATGGCCCATTTATTGGATCCAGTGCTTTCTCTGTGGTTAGCGGAGGGTGCACCTTTTTATCTTTTACGACGAGTGTTTGAGATGCGACTTTTTTTGCATCGGCTGGCTCGTGGGTGACCATTAAAACTAATAATTTTTTATTTTTAGCAATTTTTTTGATTAATTCTAACATTTGATCTTTGAGAGATGGGCCCAATGCAGAAAATGGTTCATCTAATAGCAAAATTTTATTTTTTTGCAGTAAAACTCTCGCTAACGCCACGCGACTTTGCTGTCCTCCTGAAAGTTGTGAGGGTTTTCTGTTCTCTAGGCCAAGTATTCCAACTTCTGACATAACGGCCTTTAGCTTCTCCTCATTATCTCTGGAAATTTTTGGCCAGTGAGTAACAGCCAGTGCTAAGTTTCGCCAAACGCTTAGGTGAGGGAATAGGTTATTATCTTGAAATAAAATTGATACACTTCTTTTTGCTGGAGGTAGATTGCTAATCTCCTGTCCATTCCATATTATGGTGCCACTAGAAATAGAAGCGAAGCCAGATATTAGATTTAAAAAGGTTGATTTGCCAGCACCAGAGGGGCCTACTACTGCGTAAATTTTGTCGGCTTCTAAGGAAATGTTGGTAGAAATCGTTAAATAGCTTTCTTTCAAAGAAAAATTAAGTTTAAGCATTTCTTGTCTTTCCAATTCTGTCAAAGATTAAGAAAATTCCTATTGAAATTGAAACTAATATTACGGCTGATGCCATGGCTTGTTCTGTACGGTAGGCACTCATTAGCTGATAAATAACAAGCGGAAGTGTTTCGAAATCTGCGCCTCCGAATAAAACAATTACACCTAAGTCTCCCATAGATAGTGCTGCTACCAAGCCCATACTGTAGGTTAAAGCACTTTTTAATCTTGGTAGATACACCCAGTAAAACCAAGCGTAAGGTGACATCGCATGCGCGTGAGATAAGCGTCTAAAGTTTGATATTATTTCATTAGACGCTGGACGCATAATTCGAATTGAAAATGGAAGGCCCATTACCGAGTTTACCGTTAAGGTCACCCAGAAGGTAATTTCAAAAGGGTTGGTTATATTTCGAACCATCAGAAACAGGCCTGCTCCTATAATTATTGGAGAGACTGCGATGCTCAGAGTTCCAACCACTTCGCCCCATCTATTCATAAAACCCATTGCTAAAATAGTAGAAATAAGCGCAGAGCAAAGTGCAAGTATGATTGAGTTAATTATTGGAATCCAGATTGTGTTTTCTATTAAATAGAAATTTTGAATTCCTTTTATCAGTACTGAAATTAATGGTAAAGTTAGAAAAAGACCTAGCAGTATTATAACACCAAAGTCCCAGAAGAAAGACCAAACGCTCAAGTATCTTTTACGCAAAGGACGATCAAAGCCACTGTTGAAATTAGTGGGTAGACCAAAAATTAAGATTGATAATGTGCATGTGAATGCGGCGATACACAATTGTATGAAAGCTAAAAATGCTGCCCTTCCAAAGTCTAGCTCAAACCGAAATGATTGATAGATAGCTAACTCAAGAGTAGTTGCTTTTGGTCCTCCACCCAAAGTTAGTACAACAGCGAAACTCGTTAAACACAGGACAAAAATAAGACTAAAGATTTGTGGAGCTACAAAGCGGATGATTGGCCAATCCAAAATCCAAAAACGTGTTAAAGAAATTAGGTTTAATCCATCTGCTACTCGCTCTAGTTCTGTTGGCCTTCTTTCCAGAGCAAGCAAAAACGCCCTTGTCGCTAAAGGTATGTTGAAAAAAATATGAGCTAATAAGACACCAGAAAGTCCATACACTGAAAGTATGGGAAATCCAAAAAATTGTAATAAAGAGTTTAAAATTCCTGAATGGCCAAAAATAGATAGTAAACCTAATACAGCAACTATAACTGGAAGAATGAAAGGCACACTTAAAGCGACTATTAAGAGCTGCCGCCCTTTAAATTGCCTTCGAGACAAAGCTAAGGCTAAAGGCCATGCAAGTAGTACAGACCAAAGGGATGATAGAGCAGCTTGAAGTAAGGTAAATTCTAATGCTGCCTTATCAGCAGCTGTGAAAATAAAATTTTGGTCCGTATGGAATATTAATACAAACAACGGACCAAAAACTACAAAAAGCAAAATGCAATTTGAAATTATTGAGAAAGTGCGCTTCGCCACTCTTCTATCGCTTGCTTAGTGATTTCTGATGCTGCATTTTCAGAGAGATATACAGCAGATTGCGGCATGGGTAGATCAGAAAATACAGAAGGCCACTTTTCTACTGCCTGTGCGGATGGGTATGACCAATTCGTCATTGGAATTAAATCCTGAAATTCGTCAGAAAGTATGAACTTCATAAACATGGAAGAAAGTACATCATTTTCTGAAGATTTGACTTTGGCTGCAAGCTCAAAGAAAGGATAATGTCCTTCCTTAAATATGGCAGCTTGCTTGGTGTTATCTTCCTCCACCGCAATATGATAAGCTGGTGATGTTGTGAAAGAAAGAACTCCTGCTGCTTCTCCATCCGTAAAAAGGCCGTAGGCTTCTGACCAGCCCTTCGTAACTGTTAGTATTTTTGGTGCAAGTTTTTGCCAATATGCTGCAGCGTTGTCTCCATATATTTGTTTAATCCACAAAACTAGTGCTAGACCAGAAATCGAACTTCTTGGATCTTGGATAACTATCTTTATATTTTCTGGTAAACTCGCCAATTCTTCGAAGTTATTTGGCAGATTTGTTTTTGTAGTATCGAATACAAAACTGACATAAGACCAGTCAAATGGCAAAAATATTTCATCCTCCCATTCAACTGGAAGGTTCAGACGACTATTGTCTTGATTGTGGGGCGAAAAAATTCCTAATTCTCGAGCTTTTTTTGTTATATCTGTATTAAGGCCAATAACCACATCTGCCTTAGTATTTTGTCCCTCTAATACAAGCCTCGGCAATAGCTCTCCAGCTGAAAAAACTAGATCACAATTGCAAGTCTCTTCAAATTTAGCTTCGATTGAGGGGCCTGGACCCCACTCAGAGGTAAAATAATCTGGTGCGTATACTGTTAATATGGGGTTCTGAGCCATGACTATTCCTGCGCTCAATAATCCCGCTGCAAAAGTAAGTTTGAACATTTCTTCTCTCCTTATGCTAGCGGAGAGTGGTTCAGGACACTGCCCAGACCTTCCCTCCGCCGGTTCTAACCGGTTCAGGTTCAACGGGTTCATTTAAATGTCTCAGCC
>NTKT01000029.1 GCA_002457055.1 Rhodobacteraceae bacterium MED-G08
TTTGCTATTCGAGAAGGCGGACGTACCGTCGGATCAGGCGTCGTCGCCAAAATTATCGAATAGTCATCAAAATAATATGTAAAGCTCACTTCAGTGAGCTTTACTAAACATTGGGGAAACCCAGTAAGGTTCGAAGAAGTAATGAGATGCCCTCATTCCCTCCTCTCAACTTTAACGTCGGTTAAAAAGGCAAGGTAAAATGCAAAGCCAAAACATCCGTATTAGGTTAAAAGCCTTCGACTATCGTGTTCTAGATGCAAGTACACAAGAGATAGTAAATACTGCGAAGCGAACGGGTGCGTCTGTTCGAGGTCCTATTCCACTTCCGAACAAGATTGAAAAATTCACTGTTCTTCGTGGGCCGCATGTTAACAAAAAGTCGCGCGATCAATTTGAAATACGCACTCATAAGCGGCTATTAGACATAGTTGACCCAACACCACAGACTGTAGATGCTCTTATGAAGTTAGATCTCGCAGCTGGTGTTGATGTTCAAATTTCTGTTTAGGAGGGCAAAATGCGCTCTGGTATTATAGCTAAGAAAGTTGGAATGACGCGGCTATTCATGGGAGATGGTAAGCAGATACCTGTTACCGTCCTTCAGATGGATAAGCTGCAAGTAGTGGCTCAGCGAACTAATGAACAGCACGGATATAATGCGGTTCAACTTGGTGCAGGTTCTGTCAAAGCAAAAAACGTTTTGAAGCCTGTGCGCGGTCAATTTGTTGTCGCAAAAGTTGAGCCAAAGCGGAAGCTCGCTGAGTTTCGGGTAGCTCCAGAAAACTTAATTGAGGTGGGAGCAGAGATAACTGCAGACCACTATGTCGAGGGACAATTTGTAGATGTCTCGGGGACATCGATAGGTAAAGGTTTCGCAGGAGCCATGAAACGCCACAATTTTGGCGGCTTAAGAGCTTCTCACGGCGTCTCTATAAGTCACAGATCTCATGGATCAACTGGTCAGTGTCAAGGGCCAGGAAAAGTCTTTAAAGGCAAGAAGATGGCAGGGCATATGGGAGCCGTCAGAGTTACCACTCAGAATCTTCAAGTAATGAAGACAGATGTTGAGCGTGGTCTCATAATGATAAAAGGTGCTGTGCCTGGTTCTAAAGGTGGTTGGGTCACTATTAAAGACTCCGTCAAAAAACCTCTTGTAGATAATGTGCCTTTTCCTGCTGCTCTTCGCTCTGAGGGAGCAAAAGTCGATGAAGCACCACAGCCAGAGGGAGGTGAGGCATGAAAATTGATGTAATAAAATTGGATGGAAAAAAAGCTGGTTCAGTTGAGTTAGTGGATGACGTTTTTGGTTTAGAGCCGAGAGCAGATATTTTACAGAGAGTCGTTAGATGGCAGCGCAATGGTTCCCAGGCTGGTACTCATAAGGTAAAAACCCGGCGAGAAGTCAGTTACTCGACAAAGAAAATCTATCGTCAAAAGGGTACAGGTGGAGCCCGACATGGTTCTCGACGTGCTCCTATTTTTCGTAAAGGTGGCATTTATAAGGGTCCAACCCCGCGGAGCCATGCTTTTGATTTGCCAAAGAAAGTTAGAAGGTTGGGTCTTAAACTAGCATTGTCAGCTAAGGCTAAGTCCGGTTCAATAGTAGTGATTGACCAAGCCCAAAGTTCGGGCAAGACAACTGATCTTGCTAAACAAGTTAAAAACCTTGGATGGAAACGCGCATTGGTTATCGACGGATCGTCTGTTAATGACACATTTGCCAAGGCAGTTCAGAATATAGAGGGACTGGATGTGTTGCCGTCGATCGGTGCTAACGTTTACGACATTTTGAAGCGTGAGACACTTGTTATTACCAAAGCCGGTATAGAGGCATTGGAGGCTCGTTTAAGATGAGTGTAAAAGCAGAACATTATGATATTATCCGAAAGCCCTTAGTTACAGAAAAATCTACTATGGCATCGGAAAACGGTGCGGTCGTGTTTGAGGTTTCTATTGATAGTAACAAGCCCCAAATTAAAGAAGCCGTCGAAGCATTATTTGGTGTTAAAGTTAAGGCTGTGAACACCTCTATTACAAAAGGAAAGAAAAAGCGTTTTAGGGGCGTCGTTGGACGTCGTAAGGATGTAAAGAAGGCCTTTGTAACATTGGAGGACGGAAACACTATTGACGTAACTACCGGTCTTTGACCGAGTTAAGTAATGATTTTTGGACGTATTTGCATGGTGTTTAAATACAAACATGAAACAAAAGTTTCAAAGCCCTAGACCTTTTTTATAAAGGTAGCTATACGTCCTTCGCTAAAGCAATCAAGATTCGTTTTGATTTGCTTCAAATTGGCCACCTCAGGGGGGCTTTACCATAGGCAGAGTATTACTTTGTCTTACAAGCAAACGGAAGACAGAAAGCATGGCACTAAAGTCGTACAAACCAACGACGCCGGGCCAGCGAGGGCTGGTACTGATTGACCGTTCGGAGCTTTGGAAAGGACGTCCAGTTAAGTCTCTCACAGAGGGACTGACAAAATCTGGCGGTCGGAACAATACCGGACGTATAACATCTCGCCGACGTGGTGGTGGAGCTAAGAGGCTCTACAGAATAGTTGATTTCAAAAGAACTAAATTTGATGTGCCGGCGACGGTTGAACGGATCGAGTTTGACCCTAACAGAACGGCTTTCATAGCTTTGGTTAAATACAAGGATGGTGAGCAGGCCTACATTTTAGCTCCTCAAAGGCTCGCTGTTGGCGACACAGTAGTCGCATCTTCAAAAGCAGATATAAAACCCGGTAACGCTATGCCGTTTTCAGGTATGCCAATTGGTACTATAATTCATAATATCGAATTGAAGCCCGGAAAGGGCGGTCAAATTGCGAGAGCGGCTGGTACTTATGCTCAATTTGTTGGTCGTGACGGTGGCTATGCACAAATTCGGCTTTCGTCTGGTGAGCTACGCATGGTTCGGCAAGAGTGTATGGCAACAATTGGAGCGGTTTCTAATCCAGATAATTCGAACCAGAACTACGGTAAAGCAGGTCGAATGCGTCATAAAGGCATTCGTCCTTCTGTCCGGGGTGTTGTTATGAATCCGATTGATCACCCCCATGGTGGTGGTGAAGGTCGTACGTCCGGGGGTCGGCATCCTGTGACTCCATGGGGAAAACCTACTAAAGGCAAGCGTACGAGAAATACAAACAAAGCGTCGCAGAAATTAATTATTCGCTCGCGGCACGCAAAGAAGAAAGGGCGCTGATAGATGTCACGTTCATTATGGAAGGGACCCTTTGTCGATGCTCATGTGCTTAAAAAAGCTGAAGCAGCTCGCGAAAGTGGTCGAAATGATGTTATTAAAATTTGGTCCCGTAGATCTACTATTCTTCCGCAATTCGTCGGTTTAACATTTGGTGTTTATAACGGTAGAAAGCATGTCCCGGTGTCGGTTTCTGAGGATATGATCGGTCAAAAGTTTGGTGAATACTCTCCAACTCGTACTTATTACGGTCACGGTGCTGACAAAAAAGCTAAACGAAAGTAAAGACCATGGGAAAAGAAAAAAATCCTCGCCGTGTGGCAGATAATGAAGCAATGGCAAAATTGCGCATGTTGAAGACGAGCCCCCAAAAGCTTAATTTACTTGCTGGCCTGATCCGTGGAAAGAAAGTTGATAGGGCATTAAATGATTTGACCTTTAGCAAAAAAAGAATTGCGGCGGATGTTAAAAAGTGTCTTCAGTCAGCAATCGCTAACGCTGAAAATAACCATAATTTAGATGTTGATGAACTAATTGTTTCTGAGGCATATGTCGGGAAGAATTTGACAATGAAACGTGGTCGACCAAGAGCTCGTGGTCGTTTTGGGCGTATCATTAAACCTTTCTCAGAAATAACAATTAAAGTGCGTCAATTAGAGGAGCAGGCTTAATGGGTCAGAAAGTTAATCCAATAGGAATGCGGCTACAAGTAAATCGCACTTGGGATAGTCGTTGGTACGCAGATACGAAGGATTATGGGGATTTACTTTTGGAAGACCTCCGTATGCGTGATTTTATTAGGGAAGAGTGTTCTCAGGCAGGCGTGGCTCGAGTAATAATTGAGCGCCCTCACAAGAAATGTCGCGTTACAATTCATACAGCCCGACCTGGTGTCATAATTGGAAAAAAAGGTGCTGATATCGAGACTTTACGTCAGAAACTAGCAAACATGACTGATTCCGATTTACATCTCAATATCGTAGAAGTGCGAAAGCCAGAGTTAGACGCCCAACTGGTTGGTGAAAGTATTGCCCAGCAGTTAGAACGCCGTGTTTCTTTCCGAAGGGCAATGAAACGTGCAGTTCAGAATGCGATGAGAATGGGCGCTTTAGGAATTCGGGTTAACGTTGCTGGGCGTCTTGGAGGAGCCGAGATAGCCAGAACGGAATGGTACCGAGAGGGTCGGGTTCCTTTACATACACTTAGAGCTGACGTTGATTACGCCAATGTAGAGGCTTCCACGCCATATGGTATAATTGGGATCAAGGTTTGGATATTTAAAGGTGAGATTATGGAACATGATCCACAGGCTCGAGACCGACGTGCACAAGAGCTTCAAGATGGACCGGCACCGCGCGGTGCGTCGACCCGCCGGTAAGGAGATAGGAAATGTTGCAACCAAAGCGTACAAAGTTTCGTAAAATGCACAAGGGTCGCATAAAAGGTGAGGCCAAAGGCGGATCTGACCTTAATTTTGGGACTTATGGGCTTAAGGCACTCCAGCCGGAACGAGTGACTGCTCGACAAATAGAGGCTGCCCGTAGAGCTATGACTCGTCATATGAAGAGACAAGGTCGGGTCTGGATTCGAATATTCCCAGATACACCAGTTACCTCAAAACCGACTGAAGTACGGATGGGTAAAGGTAAAGGTTCAGTAGATTTTTGGGCTGCCAAAGTGAAACCTGGCCGAGTTATGTTTGAGATTGATGGTGTGAACGATGAAATAGCAAGGGAAGCTTTGCGTTTGGCTGCAATGAAACTACCCATTAAATCTAGAGTTGTTGTTCGGGAAGATTGGTAATTTATTACGTTGGTTTTTTACCAATGCCAGTGTGGTAAAATCACGAATGCAATTTAAAAGAGATCTTTGATTAGTCCGACCACTTATAATTGAAACTAATCGATACTCTTTCGCCTTTTGAGCCATTCTGAAGTACTTCGTGTCTCAACCAGCTCTCCCATAAAAGTACTTGTCCTGCCACTGGATGGTGGCTATGAAAAGTTCTTAATTCAGTTCGTGCGTCTTTCTTTCGTGGTGGTGCTGACATCATAAATTGTAATCTGGGATCCTCAAACCGTATTTCGCCAGCCTCATTTGGAATTGATACATATGTCGTGCCTGAAATTACTGAATGTGGGTGAATATGCGAGCCGTGTGAACCGCCCTCATCAAGGATGTTGATCCACATGTCCTCCAAGACAATATTTCGATCATCAAGGTCAAAGTCTAACTTTTCTACAAAGTTTGCCACGTGACTGTCCAAAATATCTTTTAATTCACTAAAAATTGGGAACCGCCATGTTAGGTCTGAAAGTGAGGCATAGCTGGTATACCCGGAATATCCATTATTTTCGCACCATTGCTGGCCAGCTAGATCATCTTCCGCTATTGAGCGGCAAGATACTTCCAGCTCTGAAATATTTAATTCACCTACACTGGATAAGTTGGAGAGGTACAACTGCGTTGCGAATAATGGCGTTATCGACTTCATAGGATGTGTATAAACGAAGCTATTTTTTTTTAACAGTGATAATAAATTTTTCAATAGGTGTTGCCATTTAATAAATAAGACTGTATGTCGTCTCATCCGGATGTGGTTCGTCGGAATCGCAATTGTATAAATTAGGTAATGTCCACCAGATTATGAGTGACCCGCCTGGGGCTCACTGGTG
Organism: Rhodobacteraceae bacterium MED-G08; assembly: GCA_002457055.1. Lineage (GTDB taxonomy): Bacteria > Pseudomonadota > Alphaproteobacteria > Rhodobacterales > Rhodobacteraceae > Salinivivens > Salinivivens marinus. Next base: position 5,883 of record NTKT01000029.1, read on the forward strand.
TATGAAAAGGATAGGCTATGAAAGCCCAAGAGTTACGTGAAAAAACACCAGATCAGTTGCGTGAGCAGTTAGCTTCTTTGAAAAAAGAGTCTTTTAATCTGCGTTTTCAGCAGGCAACCGGTCAACTTGAAAATACTGCTCGTATGAGAACAGTCAAACGCGATACGGCGCGTGTTTTAACCGTTTTAAATCAGCAAGCAGATTCTGAGGAATAGGGAGTTAGAGATGCCAAAAAGGGTACTACAAGGTATTGTGACTTCTGATTCTAATGCTCAAACCGTTACCGTATCTGTTGAGCGTCGTTTTAAGCATCCGGTTATGCAAAAAACGATCCGGAAGTCCAAGAAGTATAGAGCCCATGATGAAAATAATACGTTCAAAGTGGGTGATGCGGTGCGCATAATGGAGTGTGCTCCGAAATCTAAAACAAAACGTTGGGAAGTGCTTGAAACTTAGTTTTTGAGCTTTCACGATTTAACGAAACCCTGGGGAAAAGGCAAAAGCATTAGCCCCTCATAGGTCGGGAGAAAATTTATGATCCAGATGCAAACTAATCTGGATGTCGCTGATAACTCAGGCGCTCGCCGTGTTCAGTGCATCAAAGTTCTAGGTGGCTCTAAGCGAAAATACGCCTCGGTTGGTGACGTGATTGTGGTATCCGTTAAGGAAGCTATCCCACGAGGTCGAGTAAAGAAGGGTGATGTTCGAAAAGCAGTTGTCGTGAGAACATCCAAAGAAGTGCGTCGAGAAGACGGCACAGCTATCCGATTTGATAGCAACGCTGCAGTAATTTTGAACAATAGTGGTGAACCAATCGGTACCCGGATTTTTGGTCCCGTGGTCAGAGAATTACGTGCCAAAAATTTTATGAAAATAATATCACTTGCACCGGAGGTGTTATAATGGCTGCTAAACTTAGAAAAGGTGATGAGGTCATTGTTCTTGCCGGAAAAGATAAAGGCAAAAAAGGGACAGTAACCTTGGTTGTGCCTAAAACTGGCAAAGCGATTGTTGATGGCGTTAACATGGCAATTCGCCACGAACGACAAACACAGACCACTCAAGGTGGGCGTTTGCCCAAAGCAATGCCTATTGATATTTCAAACTTATCTTTAATGGATAAAAACGGCAAAGCCACCCGCGTGGGTTTCAAAAATGAGGGTGGCAACAAAGTACGCGTGGCTAAGACAACGGGGGATGTTATCGATGCTTGATAAAGCAAATTATACACCGCGATTGCAGGACGAATATAAGACCAAAATTCGGGCCGCTATGAAGGAAGAATTTGGTTATAAGAACGACATGATGATACCGAAACTGGAAAAAATTGTATTAAACATCGGATGCGGGCGCGCTGCTGTTAAAGATAGTAAAAAGGCTAAATCGGCGCAAAACGATTTAACTTTGATCGCGGGGCAGCAGGCTATAATCACCCGAGCTAAAAAATCTATTGCTGGTTTTCGAGTTCGTGAGGATATGCCGATGGGTGCAAAAGTGACCCTGCGCGGTTCAAGGATGTACGAATTCATGGATCGATTGACTACTGTCGCAATGCCTAGAATAAGAGATTTTCGTGGCGTTTCAAGCAAGTCTTTTGATGGCAGGGGAAACTATGCTTTTGGGATAAAAGAGCATATTGTATTTCCGGAAATTGATTTCGATAAAATTGATGAGGACTGGGGCCTCGATGTGGTTATAACCACTACTGCTGAGACAGATGCAGAGGCCAAATCTTTGCTAGGGCATTTTAATATGCCATTTAGCAATTGAGCGCGAGAGGATTTTCTAAATGGCAAAAAAAGCAATGATTGAACGCGAAAAGAAAAGAGCGCGGTTGGTTAATAGATATGCAGCGAAGCGTGCCGAGTTAAAAGAAATCGCTAAAGATGAAAGCCTTCCAATGGAGGAGCGGTTCAAAGCGCGTTTGAAACTGGCTAAGTTACCGAGAAATTCAGCAGCTAATCGTATGCACAACCGTTGTCAGTTGACCGGAAGACCACATGCTTACTACAGAAAATTGAAGGTTTCTCGTATCGCTCTGCGGGAATTAGGTTCGTCTGGGCAAATGCCTGGAATGGTAAAGTCAAGTTGGTAGGAGAGAATAGATATGAATGATCCTATTGGTGATATGCTTACTAGAATGAGAAACTCTCAAATGAGAGGAAAGTCTACTGTTCTTACACCAGCCTCAAAAGTAAGGGCTTGGGTATTGGATGTTCTGTTAGATGAAGGTTACATCCGTGGTTATGAGAAGACGACTGACACTTTGGGGCATCCTATGTTGGAAATAAGTTTGAAGTATTATGATGGTTTGCCTGTGATAAGGGACATTAAACGCGTCTCGAAGCCTGGTAGGAGAGTTTATCTTGGTGTCAAGAATATTCCCCAAGTTAGGCAAGGTTTGGGTGTGTCGATTGTATCTACGCCTAAAGGAATAATGTCAGACGCGAACGCTCGTGCCAATAATGTTGGTGGCGAAGTTCTTTGTACGGTATTTTAAGGAGATTTTGAGATGTCGCGCATAGGAAAAAAGCCAGTAGAGCTTCCTTCAGGGGTAAGTGCTGCGGTTTCAGGGCAGACTATAGAGGTAAAAGGCCCTAAAGGTGTGAGAAGTTTTACCGCTTCGGATGATGTAACACTAGCGGTTGAAGAAGGAAAAGTTGTAGTGAGCCCCCGCGGTAAGTCGAAGCGGGCAAGGCAACAATGGGGTATGAGCCGTACGATGGTAGCAAATTGTGTTACTGGAGTTAGCGAAGGTTTCAAGAAAGAGCTTGAAATTCAGGGAGTTGGTTACCGTGCTCAAATGCAAGGCAATGTACTAAAGCTCAATCTTGGCTTGTCCCACGATGTGGACTATGCAGCTCCGCCAGATGTGACGGTGACGGCGCCGAAGCAAACAGAGATCGTGGTTGAGGGTATAGATGCTCAACGCGTGGGCCAAGTAGCAGCTAATATAAGAGAATGGAGAAAACCGGAGCCATATAAAGGCAAAGGTATTCGTTACAAAGGTGAATATATCTTCCGCAAAGAAGGTAAGAAGAAGTAGGGCAAACAAATGGCAAATTCCAAAAGGCAACTTTTTCTCAAACGACGCTTGCGCGTAAGGAATAAGTTACGAAAGGTTAACGCAGGGCGTGTGCGTCTTTCCGTGCATAGGAGTAATAAAAATATCAGTGCTCAATTAATTGATGATGTAAATGGTGTTACTTTAGCCGCTGCGTCATCTCTGGAGAAGAGCTTAGGTGTGGTTGGTAAAAACAACGTAGATGCATCTTCAAAAGTAGGAAAATTATTAGCAGACCGTGCCAAGAAAGCAGGTGTTGTGGAATGTTACTTCGACCGTGGTGGTTTTTTGTTCCATGGTGGAATTAAAGCTCTAGCAGATGCTGCCCGTGAGGGCGGCCTGAAATTTTAAGGAGACTCTTAAATATGGCAAAGGAACCCAATAATAAAGGTCGTCGTGATGAAGCTGCTCCTGAGTTTGCAGATCGTCTTGTGGCTATAAATCGTGTATCTAAAACGGTTAAGGGTGGTAAGCGTTTTGGTTTTGCAGCCTTGGTAGTTGTAGGTGACCAAAAAGGTCGAGTTGGCTTCGGAAAGGGCAAGGCGAAGGAAGTGCCGGAAGCCATAAGAAAAGCAACTGAGCAGGCCAAAAGAAATATGATCCGTGTTCCTCTGCGAGAGGGTAGAACATTGCACCATGATATGGAAGGTAGGCATGGTGCTGGTAAAGTGGTTATGAGAACTGCTCCAACAGGTACAGGAATTATCGCTGGTGGTCCGATGCGTGCTGTATTTGAAATGTTGGGTATTCAGGATGTTGTTGCTAAATCAATTGGGTCGCAGAATCCTTATAATATGATACGAGCTACTCTAGACGGATTAAAGAAAGAGGCTTCGCCAAGAATGGTGGCTCAGCGGCGTGGTAAGAAAGTAGCAGACATTCTTCGTCGTGATGAAGCTTCTTCTCAAGAAGCTGTTGAAGCATAGAGGAAGAGTGTGATGGCTAAAACAATAGTTGTAAAACAAATCGGATCTCCAATCCGACGCCCAGCTAAACAACGTCAAACATTAATAGGTTTGGGTCTAAACAAAATGCATAAAACTCGCGAGCTTGAGGATACACCGTCGGTGCGAGGCATGGTTAATAAGATTCCGCACTTAGTGGAGATTGTAGAGGAAAGAAGTTAAGGTTTCCCAGAGGTGTAGATCGGCTAAATCGATATTCTGGGTTACCGGTAGAAAGATAATTTACTCAATACTAAATTAAGGCTGTGTTTACCTCTTTCGTCGCAACCGGGAGGTAATTCCGGCAAAAGGAGAAGCGACATGAAACTCAATGAATTAAGAGATAATGAAGGCGCAGTTAAGAAAAAGAAACGCGTCGCTAGAGGTGTAGGTTCTGGCAAAGGAAAAACTGCTGGTAGAGGAATCAAAGGACAGAAATCACGTTCTGGCGTTTCCATAAATGGCTATGAAGGCGGGCAAATGCCCCTTTATCAAAGACTACCTAAGCGTGGTTTCAACAAGCCAAATAGAAAAAAATATGCCATTGTTAACCTTGGAATAATAGAAAAGTTTATCGAGGCTGGTAAGCTCAACGCAAAAACTGATATTACTGAGGATGTTCTTGTAGAGTCCGGATTGGTAAGGCGAAAGTTGGATGGTGTGCGAGTTCTTTCCAAGGGCGACATAAAATCCAAGATTAATATAGCAGTTACCGGGGCGTCTAAATCAGCGATCGAGGCTGTAAAGAAGGCAGGGGGTAGCTTGACATTGACGTCGGAAACTTCAAACTAATCGAAGTTGAGCTTGCCGGTTAGAAAATCGGTCACTTTTTACAGTGCTGCTAGAATTAATTAGGATTATGTTTTTTAACAGTGAGAGATAAATGGTATCTGCAGTAGAGCAAATGGCAGCAAATACAAGTTGGTCGGCTTTGGGTAAGGCCACTGAGCTTCGTAGTCGTATATTATTTACACTTGGTTTATTGATTGTGTATCGGTTGGGCACATTTATCCCAGTCCCAGGGATAGATGGTGTTGCTTTAAGAGACTTCATGGAGCAAGCGCAGTCAGGCATCGGTGGCATGCTGACTATGTTTACTGGAGGTGCCCTTGGTCGGATGGGTATCTTTGCTTTGGGAATTATGCCGTATATCTCTGCGTCAATTATAGTTCAATTATTAACCTCTATGGTCCCCTCTTTGGAACAGTTGAAAAAAGAGGGAGAGCAGGGCAGAAAGAAAATAAATCAATATACGCGTTATGGTACTGTCGCATTAGCAACCTTGCAGGCATATGGTCTTGCTGTGAGCCTCGAAAGTGGCGACCTGGTTACTGACCCCGGTCTCTTTTTTAGGCTGTCATGTTTGATTACTTTGGTGGGTGGCACTATGTTTTTGATGTGGCTTGGCGAACAGATCACAGCTCGAGGAGTAGGTAACGGTATATCATTGATAATCTTCGTTGGAATTATCGCTGAAGTTCCAGCAGCGCTGGCTCAATTTTTTGCATCTGGCCGATCTGGAGCATTAAGTCCTGCGGTTATAATTGGCGTGATTGTAATGGTAATTGCAACCATCGCTTTTGTGGTTTTTATGGAGAGAGCCTTGCGAAAGGTTTTGATTCAATATCCAAGACGGCAAGTTGGTATGAAAGTAATGGAGGGCCAGAATTCTCATTTACCGATCAAGGTAAATCCGGCTGGTGTGATACCGGCAATTTTTGCCAGTTCTTTGCTGCTACTTCCAACTACAGTTAGTACGTTTTCCGGATCTCAGACCGGACCAATAATGTCTACCATACTTGCATATTTTGGACCTGGTCAGCCTTTGTACTTGGCATTTTTTACCTTAATGATTGTATTTTTTGCTTATTTCTACACATTCAACGTTTCCTTCAAACCTGATGATGTTGCTGAGAATTTAAAAAATCAAAATGGGTTTATTCCTGGAATTAGGCCAGGTAAAAAAACTTCAGAGCATTTGGAATATGTTTTAAATAGGGTTCTGGTGCTTGGAGCTGCATATCTTGGCGGAGTTTGTTTGCTTCCGGAGATCCTCAGAGGCCAGTTTGCGATACCTTTTTACTTTGGAGGAACATCAGTCTTAATTGTAGTATCAGTGACCATGGATACCATTCAACAAGTTCAAAGCCATTTGTTGGCTCATCAATATGAAAGCCTGATTCAGAAATCTCAATTAAGGGGTAAATCACGCAGTAAAAGGCGCCGGGGGGCAGCCCGTAAATGAATATCATACTGCTAGGACCTCCTGGTGCAGGTAAGGGGACACAAGCTCAATTTTTAGTTGGGTCTCTGGGCATGGTTCAGTTGTCAACGGGTGATATGCTTCGTGAGGCAAAGGATAGTGGAACCGAAATGGGTAAGCTCGTTGCTGAAGTAATGTCGCGAGGCGACTTGGTCACTGATGACATTGTAATAGGTCTAATTAAAGAAAAGCTGGATGGGGAAAAAGGTGCTGGTTTCATATTTGACGGTTTCCCGCGGACACTGGCTCAGGCAGATGCTTTAGGTGCTTTGCTCAATGACTGTAATATCGAGTTGGATAGCGTTATTGAGATTCAAGTTGATGATAAAGCATTGATAAAAAGAATAACTGGAAGATCAACGTGCGGTGGTTGTGGCCAGGTCTATCATGATGAAACGAAACCTTGGCCTATGGACGGAAAGTGCGGCACTTGCGGTAGTAATGATGTAAAGCGACGAGCTGACGATAATGAGGAAAGCTTAAAACAGCGATTAATGGAGTATTATAAGAAGACTTCTCCGCTCTTGGGGTATTACTTTGCGAAAGGAAACCTCGTTTCTATCGATGGTCTGCTATCCATGAATGAGGTCCGTGATAGCCTTAAAAAAGTTCTCAACAAAGAATAACATATTGGGTTAAATTCAATATTTTTATACTTAAGCCTTGACGTAGATCTAAAATGCTCATAGGCACCCATAGTCCTATATGGAATCGGCTGTGATACATAACAAATCCACTTTATAAGGTGGTAGCGGAAGCAACAAATATTAGAGTTTTCGCGTTGTGAAAAAAGGTTCTGGTTTTACGGAACCGCAACGAAAGGAAAGAAATGGCACGGATCGCCGGTGTAAACATCCCGACAAGTAAGCGGGTACCGATAGCTCTTACTTATATTCACGGAATTGGATCATCAATAGCGAACGAAATATGTGACGCTGTGAAGATTGATAAATCAAGACGTATTAACGAACTTTCAGATGCGGAAATACTCGCAATGCGCGAGCATATAGATGCAAACTTCACCGTTGAGGGTGATTTGCGTCGCGAAGTGCAAATGAACATTAAGAGACTTATGGATTTGGGCTGCTACCGTGGTCTTCGACATCGCCGAAACCTGCCTGTTCGTGGTCAGCGCACTCATACTAATGCAAGAACTCGTAAGGGTCCTGCAAAAGCTATTGCTGGCAAGAAGAAGTAGGGAGGGCGATCAATGGCACGCGAAACACGTCGTGGAACTAAGAAGAAGGTCATCAAAAATATTGCAGCTGGGGTTGCTCACGTAAATTCTTCTTTTAATAACACAAAAATATTAATCTCTGATGTTCAGGGAAACGCTATAGCTTGGTCTTCAGCTGGTACTATGGGTTTTAAAGGTTCTCGTAAATCGACACCTTATGCAGCTCAAATGGCAGCAGAGGACGCAGGCCAAAAAGCTCAAGAGCACGGTGTTAAAACTCTAGAGGTTGAGGTGCAGGGGCCTGGATCTGGAAGAGAAAGTGCGCTTAGGGCATTAGCAGCGGTTGGTTTCAATATCACTTCAATCAGGGATGTTACGCCAATTGCGCACAACGGTTGTCGGCCGCCAAAAAGGCGCCGCGTTTAATTTAATTTGAATTTATTTTATAAATTCAGTTTCAGCATTTTAACCTCGGGCGCGTTTGATTTTACGGTCATGGAATCAACGCAAGAATGGAGGGACTCATGATCCACAAAAATTGGGCAGAGCTCATAAAACCAGCACAATTAGAAGTAAAATCTGGAAACGATCAGCTTAGACAAGCTACTATGATTGCCGAACCTCTTGAAAGAGGTTTTGGTTTAACCCTTGGAAATGCTCTTCGTCGTGTATTGATGAGTAGTCTTCAGGGTGCAGCCATAACAAGCGTTCAAATAGATAACGTTCTTCATGAATTCTCATCTATAACGGGTGTGAGAGAGGATGTTACAGACATAGTCCTGAACTTGAAGGGCGTAGATTTAAGAATGGAAGTTGAAGGGCCTAAGCGCTTATCTGTTAACGTTAAGGGGCCAGCTGTAGTAACAGCAGCCGATATATCCGATAGTGCGGGAATCGAAGTGCTAAATAAAGAACATGTGATCTGTCACTTGGATGACGGAGCCGATCTTTACATGGAATTAACGGTAAATACAGGCAAAGGCTACGTTCCCGCTGAAAAAAACAAACCGGAGGATGCCCCTATTGGTCTTATGCCGATTGATGCAATCTACTCTCCCGTTAAAAAAGTTTCTTACGATGTCCAGCCTACTAGGGAAGGCCAAGTTTTAGATTACGATAAACTTACGATGAAAGTTGAAACGGACGGTTCTATTTCGGCAGATGATGCGCTTGCCTTTGCAGCGCGTATTTTGCAAGATCAACTTTCTATCTTTGTAAATTTTGAGGAACCTGAGTCTGCAGATAGTGGTGATGACGATGATGGGTTGGAATTCAATCCTCTACTTCTCAAGAAAGTTGATGAGCTAGAGCTCTCTGTTAGATCTGCAAACTGTCTGAAGAATGACAATATAGTTTACATAGGCGATCTTATTCAAAAGACTGAGGCTGAAATGCTCAGAACACCTAACTTTGGTCGAAAGTCGCTTAACGAAATTAAAGAAGTATTGTCCGGAATGGGACTGCATCTTGGAATGGATGTGGAAGATTGGCCCCCAGACAACATTGAAGAGCTTGCTAAGAAATTTGAGGATAACTTCTAATTACTAAATGCCCAGATTTCTGGGGAAATTAGGGCAAAAGCCCCAAGGAGAGTGGCTGGCACGCACCGGCCGCCGGACAAAGAAAAAATTATAGGAGATATAAATGCGTCATTCTAAAGGCTATCGCCGCTTAAACCGGACTCATGAGCACCGAAAAGCTTTATTTGCTAATATGGCTGGCTCGTTGATAGAGCATGAGCAGATAAAAACTACACTTCCGAAAGCAAAAGAATTGCGTCCAATTGTGGAGAAATTAATAACTTTAGCCAAACGAGGCGATTTGCACGCAAGACGCTTAGCAGCTTCGCAGCTAAAGGAAGATCAATATGTAACAAAGCTATTTGATATTCTTGGACCACGCTATATTGAGCGCAAAGGTGGTTATACTAGAGTATTGCGGGCTGGGTTTCGTTACGGTGATATGGCCCCAATGGCGATAATTGAATTTGTTGACCGCGATCTTGCGGCAAAGGGAGCCGCTGACAAAGCGAGGGTTGCAGAAGAAGAGAGCGCTGAAGAAGCATAAAAAAAGTTTTATTTATTTTGATTGGACCCCAGCTTACTGGCTGGGGTTTTTTTTGTCTCATTTTTAAATATAATATTCGCGAAAACTTTAGAGATTTATAAGATGTATGCCATTCTAGTTTGGGTTTTTGTTAGTTTATCGTTTCCCTTAGTATTGTTTGCGGAAACGCGGATTCCATTAAATTCCAATGAAATAACTCTTAGTTTTGCTCCTGTCGTCAAACGAGCAGCACCGGCAGTCGTAAATATCTATGCTAAAAGACTCGTCAATCAAAATAGGTCCCCTTTTCAGAATGATCCCTTTTTTAGGAGATTCTTTCAAAATAGAATGAACCCTCAGAAAAGGGTGCAAAACTCGCTAGGCTCTGGAGTCATTTTAACCGAGGATGGCTATGTGGTATCCAATTATCATGTGGTCGGAAATGCTTCTGATATTAGAGTGGTTCTAAATGATCGACGCCAGTTTACAGCCTCAGTAGCTTTAGCTGATGAAAAAAATGATTTAGCAATCTTAATTTTAGAAAATGCTGAAAATATGCCTTTTCTTCCGCTTAGAGAGGATGAAGCAGTAGCAGTAGGTGAGTTGGTTTTGGCTATAGGTAATCCATTTGGTGTTGGCCAAACCGTTACAAGTGGTATTATCTCGGGGTTGGCTCGGTCTGGCACGGCTGATGGCTCTGGTCGTGGATATTACTTACAAACCGATGCAGCAATAAACCCTGGCAACTCAGGTGGAGCATTGGTGGATATAAATGGATCGCTAGTTGGAATAAATACCTCTATTTTAACAAGATCTGGTGGTTCAAATGGTATTGGCTTTGCTATACCTGCCGCTTTTGTGCGTGAATTCTTACGTCAGGCAAAAAGCGGCGTAAAAAAATTTGAACAGCCTTGGTTAGGTGTTTTTGGTCAGGCAATTACTCCCGAATTAGCAGATGCTCTCCAATTAGACGGTTTTGATGGAATGGTGATTTCAGCCTTGCATGAGAAAAGCCCGCTTAGTTTAGCAGGATTGTCTACAGGTGACGTAGTGGTTTCAGTAGATAATTATGCAGTAAATGGTCCGGCAGAAATGCTATATCATTTAACTGTAGCTGGGATCGGTTCGCAGTCTAAACTAACGATCGTATCCGGTGGGCAAAGGCGTGATCTTTGGATCGAATTGAAGCCGGCACCAAATGATCCACCAAGTAAATTGAAGCGGTTGCCCAAAACATCACCTCTTAGAGATTTGACCGTGAGAATAATAAATCCTGCGGTACAACAAGAAATGGGTTTAGGGCTTAATACAAGTGGAATAGTAATCGTGGAGCCAGGACTAAGTGGTTCCCGTTTAGGCTTTCAATCAGGTGACATAATTGAAGAAATAAATGGAACCCGTTTAACTGCTGCTGAACAAATAGATGAATTAATAGGAAGTATTAGTCGCTCGGGTCAATTTATTATTTCTCGTGATGGGCAGAGACTCATAATACGATACCGAACATGATGGATTTGTTTGACAAAGACACGAAAGACGCAGTGGATAATAATTCCCAAAAAAACATTCCCCTCGCAGAAAAACTTCGACCAAAGGTTTTGGATGAAGTAATCGGACAAGAGAAGATCCTCGCGTCTGATGGCCAACTTAAGTCAATGGTAAAAAGTGGCCAATTATCGTCAATAATCTTCTGGGGGCCGCCTGGAGTTGGGAAAACCACTCTTGCTCGAGTAATCGCAAATGAAGTTAGTGCTCACTATGAGGAGATAAGTGCTATTTTTTCAGGCGTTTCTGATTTAAAGAAATTACTGACTGCAGCAACTGTTAGGCATTCAAATGGCTCAAAAACAATCTTATTCGTAGATGAAATTCATCGATTTAATAAATCCCAGCAGGATAGTTTTCTGCCTTATATGGAAAATGGAACTATTACCCTGATCGGTGCAACAACTGAAAACCCATCTTTCGAATTGAATTCAGCGTTGTTATCTAGGTCTAATGTGATCCTTCTCGAAAGACTTAATGCGGAAGACCTACGAAAGATTTTTAATCGTGCTATAGGTTTTATGGGTAATGCACCTATTTTTTCAGATGATGCAATTTCTCTTATAATTCATATGTCCAATGGCGACGGACGGGCGTTGATAAATCTTTTGGAGCTAGTTGGGTCCTGGAAAGATAATGGCACTGTTGATGCGCATGATCTAAAAACCAAACTTTCGCAAAGAGCCGCGAATTATGATAAAAAAGGCGATGAGCATTATAATCTAATTTCTGCTTTGCACAAATCTATTAGAGGGTCTGATCCAGACGCGGCTATTTATTGGTTGGCGAGAATGTTAGAAGGTGGGGAAGACCCATCTTACATCTGTAGACGCTTGGTGAGAATAGCCTCGGAGGATATTGGCCTTGCTGACCTCCATGCATCATCAATATGTATAGAGGCCTGGCAGTCATATGAGAGGGTTGGAAGCCCTGAAGGTGATTTGTCATTGGCGCGAGCGGTTTGCTATCTCGCACTCGCTCCAAAATCAAACGCAGTTTATACGGCATTCAGTGCCGCTCGACACTTAGCCAAAGAAACTGGGTCAATTCCGCCACCAAGACACATTCTCAATGCACCTACGCAACTTATGAAAAACAATGGCTATGGGGATGGGTATATTTATGACCATGATAGTGAAAATGCATTTTCGGGGCAAAACTTTTTTCCTGACGAGCTATCAGGACAGGTCTTCTATAGTCCAGTTGAGAGAGGATTTGAGCGTGAACTTAAAAAAAGGCTCGCCTATTTCGAAAAACTCAGATCGAAACGTGATGAAAATATGTGATATTGACATTATTCCTTCTGAAACACACAAAGTTATGCGCGATCTTGCCCTAATAATCTGAGCGTCATTAAACTCTGTAGGATAATTTTTATGAGTGCTAAAATATTGGAAATTTCGGCATCCGATGACGATCAGCGGTTGGATCGATGGTTGAGGCGTAGTTTTCCGCAGCTTACTCAGGGTCGAATTGAGAAAATGTGTCGAAAGGGCGAGCTGAGAATAAATGGCAGTCGCTGTAAAGCCTCAAGCCGTTTAAAGGTTGGGCAAGCAGTAAGAATTCCGCCGTTAGGTAACTTAGAAGCAAGGTCTCCAAAACTTAGTAAACCACTGAGTGCAGATGATGCTAAGACAATAATGAATGCGGTTATTTACCGCGATGATTATCTTATAGCATTAAATAAACCTCCAGGAATTGCCACCCAGGGAGGTAGTAAGCAAGTAACACATATAGATGGGCTAACTGAGGCATTAAAATTTGGAATGGATGAGAAGCCAAGATTGGTACATCGTTTGGATAAAGAAACTTCAGGCGTATTGCTGTTGGCTCGTACTAGAAATGTTGCTAAGCATTTGTCGAAAGCCTTTCAACAGAAGAAGACACGTAAAATTTACTGGGCTGCTGTAGCGGGTGTGCCGACCCCAACTTTAGGAACAATTAACTATGGTCTAGTAAAGTCTTCTAATAAAGATTTTGAAAAAATGCGATGTGTACATCCGGGTGATGTAAAAAAGATAGATGGAGCCAAGCAGGCAGAAACTGACTATATGGTTTTGACACAACTTGCTAAACGCGGTTCGTGGTTGGCAATGGTTCCAGTCACAGGTCGAACACATCAACTTAGGGCTCATATTGCTGAATTAGGTCATCCGATTATTGGTGACAAAAAATATGGCAATATGAGTCGGCAAAATTTAGGTGATGGATGGGGCGCTAAACTTGGGGGTGATCTTAGTGACGATCTACATCTTCATGCCCGTTATTTAAAACTGGAACACCCCATAACAAAAAAACCCCTGGAATTAGTTGCTGATTTGCCTCCTCATATGGCACACACATGGAAAACATTTGAGTGGAGTAGTAAAGACTTCTCTGATGATCCATTTTCAGATTTCTTGGAATAACTATTTGAGTAGTCATGAGTACTTACAAATGCTTTTGTCCTTAGATTGGAAATGTAATGAGTGAATGGAAGATTAAGCGCACGTGGGATAATGTTGAAGTGAAGCAAACTGAAGCTGGCTTTTTGGTTGCGCTGGATGACCGGCCAATCATCACACCTGCGAAAAATCCTCTTTTATTACCGTCCAACGCGTTAGCAAATAGGGTAGCAAATGAGTGGAAAGAGCAAGATAATGAAGTTATTCCTGCAAAAATGCCTTTTACTAGATTATCCAATTCAGCTTTAGACAAAGTCTCGGTACAATTTAAGGAAGTTGCAGATATTTTGTCTGAATTCGGCGAAACTGATCTATTTTACTATCGAGCCAGTAGTCCAGCTGCACTAATCAAAAAACAAACTACTGCTTGGGATCCATTTTTAAATTGGGTTAAAAATTCCATGAATGTCAGTGTGAATGTTTCTTCTGGCGTTATGTTCATAGAGCAAGATGACGGTGAAATGGATAAATTAAATGCTCCAATTTATAATATGACACCGTTTCAGCTAGCTGGTTTCCATGAGATTGTTACTATTTTGGGCAGTTTAATAGGTGCTTATGCCGTTGTTAATAATGCATTTATGGCAGACCAAGTTTGGTCTGCATCTCGCGTAGACGAAGAATGGCAAATAGAACAGTGGGGCAGCGATGAAGAAGCGATGGCAGCTTCTGAAAAAAAATATAATGACTTTAAAATCGGGTGTGAATTTTTTCAAATATCGCTCTGAACCCATTTTTTTTCTCAAAATTATAAAAAAAACTAAAAATTATTAATATATTAACATTTGTGACCTTGACCTTTTAGGTCCATTTGGGACACACTCCCGGCACTTAGTTGGCTGGGTGCGTGCGTCTGACGCTAACGGGCCAGTTCAATTTTTTTAATGCCCTGATCAAGGGAAATTTAGGAAGAGGTAAAAATGAAGACTTCATTTATTCTTGGCGCAGTGACTGTTGCAGGTCTTACTGCTGGTGCTGCTTTCGCAGGCACACTCGACGACGTTAAAGCGCGAGGCAAGCTAAATTGCGGCGTTTCAACTGGTGTTCCAGGTTTCGCAGAACCTGATGCAAATGGTGTATGGCAGGGTTTCGACGTAGCTGTATGTCGAGCTGTTGCAGCCGCCGTTCTTAACGATTCTGATGCTATCGAATTTGTCCCAACAACAGGTAAGACACGTTTTACGGCGTTGGCTTCAGGTGAAATTGACATGTTGGCACGAAATACAACTTGGACTTTCAGCCGTGATGTTGACCTTAAGTTCGAATTTGTAGGCGTGAACTACTACGATGGTCAGGGCTTTATGGCGAAAGCTGATCTTGGTGTTAGCTCAGC
>NTKT01000003.1 GCA_002457055.1 Rhodobacteraceae bacterium MED-G08
TTATCTTCAGCGACTTTAGTTAGTTTTAAGAAGTGCATTTTGTTTTAGCTCCTTATTCTCTTTCATAAGTTTTATGTGTTCTTTGTGCAGATCTAGGAAGTCCTGCCCATCAAGAACAATCATTGGTCTGTGGTCAGGTTGTTGGAAAGCGAGTGCTGGAATAGTGCCTGTAATGCCTAAAGCACTATCGTGTTGTATTGCCTCTGCATGTAATTTGTAGACATCCCCAAAGCCTCGTGAGCGTTGTTTACATTCAATGTTGAAGGGTATGTATCTCCGAACATTATCGTGAACACGAATGTCACAGCCGTGAGCACCCATTGGAGCAGACTCAATATATTCACCTAAGTCTGGTATCTCTTCTCCAAGGGTATCAACTATTAATTGCCTGACTTCCTGTTGCGTTTCTTCACCAAGGTCTTTTATCCGTTGGCTTTCTTCAGCATTTTTAATCATGCCTAACACCAGTGTCCGGCATATCTAAGTCCATCTCTAATTGTGAAAAGAACGTATCACCCATATCCTTTTGTGCTTGGCGCATTTGGCGTTGGGTGGTGCTAGAATAATATAAGTCGGGCTGTGTTTTCCTGAGCTTCTCGTAAGACTCAAATGTAGTATAAGCATAGTTGCGCATAAGGTAATTCCTTTTAAAAATGTTGGAAAAACTCGTAACTACGCAAAAGCTGCTTCTCTAGAGTCCTACTTTGCATCGTCAGTTTCAGATCAAACTAAGGCACTTCCGTCCTATCATCATTTGATACACATAGTTATATGGATGGAGAGCAAATAGTCAACAACTTTCTGGCTGTATATGGTACACCATTAATGTTTTTTACGGTACACCGTTTTATATTATTGATTTTCTATATTACTTTATAACCCACTATGTATGCTTTTAAATAGACTTTGTATTTAGTGGAAGCTCCTTAGGAGGGGGCTGCTCTATCCAGTTGAGCCACGGGGCCTTTGGTAAGGTATAAATACAAGAAGCTTCGGTCACAATAGCAGTTAGGTTTGTGCTTCGTTCCAAGGATTATAGGATTCTGGTAAATTTAGCAGAGTTTGTCTATCTAAATAATCCCACAATAAATAATTAGATCCTCATTTTACTTTGACTTGTAATGTTTGATCTGTTTGATCTACAACTAAACTATAAAGACAATCTCACAAATAAAAGGACAAGATTTGGCATCAACGAGCAAGCGCCCACTTACGCTAAGGGATGTTTCAGAAGCTTCAGGTGTTTCAGAAATGACCGTTAGTCGAGTATTAAGAGGAAGAGGCGACGTTTCTCAAACTACGCGAGATCGAGTTCTACAAGCTGCAAAGGATTTGGGTTACGTACCAAATAAAATAGCCGGAGCACTGGCAAGCCAGCGTGTAAATCTGGTAGCCGTAATTATTCCAAGTATGTCAAATATGGTATTTCCCGAAGTTATGATGGGAATAAACTCTGTTTTGGAAAATACCGATCTACAACCTGTAGTGGGAATTACAGATTATATTCCTGAAAAGGAAGAAACAGTCCTATATCAAATGTTATCATGGAGACCCGCGGGAATAATTATTGCTGGGTTGGAACACTCGGAGACATCACGTTTGATGCTTAAGAACTCAGGAATACCCGTTGTTGAAATTATGGATGTTGACGGTGATCCTATCGATGGAATGGTTGGGATATCACACCGGCGAGCGGGTAGATTAATGGCTCAGGAAATAATTACATCCGGATACAAAAAAATCGGTTTTTTGGGTACAAAGATGCCACTAGACCATAGAGCACAAAAGCGCTTCGAAGGTTTATCCGATGCACTCAAGGCTAATAACATGGAAATAGTTGGAACAGAGTTTTATTCGGGGGGTTCCGCTCTTGCAAAAGGTCGAGATCTAACTGAGTTAATCTTGAACAAACATAGTGATTTAGACTTTATTTATTACTCAAATGACATGATTGGCGCAGGGGGGTTACTTCATTTACTAGATTGTGGGAAAAATATTCCGGAAGAAATAGGTTTGGCAGGTTTTAATGGTGTAGAATTATTGGACGGATTACCTATGAAGCTCGCTACAATGGATGCATGTCGTTATGAAATTGGGCAAAAAGCTGCTGAAATTATTGCGGCAAGACTTTCCGAGACTGCTACTGCTGAGGGCCAAATAATTGAGTTAGAACCAAATTTTAATCGTGGCGAAACAATACGCAGGAACAAAAATTGAATATCAGAAATTTATTTTCTGAAACTAAATTATATTTATTAAGCTTGAAGGCGGGAAATTTCTTCTTTGATTTTTAATTTCCGCTTCTTCATCTCCGTAACATGTAGATCATCAGTAGCTAAGCCTCTTTGGGCCTCTTCTATTTCTTCTGAAAGTTCTTGATGTTTTTTACGAAGGGTGAGGACATGGGAAGAAACTGTCATCTATTATCTCCTGTAAAAACTTACCTCTTAAGTTGAGCATATAAATGTCTTCATGTCACCTCCGAACTTTCTTTAAACTAATATTTTTAAAGATTTCTTGCATTAAGTTAATTATTTTTGATCCAAGAAGTTAATTCCCCTCGGCCACGCAGAATATCTTCGACCTTATTGGTATAATCATTGCAATCGGCAAGATGCTTGCCACCCTTGTGCAAACATAAGGGCGATTCTAACCGCAAAGCTGCTTTACCAGATTTTCTCATGTGAATTATTATGAGCTCAGCATCTCTACCTGCCCTCGGCACAATAGGTGTCAAAACGAAGCTTCCAAAACGAGCGTTTAATAAAGGGAACAGTTTATCAAATCGGTCAACCCGATATATTAAATGAGCCCAACCTTTTTGCTTCAGCCGCTGAGCCATCACCAATACCCAATCTGCTAACGGGGTATTTATTATTCGCGAAGTATCGCGCCCTTCGTTAAGTGATGCAGTTGAGGATAGTCCATCAAAATAGGGAGGATTTGCAATAATATGGTCAAATTGCATCTGCCTCAAAGATTCAGGCAAATTAGCAATATTTGTATTTATTATATTTAAATCCAGGGAATTTAATTTTGAATTCTCACTCGCCAAAGCGGCATAGTCACTTTGGATTTCAATCCCATAGATATTCAATCCAGAAATCCGCTGGGAAAGACACAAACTTGCGACCCCTACTCCACAACCAAGATCAAGTATATCTTCGCCTTCATAGGCATTTACAGATGCTGCTAGCAAGACAGGGTCAACACCAGCACGATAACCTCGCAAAGGTTGCTTAATTTTAAGCCTGCCCCCTAAAAACTCATCGATAGAAAAATCATTTACCATTAGAAAAATCTGCATCTACACCATTCGAAATAAGGGCATCCAGCGCCGCGTCAAATTCTTGATCAACTACCAGAAGTCGGCGTGGAAGAACTCCATATAAATTGCTTATATTTACGTCCGCTTCAAAGCTAGTTATACCAACGCTGTCTAATACTGTCTTGGCATAAAGTATGACGGTCGGATCCTGTGTTCGCAGTAGCTCTTTCATTGGACAATAGTAGAAATAAAATTAAGTTATGTCGAGTTTACACTGAGGATAAAATGGCGTCAGACCAAAACAATCAAAAGCCGCACGATTTGCTTTCTGAACTTCTAAAGAAAGAGCTAGATGCAGTAGATAAATTAATTCATGAGCGGATGATATCTGAGTATGCACCTCGAATACCGGAGATAGCATCACACTTGATAAACGCAGGCGGTAAAAAGTTAAGACCGTTATTGACCTTAGCATCAGCAAAAATGTGTGGATATGAAGGGCAATATCATATTCACTTAGCTTCAATTGTAGAATTTATTCACACTGCAACTCTTCTTCACGATGACGTCGTAGACGAAAGTAAAAAACGCCGGGGCAAACCTTCCGCTAATCTTTTATGGGATAATAAATCTTCTGTTCTAGTCGGGGATTACTTGTTCTCTAGATCCTTTCAACTAATGGTTGAGACGGGATCATTGGAGGTTCTAAATATTTTAGCAAATGCATCTGCTACTATAGCAGAAGGTGAGGTTCTGCAGCTAACTGTTTCGCGGGATATTAGTACCGATGAAGGAATTTACTTAAAAGTTATACGTGGCAAAACAGCAGCACTGTTTTCTGCCGCCACACAGGTTGGAGCTGTAATTTCTGGGTCTGAGGAACCAATAATCAATGCTCTTTATAAGTACGGGGATGCACTAGGAGTTGCATTTCAAATAGTTGATGATCTTTTAGATGTCGCTGGTGATAGTAAAATAATCGGCAAAAATAATGGCGATGATTTTCGCGAACGCAAGCTAACTCTACCTTTTATTAAAGCCATTTCATCTTGTAATCAAAACGAAAAAGACTTCTGGAAGCGAACCATTGAGAAAGGCGATCAGACATCTGAAGACTTCAATAAAGCACTCGAATTAATGCAAAAATATGAAGCAATAGAAAGAACGAGATTGGATGCCCTAAAATGGGCGAAAACAGCAAAGAATTCTTTGGATGCCGTTCCTGATAATGATATAAAAATAATACTAACAAATTTAGCAGATTACGTTGTAGATCGCGTCAAATAAGTTGACCTTTTTCACACCAGAAAGATGGACAATCTTTTCTAATTTTATCTTTTGCATCCTGCAATAGGTCAAAATTTTCGAACAAGGCAAAACATGTAGCCCCTGAACCAGACATTCTAACCACCTTAGCACCATCGCAAGTAACAAGTTTATCCAGAATGAATCTAATTTCTGGAACTAGATTTATCGCAGAAGAAGTGAGATCATTTCGCATTGAGTTAATCCAATCAAACCATAAATTGAGCTTATCTTCCATGAAAGTATGCGACTTAACTCCAGAGTTGTTTTTCTTTTTGACAGCGTTGAATACCTCGGATGTCGAAAGGGCTTTTCGAGGATTAACTAATAGAATTCCAACGTTTGGAGCAGGAGATAAATTTATAATCTTTTCGCCGACACCCATCATTCGAACAATTCCTTTATGCATACAAACTGGCACGTCAGCACCCAATGAGATTAGTTTGTTTATTGGAGGTTTTGGCTCATCATAAACTTTAGAAATTAGCCGAACTGTTGCAGCAGCATCTGCAGAACCGCCGCCAATACCTGATGCCACTGGAATGTTTTTTTCTAACGTTATCTGAGGAAGTCTTACATTACCGAATATTTCAACCGCTTTGAAAACTAAATTGTGATTGGAACTAGGGAGATCTTTTGCGAAGGGTCCCTCGACAATTAACCCACTTGATCCTCCTGGTGTCATGCGTAAAGTATCACCAACATTTACAAAAGAAACGATACTATCAAGCAAATGGTAGCCATCACTTTTTTGCCCTACAAGGTGCAGTGACAAATTAATTTTTGCTGGAGCAAATTCATTTATCATTAGTGTATAAATCAGATGTTGGCTTTAAACCTTCATTTACAAGAACCCTGTCGAGACCAATCCGTAATTTTTCTCTTATTCTAGTTGCATCCTTTAGCTCAGGATCGAAGGATAATGCCCGTCTCCACTGGAATTTTGCCTCCAGTTGCCTACCCACTGCCCAGTACAAATCACCAAGATGATCCGTAACAATTGGGTCCACAGGCATTAACTCAGCGGCCTTTTCCATATGTGGAATTGCAGTCTCATACTTACCTAATTTAAAAAGGCCCCATGCTAAGCTATCCACTATGTAACCACTTTCCGGCTGTAAGCTGACCGCTTTTTCTATCATTGTCATTGCTTCATCAAGCTTTTCACCTCTATCAATTAAAGAGTACCCTAAATAGTTTAGGACATTTGCCTGATCTGGATTAATAGTGAGAGCGTTCCTAAAATCCGCTTCTGCTTTATCCCATTCCTGCAATCTTTCATGTGTTATACCTCGAGCATACAAAACGAGCCAGGAAACATTATTATTTTCTCTATATATATCAACGGCTCTGTCATATGCTATTTTTGCTTCGCTATAGCGTTCTTCCCGTCGCAGAAAGTCGCCCAAAGAATTATGAACAATGCCACTATCTGAAAACTCTCTAGATAAATAATATAAAACCTCAAGAGCAGCTTCAGTCTTTCCTCCATCACGAAGTGCGCCAACACGACCCAACTCCGAACTTAAAAAATAAGAGCTTGATAGAGAAATTTTTGCATACTCTGCTACTGCCATATCATATTGTCCCATTTGCTCCAACAAATCAGCAGCTAACAATATAGCCTTCTGACTATTCTCGTTGAGGTACTGGGCGAGGCGAACATATAAAAGTGCAGTATTTGGATCTGCATCGTCTTTAAGAATGTCAGCGATTGCATAAAAGGCGTATGCAATACCTGCTTCAAGTGACAGACTTTCTTCAATAGCATAAGCATTTGGATGATCTTCAACTTGCATACGCAAATTTGCTGCGTCAGAATTTACCCCATCACCAAAAATCTTCGAAAAGTACTCAGTAGCTTCCTCTTTATTATCCAGTTTTAAGAGCAGTTGGACTTTCAATGCTCGCGTATCGATAGAGATTCGGTTTGAGTTTTTTTCTAAGTTCTCAATAGTATTTAATGCACTTTCATATCGTCCATAGGCAGCCAGCATTGATGCTTTCTGCATTTGAGAAAACTGAGCAAGCGAGGAACCTTTACCTATCTCATCAAAAATAGTTTCTGCATCTTCAAAATTGCCCTGATCAGCAAAAGCCCACCCGGTTACTATTTTGTCCAATAGCGGATTTATCCCTTGCTCATTCTCAATCTGTTGTTTTGCATTATCAAAATCCCGATTACGTAATTGGATTGCGATCTTTACCATGTTTGATAGTTGGGTTTGAACGCCTAGTAAGTCTAAGTTATCTGAGGAAATCTTTGCTGCACCAATATCCCCTAGTGACACTTGTACACTAATTAGACCATTTAATAGCTCCGGGTTTTCAATGTCATCTTCAATAGCTCTCGATAAATATGTTGAAGCTGCATCGAAGTCTTTTGTAGAAAGTGCATGGCGCCCTGCTAAATATCCTCCAAAACTAATTTCTGCTCTAACCATGCCAGCTATACTTAAAATGATAAGTAGGAAAATAGAATGAGGTAAAAATTTCAACATTTTTGCTTTTTAGTTATTTTTTCAAAAATTTTACAGCAGTTTTTACTGAAAATTAGTGAATTTGCATCGTAGGTTATGTACTCACCAGTAAAGCTCGTAGTTTACATGTTGGGGTAATTAGGTCCATCACCCCCTTGGGGAGTCGCCCAAGTAATATTTTCACTGGGATCTTTGATATCGCAGGTTTTACAGTGAACACAATTCTGAAAGTTAACTACAAATCTATTCTCGTTATCTTCTTCTACAACTTCATAAACGCCAGCTGGACAATACCGTTGAGCCGGCTCAGAGTATTTAGGTAAATTAACATTAATTGGAATTGTATTGTCACTTAGCCTAAGATGAGGTGGTTGAGCTTCTTCATGGTTTGTCATGCTGAATGATACATTTGTGAGCCTATCAAAACTAAGGACACCATCGGGCTTTGGATATGAAATTTCTTTATGATCCTTCGCCTTTTCGGTACTCTCTGCATCTGATTTTCCATGCTTTAAAGTTCCAAGCATTGAAAACCGAAAAATAGATTGAAACCACATATCAAAACCACCAATCAATAAACCGGCTAGTGGACCAAACCGACCGTTTAAGGGTGCTACGTTTCGCACCTTTTTTAAGTCCTTACCAATTGGGCCTTTTTTGAGGCTCTCTTCATACTCATGCAAAATATCCCCTGCTCTACCATCACTGATCGCCTTGAAGGCCGCATCTGCTGCATCAATTCCCGAGTGCATAGCATTGTGGTTACCTTTAATTCGCGGAAGGTTCACTAACCCTGCAGAACATCCAAGAAGCGCACCTCCTGGAAAGGCTACTTTTGGGATTGATTGTATACCTCCCTTAGTGACGGCCCTCGCCCCGTAAGCCACCCTTTTTCCGCCTTTGAGCATCTTTGCAATTTTAGGATGATGTTTAAATTTTTGAAATTCCATATAAGGAAATAAATATGGATTCTTATAATTTAAATCTACTATGTAGCCGACGTAGACTTGGTTGTTGTCCAAATGGTAAACAAATGAGCCTCCAGAACTCTTAAACCCAAGTGGCCAGCCAAGTGTATGTGTGACTTCGCCCTCATTATGGTTTTCTGGAAGTACCTCCCATATTTCTTTCATTCCAAGTCCATATTTCGGAGCATCACTATCCGTGTCCAAAGAATATTTTTTTATCAGTTTTTTTGATAATGAGCCCCGAACCCCTTCTGACAAAAACACATATTTACCATGTAATTCCATGCCTGGTTCGTACGCATCGGTTGGCTTGCCGTCCGGCCCCAGGCCAAACTCTCCTGCAACAACACCCATAAGTTCATCATTCTCACCAAAAACCAAATCTGAACATGCCATTCCAGGAAATATTTCAACACCCAATGCCTCTGCCTGCTCCGCCATCCATCTACATACGTTACCCATCGAGACAATGTAATTACCATGATTATTCATTAACGGCGGCATCAGGAAATTTGGAAGTCTGATTTGTCCAGCTTCACCCAGGATATAAAAATTATCTTTATTTACTGACACAGTTATTGGAGCATTTCGCTCCCGCCAATCAGGCATAAGTCTGTCTAAACCAGATGGATCAAGGACTGCCCCTGATAATATATGGGCACCTACTTCCGAACCCTTTTCGAGGACAATCACATTTAAATTTTCATCCAGATGCTTTAACCTAATTGCGGCAGAAAGGCCCGCTGGCCCTGCTCCAACGATAACAACATCACATTCCATCATTTCACGTTCTATGGCCGCCATTTTTAGGTCTCCACTTTAGATTAGACTTCCTACCATTATTTATGGTGCTTATTTATTGGGCGTCAATTGTTGTTATATTTAAAAATAGCTTTTGCGGCATTGTATCTCAAAATATAAGGAAATTATTATTAATTTGGATAATAATATGAAATTTCTTGCCCAGTTACACCATTTGAAGAAGAATTCACATATTATACATTGAGCAAACATGGTTTAGTAAAGTAAGATGTATGAAAACTAATGATTATGAAAGAAAATGTGAATGGAAAAAATACCCATTACACCCAAAGGACATTCAGCCCTAGAGGCTGAGCTTAAACTTTTAAAATCCGAGGAACGTCCTGCCATCATTAGAGCCATTGCGGAAGCAAGGGAACACGGTGATTTATCTGAAAATGCAGAATATCATTCAGCAAGAGAAAAACAGAGCTTTATTGAAGGGCGAATTAAAGAACTCGAAGCTATCCTATCTCTTGTGGACGTGATTGACCCACAATCTTTATCAGGATCAATAAAATTTGGAGCAACCGTTACTGTTGTTGATGAAGATACGGATGAAGAAAAAACTTGGCAAATTGTTGGCGAGCATGAAGCAAACATTGAAAAAGGTCTGTTAAATGTAAAATCACCAATAGCGAGGGCATTGATAGGTAAAGATGCGGGCGATAGCGTAGAAGTTAGAACACCAGGTGGTGAGAAAGCCTATGAAGTTTTAAGTGTCAATTACACTTAACCAAAAAGTTTCTATTATCCAACTTTGAGCACTATCTTTCCAATGTGTGCCGAACTCTCCATTCGTCGATGCGCTTCTGTTGCTTCCTTCAGAGAAAACTCACTATCTATCTCCGGCTCAATATTTCCCGTGCGCAGTAATGGCCAAACCTTCTCTTTTAATTCACTTGCAATCTGTGCTTTTTGGAGATTGGACTGCGGTCTGAGAGTGCTTCCAGTAAATGTAAGTCTTCGCATCATTAACTGGGCAAAATTTACTTCTGCTTTAGCCCCTTGGAGAAATGCTATTTGAACTAATCTTCCATCCTCGTTCAGGCACTTCAAATTTTTAGCAATATATTCACCACCTACCATATCTAAGATTACATCCACTCCACCTATTTTTTTAATTTCCTCAACAAAATCTTTTTCATTATAATTTATCCCAATTTCAGCACCTAATCTTAAACAGGCTGCTAGTTTCTTATCACTTCCAGCAGTAGTAAAAACCCTAGAACCCATCTTATTTGCAAGTTGTATTGCGGTAGTCCCAATACCTGACGACCCTCCGTGAACTAAGAAACGCTCTCCTGCTTTCAATTTTCCACGTAGAAATACGTTTGACCAAACCGTAAAAAAAGTCTCAGGAAGACAAGCAGCTTGTTTCAATGAAAAGCCATCTGGAATTGGTAAACAATGAGCTGCTTGTGTTGTGACATATTCAGCATATCCACCGCCGGGAAGTAGGGCACAAACTGGTTCACCAATACTAAGGCCACTAACAGCATTACCTATCTTAACAATTTCGCCAGCCGCCTCAAGCCCAGGTAAATCTGAAGCATCGCTCGGAGGCTTGTAGAGACCCGCCCGCTGTAACGCATCCGGTCTGTTTACACCTGCATAGCAAACCTTAATTAAAACTTGCCCAGTTGAAGGTTCTGGACAGGTTCTTGATGATAATTTTAATACCTCTGGACCACCCGGCTTCGTTATTTCAATTACTTTCATTGATACCCTGACAAATTATCATTTATTGCATAAGCTTAGTGAAAATTACCTGGCTTAGGTGTTTTAGACTCGACAGGAGCCTTGATATTAGAAGCTGTTTTAATAATAAAATCACTAAATGGCTTAAGCGTTGGATTGGCTTTGAGCGTACTCTTTAATTTCTCGAACCTCATTACATCTGCCAAACGTCTATCTAAAAATTCCCAGGTTTTCTCACTTTCAGAAGAATTGTCACCAAGCCAAAATAATACTACTGCGCCATACACAGCGGAGAGTGTAGTTCTTTTGGTGTACCAGTTAATGTCATTAGAGGTATCATCTGCTAGCTTCCATATGATGTCTGCCGTTTCCCAGATTAATTTTAAGCCAGTAATATTATTGGGAGGTAACGCAAACAAAGTGGTGGCACGCCGGACAAGTTCTTTTTCATCAACAAGTTCAAGTCGATTTTTTATTAAACTACCTACTTTATCTCGCAGCCTTGCTTCATCCCACTGTCGCGACCTGTTTTCCTCAAATAGCTTTTGATCACATAACCGGTGGTAATAAATAGCAAGGTCCAGTCCACCACGTGGACAATAAAGACGAGCAATTTGGGGATCCAAACCTGCATCTTCACAACTTGCATTGAAGGTAACATCTCCCCAACCATCAAAGGGAACGTGAAGTTTTGCAGCAGATAAAAGCTTTTCTAATGTTTCTTTCTGTTCTGTCATAACTATCTTTTGTTCTCAATTTTATACTATGGACAAAATTTCAATTTCTTGGTAACCAAACATTTCCTGCGATAAAGCGCAACTCAAAATTGGAAAGGTGGTGACTACCACATGCAGGTAAGTGTAAGAGATAACAACGTAGACCAGGCTCTTCGTGCTTTGAAGAAGAAATTACAGCGAGAAGGTGTATTTCGCGAAATGAAGTTAAAACAACATTTTGAAAAGCCCTCGGAGAAAAAAGCCCGTGAAAAGGCTGAAGCGATAAGACGAGCTCGAAAGCTGGCGCGTAAAAAAGCACAACGTGAAGGAATGCTTTAAATTATTTCACTCAAACCCCCACCACTGATGGGGGTTTTTATTTATCTTAACAACCTCAATATATTTTAGGAACATAGAGTTTGTCGGGCAGCACTCGTCTTTCGTAGTCAGGATTAAAAACCCTATCTGGTAGCTCTATTTTTTCGTGATCAACTTCTGAGTATGGAATTTGACTCAAAATATGCTCAATACAATTTAACCGTTCTCTCTTTTTGTCATTCCCCTCGACTATGTACCAAGGTGCCTCAGGTATATTTGTCCTGGAAAACATTTCTTCTTTGGCTTTTGTGTAATCCTCCCATCTGACCCTACTTTCAAGGTCCATGGGTGAAAGTTTCCACTGTCGCATTGGATCGTGAATTCTCATCATAAAACGTAACTGTTGCTCTTCATCTGAAATTGAAAACCAATATTTAAGGACGATTATTCCAGATCTTACCAACATCCGCTCAAACTCTGGCACATCACGAAAAAACTGTTCCACCTGGTCTTCAGAGGCGAAGCCCATAACACGCTCTACCCCGGCGCGATTATAATATGACCTATCAAACAATACGATCTCACCGCCTGCAGGCAGATGAGGTACATAGCGCTGAAAATACCACTGGGTCATTTCTCGCTCAGTGGGTTTGGGCAAAGCAACAACACGTGCAACGCGTGGATTCAAACGTTGTGTTATCCTTTTTATTACACCGCCCTTCCCCGCGCCATCGCGACCCTCACAAATAATGAGCACTTTTGATCCTGTATTTTCCACCCAATCCTGTAATTTTATTAATTTCATCTGGAGACGTAATAAATTTCCAAAGTAGGTTCTTTTTTCTAATGTGTCTGGACGTTCACCCTTATATATTTTCCAGAACTCATCCGGGAGCATTGGCTCAGAAAACTCAGCCTCAAACATCTCATCGTATGTTTCATTGAGTTCAGCCTCTAACCAATTAAACTTATCCCGCTGATTTTTTTTCATTTTTTAAAACGTCTTATTTTATGTGGTTACTATAACTTAAATTGGCTGCTAAAATCTAAAAGAATGACAGGGAATCAAAATTACAGACTAATGTCACTAAATGCTAGTGGAAATTATTAAGTTTTCCATAATTAATGTCTTTGAAGACTATTTTATCTGAACAGCACGTTACACTGGTAATGCGGTAGTTTTAAATACAGTTCGGAGCGCAAAAGAACTTTGCATTTGTGCAACTCCAGGTAATCTAGTCAATTGTTGCCTGTGGATTCTCGAGTAATCTTCAGTATCTTCTGCAACGACCTTAAGAATATAATCTGCCGAGCCGGCCATCAAATGACACTCTAATACGTCAGGGATTTTAGACACAGCTTTCTCAAACGCGTCAAGAACATCATCAGCTTGTGCGTTAAGCCTTATCTCAACAAAGACGGTGGTTGGAACACCAACTTTTCTAGGATCTAATAATGCTACATAATCTTTGATAAAACCCCTGTCCTCAATCCTTTGGATCCTTCTATGGCATGCTGAAGGAGATAAATTAATTTCGTCTGCAAGTTCTGCATTCGAAATTCTGCCCTTGATTTGAAGCACCTTAAGGATTCGTAAGTCTGTGCTATCCAACTTATGTTTCTCGAATTTCATATCATTAAGTTAACATTTTTTCGAAAATTATTTCAATAAAAACCCATTATAGAGCAATAATTAACACAAAATTTCTTTAAAAGCAACGTATTGTTCTCTTAAGTAAACTAGTGGGATTAGGTGATGAAGGTTGGTTGCCCAAAAGAAATAAAGTCACAAGAATTTAGAGTAGGCCTGACACCAGCTGCGGTAAACGAACTCGTTAGGCGCGGCCATTTTGTAACCATAGAGACGAATGCCGGCCAAGGCGCGGGGTTTGTTGATAGTGATTATGAAAAAGAGGGAGCTGAAATAGTTGGAAGTGCAAAAGAGGTTTTTTATAAAGCAGACATGATCGTTAAGGTTAAAGAACCCCAGGCAATCGAACGTAAAATGCTTAGAAGCGGTCAATTATTATTTACCTATCTTCATCTGGCACCAGACCCTGAACAAACCCATGACCTTATTGACAGTGGATGTACCGCAATCGCCTATGAGACGGTAACGGATTTAAATGGGGGCTTGCCACTCTTGGCGCCAATGTCAGAGGTTGCAGGCCGTCTTGCACCCCAAATGGGAGCTTGGACTTTACAGAAAGCTAATGGTGGTAGAGGTGTTCTTTTGGGAGGAGTTCCTGGAGTAGCGCCTGCAAAAGTTTTAGTTCTTGGTGGCGGTGTGGTGGGCACTAATGCAGCAAGAGTTGCTGCTGGAATGGGTGCCGATGTTACAGTATTAGACAAATCATTATCCCGTCTACGCTATATTGATGACGTCTTCGGTCACCTTTTTAAAAATGGATATGCATCACAAAAGGCAACTGCTGAACTCGCCTCACAAGCAGATTTAATCATTGGTGCCGTTCTGGTTGCAGGTGCAGAGGCTCCAAAATTAATAAGCAAAGAGCAGTTATCTACCCTACAACCTGGCACCGCTTTAGTTGATGTTGCAATTGATCAAGGTGGTTGTTTTGAAACATCTCGCGCCACGACACATGCTGATCCAATTTATGAAATAGATGGCATAATGCATTACTGCGTTGCAAATATGCCGGGAGCAGTTGCACGCACTTCAACTTTAGCTCTCGGGAATGCTACACTTCCTTTTATAATTTCTCTTGCAGATAAAGGCTGGATAAAGGCCTGTTCGGATAACCCACATCTATTTGATGGGCTTAATGTACACGATGGTAAATTAACATACGCTGCAGTCGGTGAAGCCCTCGGAATAGAAACGGTCAAACCTGATCTTAAAGCTTTAAGCATCTTACATTAAGCTGAGTTAACAAATAAACTTAGTGACACTCTTAGCTGGTTAAGCTGGCAAAGTACCTTTTTCTATATACTCTAATATTTCCACAACCTGTTTGGAGGATTGTACAACTGCCAATGCCGCAGCATCTACCTCTTTTAATGCATGCTGATGATCAGGCCCATGCATCACAATAATTGACTTGCCAAGTGCTGCTGCATAACCAGCCTCAAAGGCTGCATTCCACTGCTTATACTTTTCACCAAAACGTACTACAATAACGTCAGCTTCTTCTATAAATCTTCTTGTCCTAATTGCATTGAGCTTCGCTCCTTTATGATCGTGCCAGAATTTCAATTCTTCAGAGCCCATTATTTTGACACCACAATCATCACTAGCTTCATGATCAGTTACGGGAGCCGTAAACATCACATTAAGATTTCGAGCGCCATCTGCTATCTCTTCTCTCCAATTAGTATGAATTTCACCCGCTAAATAAACACCTAGCATTAAATTCTCCTTTTATCTGTTGAAATGAAATTTCAAATTTACCATTCTTTTTAATCAGAAAAATTGTAATCATGTATTAGCTAACGGCGCAAAATACCACCCGTAGAAGATTCTACTCTCTCAATAATACCTTTGCTAATTTCCTCAATCTCAACCTCTGTAAGAGTATTTTCAGTGGGCTGTAGTCTTACAGTTATTGCAACTGACTTCTTTCCATCACCTAAATCACCACCAATAAACTCATCAAAAACTCTAACCTCTTCGATGATATCCTTTTTAGACGCCATTGCTGCAGTTGTTATAACTGACGCTTCTACCTTTGCACCGACAACAAAAGCAAAATCTCGCTCAACTGCCTGCAAGGATCTTGCTCTAAACGGTGGCCGAGTAGTGTTTGAATTTCGAGGTGTAGGAATATTATCAAGCAGAATGGTAAAGCCAACTGTTGGTACTTTTATATCAAAAGAACTTAAAATCTTCGGATGTAGCTCACCAAATATACCTATGGTTTTTTTCGGGCCAAGACAAATACGGCCATGCCGTCCAGGGTGCCAATGGGATTCTGCACCACGTAAAATTTGGAATTTAGATGGAGCTCCAATTAAAGATAAGATATTCTCTATGTGGCACTTAACATCAAAAACGTCTACTTCTCTATCCTGCCCATGCACATCTTTCGAGGCAGTTTGCCCGATCAGTACACCACTAAGGTTATTTTGCTGATTTCCAGGATCACCGCCATTGAATACAGGTCCTAATTCAAATAGCGCCATATTAAAAAAGCCTCGAGCTTGATTTCTTGAAGCAGCTTGTAATAAACCCGGAAATAAATCTGGGCGCATATGGCTCATCTCACTAGAAATTGGATTTTCTAACTGGGTAGAAGCATCACCTCCACCGAATAACTTCGCACTTTTCTCATCGATAAAACTATATGAAACGCACTCATTATATCCCAATCCAGCAGCTGCTCGCCGGGAAGTTTGCTCCCTAAGCTGCGTTGCACTTAATACAGGTTTAGGGACCGCATTAGTAATTCTAGGAAGCGGTATACCCTGTAGCTTTGTAAGAGATACTACCCGCGCTATCTCCTCTACAAGATCAGCTTCACCCTGAATATCTGGCCGCCAACTAGGTACACTTGCAGTATCGCCCTTGATAACGAAGCCTAGGTTTGCCAGAATATTTAGCTGCTTATGTGGTGGAATGGCCATGCCGACTAAAGACTCAATCCTTGCAGTATCTACTTTGTATGCCCTGCCATGATTAGGTATTTCACCTGCCTGGACAACATTGGATGGTTCTCCGCCGCATAATTCAATGATCATTTTTGTGGCCGCCTCAATACCAAAAGCCGTCCACTCTGGATCTATTCCTCTTTCAAAGCGATATCGAGCATCCGAATTTATTTTTAGTTCTCGTCCAGTGTAAGCTGTCCTTATTGGATTAAAATATGCAGCCTCAATGAAAACATTTTCTGTAGTATCAGTACATCCAGAGGCGCTAGCCCCCATTATGCCTGCTAAACTTTCTATTCCTTCGCTATCAGAAATTACTGTCATACCTTTTGACAACACATACTCTTTATCATCCAAAGCGCTAAATTTTTCCCCTCCCAGTGCATCATGCACTCTGATAGAGGTTCCATTCAACTTATCTGCGTCAAAAACGTGTAGCGGTCGATTGGTATCATAAGTAAAAAAATTCGTAATATCTACTAAAGTTGAAATAGGCCGTAACCCAATTGCACGTAATTTATTCTGCAACCATTGTGGTGATTGACCATTTTTTATCCCTCTTATCAATCTACCATAGAAAACCGGCGCATTTACAAGAGTATCAGGTTCAATGGATACAGATATTGGACATTCAAATTTTCCAGGAATGGGTCGTACCTCCATCGGCTTTAAAGTACCCAAACCCCGTGCCGCTAAATCACGGGCAATGCCGCGAACACCCAATGCATCTGGCCTGTTAGGCGTTATTGCTATTTCAACAACGGCGTCTACCTTTTCAGGCTTGTTTTTTAATAGCCAATTACCGTAGGGTTCACCTACATCTCCTGACGCGAGTTCAATAATACCATCGTGCTCGTCTGATAGCTCCATTTCTCTCTCAGAGCACATCATTCCATGACTTTCTATTCCTCGGATTTTACCGACCCCAATCGTTGTATCAATTCCCGGCACGTATACGCCCGGCTTTGCTACGACAACTAGAATACCATCTCTGGCATTCGGTGCACCACAAATTATTTGTGCCTCACCATTATCAGTGTCGACTTTACAAACACGTAATTTATCCGCATCAGGATGTTTCTCGGCTTTGAGAATTTTTCCTATTGTAAAATCGTTTAATTTTTTTATTGGATCACTTACTTCTTCCACCTCTAAGCCAAGGTCAGTCAAAGCATATACAACCTCGTCCAAAGAAGCCGTTGTATCTAGATGCTCTTTCAACCAAGAAAATGTAAATTTCATTATGCCTGTCCGTGATTATTATGGGTAACTATCTCTAAAAGATTATAAAATATTGTTGGATGTTTTATTAACATTACAAGACTTAAATATATTTCCCTACTTAACGACTTAGTCCCGCGTGCAAATTAGGTTGATCCAACGATGCAAAACCATAATGACGCAGCCAACGTAGGTCACTGTCAAAAAATGATCTTAAATCAGGAATCCCATATTTAAGCATTGCGATCCGATCTATTCCCATACCAAATGCAAATCCCTGCCAAATATTGGGGTCAATACCCCCCGCACTCAAGACTTTAGGATGCACCATGCCTGACCCAAGTATTTCCAGCCAGTCATTACCTTCACCTATTTTTAATTGACCGTCATTCCAAGAACATCTGATATCCACCTCAGCTGATGGCTCCGTAAATGGGAAATGAGATGCTCTAAACCTGAGTTCAACATCATCTACTGAGAAAAAGATCTTCACAAATTGCTCAAGCACCCATTTTAGATTTGCCATTGATAGATCTTTATCTATTGCCAAACCCTCAACCTGATGAAACATCGGCGTGTGGGTCTGGTCATAGTCAGCTCGGTATACTCCCCCAGGACATATTACACGAATTGGTGCACCACTTTTTTCCATTGTACGAACCTGCACTGGGCTAGTATGCGTTCTTAAAACGTGAGGCGGCCGCTCATCATCTAACTTCCTTTTCATATAGAAAGTGTCCATTTCGGCTCTTGCCGGATGATGACCAGGGATATTCAGTGCATCAAAATTATACCAATCCGTTTCAATTCTTGGTCCTTCAGCAACCGAAAAGCCCATATCGGCAAAAATTGCAATAACTTCCTCTGTTACCTGGGAAATTGGATGAATAGAGCCATTGTTTTTTGAGCGAGATGGCAAGGTTACATCTAACCACTCGGTTTCAAGGCGTGCGTTTAAAACGGCATCTGCTAAAGCAGTCTTTTTTGCATTAAGTGCTGAGTTAAGTTCATCTTTGAGCGCATTGAGCGTGGGGCCAGCCACTTTCCGCTCTTCAGGTGTCATCTTGCCCAGCTCGCGCATTCGCAAACTGACCTCACCTTTTTTTCCAAGAGCCGCAAGACGAACATCTTCTAGAGAATTTTCATCTTTAGCTTCGGAAATGGCTGTAATATACTTTATACGTAAATCGTCCATTTTTCCTCACTACTCAGGCGACACTGTGCTATCATGTATAGATAGATTGACAAGTTTTTTTGTATCCGATGTAATAAAAAAGCCGCGCTAGCTGCACGGCTTTATCTAAAAATTTTTTCTCAGACTAAGCTACTAAAGCGGCTTTTGCTTGATCTACTATTGTGCTGAACGCTTTTGGCTCATGCACAGCGAGATCCGCGAGCACCTTCCGGTCGACCTCGATACCCGCTTTTGTTAATCCATTTATAAATCTACTATACGAAAGTGCTTCATCATGAGCACGGACAGCAGCATTTATCCTCTGGATCCACAACGCTCTAAAATTTCTCTTTTTGTTATGGCGATCACGGGTCGCGTACTGATTGGCTTTGTCCACCGCTTGCGCAGCTACCTTGAAAGTATTCTTGCGTCGGCCGTAATAGCCTTTAGCCTGCTCAATAATTTTTTTGTGTCGGGCGTGTGTAACTGTACCACCTTTTACTCGAGACATTCTAGCTCTCCTTATCGCGCGTAGGGCATCATGCCCTTAACGATTTTTTCATCAGGGGCACTGAGGGTTGTAGTACCTCGGGCTGTACGAATAAATTTATTTGTCCGCTTAATCATTCCGTGCCGCTTTCCAGCTTGGGCGGTTTTAACCCTGCCGGTGGCAGTCACTTTAAATCGCTTTTTGCAGCTCGATTTAGTCTTCATCTTAGGCATTTGGTTCTCCTTAGGAAAATGTTAACACGAGACTCGGCATGCCATTAGCCGGCCCCGCGTCGCTGACATATCTGCAGTTAGTAGTCTGCGCAAGCCCAATTTTCAATATTTTGGACTTAAATATTAATGAAAGTGCGCATTTAATTGCTTACTGAGGTCGCTATTCTGGATCCATTGAATAGATCATTCTTTCGTTGCATGGAGCGACCCTCAAAATATTTGTAGTGCCTGGTATATTAAATGGGACACCTGCAGTTATTACTATTTGATCGTTTTCCGAAGCATAACCCTCCGATAATGCTCCTCGCACTGCACTGACAACAGCTTCTTTGAAACGTTGCTTCGCTCCAGACATAACAGTATTTGTGCCCCAAGTGAGTGATAATCTTCTTGCTGTTTCTATTTCAGAAGTCATGGCAACAATTGGAACACGCGGCCTTTCCCGAGCGATTAGCAAGGCGGTTGTCCCGGATTGAGTGTAACAACTGATCGCTTTAATATCAGTTGTTTCTGCAATTTCTCGTGCAGCAGACACTATTCCATCTGCAACAGAGTTACGACGTGCATTTCGCGATGCTTCTATAATTTCTCGATACGTTGGGTCACTTTCAACCTCAATCGCAACATTATCCATCGTTTGAACTGCATCTACAGGATAAAGACCAGCTGCAGATTCCGCTGACAACATGATTGCATCAGCACCTTCATATATTGCCGTAGCCACATCTGACACCTCAGCCCGAGTAGGCATTGGACTTTCAATCATACTTTCTAGCATTTGCGTAGCCACTATCACTGGCTTGGCTGCTGCCCGGCACGCACGAACTAATCTTTTTTGAACTGGTGGCACGTTCTGAACCGGCAATTCAACTCCCAGGTCGCCACGTGCAACCATAATACCATCAGAGCTCTTCAGAATATCATCAAATTTCGCAAGTGCGGCTGGTTTTTCGATCTTCGATAAAACAGCTGCCCGTCCTTTTGCTAATTCACGCGCCTCCATAACGTCTTCAGGCCGTTGCACGAAGGACAGAGCCAGCCAATCAATACCTAATCCACAAGCAAACTCTAAATCTGTTCTATCTTTCTCAGATAAAGCAGCTAGAGGAAGAATGACATCTGGAACATTCACTCCTTTTCTATCAGAAATAACACCACCAGCCCTTACAATGCAGTCTGCGGAGTCTTTACTAAATGCCGTAACTTCGAGTTTAATTTTTCCGTCGTTTACCAATAAGATTGATCCAGTCGTAAGAGCAGCAAAAATTTCAGGATGCGGTAGACTAACTCTTTTAGAAGTTCCCAAATCCGTTTTCAGATCAAGACGGAACTCTTGCCCCTCAACAAGGGTTTCGGAGTCATTTTTAAACTCCCCAACCCGTAGTTTTGGCCCCTGCAGATCAACAAGTATCCCTATTGGACTATTTAATTCTTCCTCAATCTCTCTGATAGTATTGTGACGTTGTGCGATATCATCATGAGAACCATGGCTCATATTTAACCGGAAGACGTCAGCTCCAGCAAGATGAAGAGCCTTAATAGTTTCGTAATCGTCCGAAGCTGGACCAAGGGTTGCAACGATTTTTACATTGCGATGACGTCTCATCAGCTTTCCTTTATATCATGAAAACCACTGGTTATATGTTAGCGGTAACATAGCGCCTGTATGAACTATTTTAATATTCAGTGCAACATTGATCTATGTATCGAGAAATTGTAAAAAAATATTAACACTCGCAAAAAATAAGCTCAGAATATTAAAAAACTAAAGTACCGCTCTAATAGGTTATTTATGGTTTCTTCAAATCTTTGTATATAGAGAAATTAACTACAGTAATTATAATTAAGTATAAAAGATAATATTGAAACTATCTAACGAGCCGGAGAGAATAATGGACGACCAAACAAAACTTGAAATAGAAGCTGCTGCATTCCGCTCATTAAAAGATCATCTTATGGAGAAACGTACTGATGTTCAAAACATCGATTTGATGAATTTGGCGGGTTTTTGTAGAAACTGTCTCGCCAGATGGTACCAAGAAGCAGCCAACGAGCGCGGAGTATCTATGGATAAAGAGCAAGCTCGGGAACTTTTCTACGGGATGACGATGGAAGAATGGAAGACTAATTATCAAACCGAGCCAGAACAGAAAATATAAACCTACTGTAAAAATCAAAAGTAGATTTCTACTAGAAGTCATTCGGGCTTAATAAGTTACACCTTTGCCTTTATTATTTGTAAAAAGGGTAAAAACGCCGACATATCCGGTCCATGCTCCATACCCGTGAGTGCTTTTCGTAGAGGCATAAACAAATTTTTACCTTTTCTACCCGTTGCTTCTTTTACTGCTGTAGTCCATTTACCCCATGTCTCTGATGTAAATGGTTGTGCAGGCAACAAAATCAAAGCTTGCATAACGAATTCTTTATCTTCGTCGTCAATTAAAGGTTCAGCACCCTCTGCACAAATTGTCCACCATGCGGCAAGATCCGAACGCACCTTTATATTTTCATGTATAACATTCCAAAAAGATTCTGCTAAATTAGAGGGCACGCCGGCACTCATTAAATCATTTTTTACTTCTTCAAAGGGCAGGTTTTGAATATAGCGTTGTGTTAGAGGTTTAAGATCATTTAGATCGAACTTTGTGGGTGCGGAGCCAAAGTTTGATAAATCGAAACCTGCAGCTACTTCCTCAAAACTAGAATAGAGTTCTACCGGCTGGCTCGACCCCAGCCTAGCAATCAGAGATATTATTGAAAATGGCTCTAATCCAGAGGCACGTAAATCTTTCAGTGCCATGGTACCAAACCTTTTCGACAAAGATTCTCCCTGTGATCCGATAAGCAGAGAGTGGTGCGCAAAGCTTGGAGGCGGCACTCCTAGTGCTTTCATTATTTGGATCTGAGTGGCCGTATTGGTAACATGGTCAGCACCACGCACAATGTCTGTAACTCCCATTTCTATATCGTCTACAACCGAAGCTAAAGTATATAAAAACTGGCCATCACCCCGAATGAGAACTGGGTCAGAGACTGATGCAGCATCTATTGACATATTTCCAAGTATACCATCAGTCCATGTTACTCTTTCGTGATCTAAAAGAAATCGCCAATGACCTGATCCACGCTCAGCTTTGATTGAAAGTTTTTCATCTGCACTCTGATTTAAAGCAGCCCTATCGTAAACAGGTGGTTTCCCCATATTCAGTAGCTTTTTTCTCTTCAAATCTAGTTCAGTAGGGGTTTCAAAACACTCGTAAAATCTGCCCATCTCCCTTAATTCTTCGGCCGTGCTGACATACCTTTCCAATCTTTTTGATTGATATTCAATTCTATCCCAATTTAACCCAAGCCACTCCAAGTCAAACAAAATTGAATCGATGAACTTCTGTTTAGATCTTTCTGCATCAGTATCATCTATTCGTAAAATAAACTCTCCCCGAGACTTTCTGGCTATTAAAAAATTCATTAATGCCGCACGCAAGTTTCCTATGTGCAAATATCCAGTGGGAGATGGTGCAAAACGTGTCGTTGTCATTTGGAGTCTCCTAATGCGCCTCGTTTTTCATATGGAATAAAAATTGTCCAGCTTTCAAATCACATACTCATGAAAATTTTGTGGCCTACAATAAATACTGTTGGAAAAACTAATCCAGATACGATGAAAATGGGATATATTTCACGTTTTCCCCGGGCATCACAGACAATTCATGCTCTGGTAGATCTACAAAACCTTCTGCCCACGAAAGACCACTTATTCGTCCAGATCCTTCCGATTTAAAAATATCTACTTTGCCATTTCGAATTCTTGCTCGAAGGAATTCGCGGCGACCAGCCTTCTTTGATTTTGAAAAGTTAGCCGGCAATTCAAACGATAATGGCTCCAACCAATTACTACCTGAAAAAACATTAAGTGCTGGCTTTGCAAAAACCATGGCACATGTTCCTGCTGCAACTGGATTACCAGGCAACCCAAAAACTGGCTTACCATTGTATACTGCTAATATCAGTGGGCGCCCTGGTTTAACCGCAATACGCCAGACCGCAAGGCTATCATTTTTTGTTAGTATAGCAGACATGTGATCTTCCTGACCAGCTGATGCACCGCCTGAAGTTATTATAACATCTACCTGTCCACTGGCCTTTGCTAATTCAGTCTCAATATGTTTTCTATTATCCCTAAGAATACCAAAGTCGATTACATCAAAGCCCCATTCGTCCAAGAGTGAATATAACAGCGGACGATTAGCATCAAATACTTGCCCGGCAGAGGGGTCAACATCTGAATTGATGACTTCATCACCAGTCGAAAATATTCCAACCTTGAGCCTTGAGTATACAGTTATCGACGAAACACCAGTGGAAGCCATCAATGCAATATCACCTGGTGTAATTCTTCTTCCTTTGGGGAGTATTAATGTATTTTCTTCAACATCTTCACCTAGATCCCGAGTATTTGATCCAGCTTTAATTGGGCCATAAAAACTTACTTTACTGTTTTCGGAAACAGTGTCTTCTTGTAAAATAACCGTATCAGCTCCAATGGGCATTTTGGCACCAGTATATATTGGCAGAGCATCCCCTTCTGTAATTTCTCCAGAATATGGATGCCCAGCGGCAGCTCTACCAGGCAAAATTGTAAGGCTTATTAGGCCACTTTTTTTCAAATCTTTTGAATTAATGGCGTAACCATCCACAGCCGAATTTGCATGAGGAGGACTGCTAAAACCAGCATGAATATTTGCAGCCAAGACCCTCCCTATGGCATCTTTTGCAGACAGTTTCTCGGTTTCAACCAGACACTTTGAAACCGATTTTAAACGCTCTAGGGCATCATCGACGAGGGTCCACTTTGTTCCTTGAGGCAATACAAAGCAATCGTTTTTTAAAGGAGGTGGTTTCTTCATTGGCCAACCCCGATTCCTTGACCAAAAATCCAACCTTCTTCACTTATTTTCTCAGAATATTTACTTAGGTCTAAATATGATTGAAACCAAGGGGCTCCAGCAGAACTTAATAATAAATCCGCCATTAATTGCACTTGGCTGGCGTCCTTTATGTTATATTGTTGATCAGGATACAAATCGATTAATTTTTTTTGCGCATGACTGTCAAAGAACATACTTGGATAAATCTCACAGACAACAATTTTATTATTAGCTAGGAATGCTTTTGCGTCGAATGGCCAGAAAGCTATGTCCTCACCAAACTCTAATGCTAAACGATATAAATATGGCACACCTAGAAAGGTCTGAGAGCCTACGGCACCAGTCGTGTAAAGCTTCCAGACTGGTTGTGCGGCAGTAAATTGCTCACATATACGGAATTGTGGCAAATTATGTTCTTTACACTCCGTTCCTTTAGCTGGCAGATTTGGTAGCTTTAGATTGGCAGGACACCCCCAGAATGGGCCAATGCCGCTAAATAGGGAATTTATTTTGTCTGCTACTAAAAATCTATTGTTCACGTTATTCGCATCGTCTCTAACTTCATCAAGGAACCATTTCCACAGAACCTTTATATTCCGCTCCCCTACCAAACTTGACAAAAAACCTGTCGGAAAACCAAATGAGAAGTCAAAGCCAACTAATTGGCGCTTACCTTTTGCAACATTTTTTTGGAGTTCCCCCGTCAAATATTCGTATGCAGAAAATCGAGTCCTAAAATATTTTGGATGGTGTTTGGTTTCAATCGTATCTTTTTGGGCAATAAAAATAGAATCTGCAGACGGCTTCTTGGGGCTTGGTCGCGATCTTGCTGACCAATCTATAGCAAATACGTGATCAAACATTTAAATCTAAAAAGCCTGATATGAAATCAGCTATTTCAGAAGTATTATTCAAGTCAAATACAGGTATTTTTAAATTGGTCAGGGATGTATCCGCCGCAACTGCAACGATCGACTCGTCCTCTCTGGCTATAGCACTGGTCCCAGTCTCTGCTCTAAATGCCTCTATTTTAGGATGCCGGTCTCTTTTAAAACCCTCGATGATAACCAAATCAACTTTCTCAACTTTTTTTAATATTTCGGACAATTCTGGTTCATCTTCATCTCTCAATTCGTGCATTATTGCCCATCTATTTTTGGAAACGAGAAGCACTTCTTTAGCTCCAGCAGCCCTATGGCGATAACTGTCCCGACCAGGATGATCAACATCAAAAGTGTGATGTGCATGCTTTACAGTTGAAACACTCAGCCCTCGAGATATAAATTCACTAACCAGCCGTTCAACAAGTCCTGTTTTTCCAGAGTTTTTCCAACCCGTTACCCCAAATACTTTCATTTTTTTGTCCCTAAAAGTCGCTCTGCCCTTAATAAATCATCAGGCGAATTTACATTGAAGAATGGATCGAATAAACCTTGATCAAATTCAACACATCTACCACCGTGTTGATCAACCCAAAAGACAATTTTTCGCAATCCATCCACAAGAGCATCCTCTAAATTGTCAGCAAGTGATACCGGCCAAATGCCAAAAGTGGGGTGTCGACGAACTTTTCCTTTTTCATCTCGTGTAAAAGCTAAAGCTAAAGGATATTTCATATCATCAGTAGCATTTATTAACTTTTCAACCAAATCTTCCGGAAAGAACGGCGTATCGGCTGCAACTGAAATTAAACAATCAGCATTTAAATTCTGAGCCCATCGCAACCCAGACAAAATTCCGGCTAATGGTCCCAAAAAGCCTGGTAAAGTATCCGAAACAATAGGCAGCCCGTAACCTAAAAACTGCGAGTTATCGCCATTGACATTGAGCACAATTTTAGAAGTCTGCGGCTGTAATCGTTGGATCACGTGGTCTAGCATCGGCAATCCGTCAAGCTTTAACAATGACTTGTGACCTCCACCCATTCGACGGGCCAGACCTCCCGCTAAAATGACTGACGGCGGCCTATTTGTCATCAGCGTTCTCGCCGTCAACATCCCAAATAAGGCGATCAGATCCGGACAGACATGTAAATCTTTGACCTCTCATCCGACCAATAAGCGTCAAATTAACTTTAACTGCAATTTCTGCACCCCATGCTGTAAAGCCTGACCTTGATACCAAGATTGGTATTCCCATTTGAGCAGTTTTAATAACCATCTCAGATGTCAATCTCCCAGTGGTGTACAGAATCTTATCACTACCACTTACATTATGGGAATCCATCCATCCCGCGATTTTATCAACAGCGTTGTGCCTACCAACATCTTCCATGTAGACCAATGCCTTATTTTCCTTGCACAGAACCGTTCCATGTATTGCGCCAGCTGCCAGGTATAGTGAAGGTGTCCTATTTATTTTGTTGGATAAGTCATAAAGCCAAGAAATCCGCAGCTGGCTTGTGGGAAGCTTTAAGCCCTCCAAACCCTCCATCATATCTCCAAAAACTGTACCTACAGCGCAACCGCTTGTTCTCGTTTTTTTCTTTAGCTTTTCTTCGAAGCTAGTTTCACTTTCAGTTCTTACGACAACCACGGCCAAGTCGTCATCATAATCGACAGATATAACCGGATTCAAGCTATCAAGCATCCCTTGATTCTTAAGGAATCCAACTGCTAAATACTCAGGATAATCACCAATTGTCATTGCTGTTACGATTTCTTGACTATTTAAATAAATCGTAAGAGGCTTTTCCTCAATAACCTGACTTATAAAGGAATTACCCTCATGGTCTAAGCCTTCAACGGTTTTAGTCAATTCCACTCCATCTGGATTTGGAGCTATTATATACTCGTCAAGTAATTCTTTTTTTATCAAACCAAATTATCCAGTTGATCAAAACAATATTTATTAAACTCGTTTACAATATTATTCGATTGTGAACTCTATATCTTAGAACTCATAGTAAAATCGAAACTAGGTATTTTCACTTAGCAAAACGACCTGTTGGCCCAAAGCTATAAACGACACTGCTAATGCATTCACGTCCCAAAACCCAGGAAGGTTAAATATTTATCCATTAACTAAAGCTATAAATATTAGTGCCAAAATGCATACAATAACTGTTTTAGTCGTCCAGTTTATAAAGCCAGCAAATGTTTTTTCCTGAACTTCTGTGTCCATTGACCCATGTTTGTGTTCTGTAGTCATTTTAAATTCCTTCACTCTCGAATTTTGTTTAACTAACTTTAAAATCGTTGTCACCCACGAAGTTAGATAAAAATTGCCGCACTTTATCATAAAGTTTGATATCTAAAGGCACCGTTTTTATCCAAAACTCTAGATACTGTACCGTCTGAGTAAAGGTAATTAACATGTGCAACCGCCTCTACTAAAGCCAAACCATACTCTGACTTTTGGATACTTTTTCCAAACAGAATACTGAAACACTCTTCGGCAGTGTGAGGCTTTTCTAAAAAATTTATCAGACGATTAAGAGCAAGTTCATGATTTTCTACCATTTGCTTCAATCGGAATTTTAAACCAGTAAATGGTAACTTATGACCGGGTAAAGTAAGATGCTTATCTGAGGCAAAAGCAGATAGTTTATGACAAGTATCAATCCATTCTTTTACGGGGTTAGCGTTTGGCTCCGTGGCATATACTCCCAAATTCGGACTGATAGAAGAAATAATTTGGTCCCCAGCAATCACAATATCATCTACATTGGACCAAAGCGTTGCATGTTCAGGCGCATGGCCATTTCCAACCCTTACTTTCCAAATACGATTTCCAATCTCAATTTCTTCATTATTTACAATTCGCCGAAAACCAAGCGGAAGGGCAGATACAGCATCAGCAAAATTGAAGGGCTTTCCACTCTTCCGCTCCTCCATAATATCCGAGCGCATTCCCGCCTGCGTCCAGAACTCTATCGTTTCTGGAGGCGGCACCTTTTGCTCATCTAACCGCAGCATACGGGCTGTAAGCCAAGCCGTGCGGGTCATCCATAAAGAAACCTTATATTCTTTTTGAAACCAACCGGCCAACCCTACATGATCCGGATGGTGATGAGTAACAATTAATCTTTGGATTTTCTTTCCAGCCATCGGCCCAGAAAAAATTTTTTGCCACATTTCTCTCGTTTTGTTAGTCGAAAGGCCTGTGTCGACTACAGTCCATCCATTATTGTCTTCAAGCACATACACATTTACATGATCTAAAGGCTTAGGTAATGGCACACGAAACCAGAAAATTCCGTCAGCGACTTTTAAAGGTTCAGCAAACTCAGGCGGTGCTTCCCAGGGGTGGTTTATCGTCACCTCAGGACCCAACTAATTCATCTACAGAGAAATTATAAATTTCGTTAGGATCGCTTCTTGCAGCAACAAGAAAAGAAATTGCCTCTGGTAATATTCTTCTGATATAAAAATTGGCCAACTTAGTCCTAGGACCATTATCGCCTTCAACTACTGCAGCTTTTAAATGATAAAAACCACCTAAAACCCTAGCAAATCCCATAAGAAATGGCATCGCGCCTCCAAAACGATCCGACACTTCTTTCTTTGAAATTAAATATTCAACAGTTTCACGAAGCGTTTCATTCGCCAACCCCAAAAGTCCGGATAAGTCTTTTTTCACGCCCGATAGATTATCAATATATTCTTTAATTTGGTTAATAATCTCATATGCGGTTTCACCATTATCCATCATTTTCCTGCCAACCAGATCCATAGCCTGAATCCCATTTGTTCCTTCGTAAATGGCGGTAACCCTCACATCACGACTAAATTGCGCAGCACCCGTTTCTTCAATAAAGCCCATACCACCGTGGATCTGAACTCCTAGGTTCGATATGTTGATCCCTATCTCGGTACCAAAAACTTTCGTTATGGGTGTTAAGAACGCAGCTTTGTTAATCCATTCAGGTTCCCCAGTTGCATTTGCCATGTCGATTGCTTTAGCATTTTCTAATTCAATTGATCGAGAAGCAAAAATATCAGCACGCATTGATATTAACATTCGGCGAATGTCAGCATGATCAATTATTGTGCCATGTTTATTTTGAATAGTTGACTTACCTTGCTTGCGGTTCAATGCATACTCGGTGGAGTGCTGAAAAGCTGCTTCAGCAACACCAA
The DNA here is from genome assembly GCA_002457055.1 of Rhodobacteraceae bacterium MED-G08. Taxonomy (GTDB): domain Bacteria; phylum Pseudomonadota; class Alphaproteobacteria; order Rhodobacterales; family Rhodobacteraceae; genus Salinivivens; species Salinivivens marinus. The sequence continues at coordinate 29,296 of NTKT01000003.1, forward strand.
TACCTTGACCTCCAACACCCAGCCTCGCATTGTTCATCATGGTAAACATAGCCCGCAAACCATCGTTTGGTTCACCGATAATCCAACCAGTGGCGCCCTCGTACTGCATTACCGCAGTGGGACTACCATGTAGCCCCATTTTATGTTCCAAGCTGACCACTTTTAATTTATTAGAAACACCAGCATTTCCCTTGGCATCTGGAAGTTTTTTAGGAACAAGAAATAAAGATATACCCTTAGGCCCAGGCATAGCTTCTGGCAACCTCGCCAATACGAGGTGAATTACATTTTCTGTGAAGTCATTATCCGCCCACGAGATGTAAATCTTTTGTCCAGTTATTGCATAAGAACCATCTCCGTTTGGCTCTGCCTTCGTAGATAACGCTCCCACGTCTGAACCTGCATGAGGTTCTGTTAAATTCATTGTACCACACCATTCGCCCGAAATCAGTTTCGGCAAATATATAGACTTAATTCCCTCGTCGGCATGATTTTCAATTGCCTCAATCTGACCCTGGGTCATCAAGGGGTTTAACTGTAAGGAAAGGCAAGCTGCGGCCATCATTTCATTAACACAAGCCGTTAATGTCTGTGGTAGTCCCATTCCGCCAAACTCCGGGGATGCAGAAGTAGAAATCCAGCCACCTTGAGCTACTGCGTGATATCCATCCCCAAAACCAGGCGAAGTCTTAACAACCCCATTACTTAAAATCGCTGGCTGTAAATCACCTACCCTGTTCAAAGGTGATAAAACATCGTCGCACATACGCCCCGCCTCAATAAGAATTTGAGAAACTAATTCTGCATTAGCGTCTTTGAACCTTGATGTTTGAATAACTTCTTCATAATCGATAATATTATCTAATATAAATTTGAATTCAGAAACAGCGGCGCGCGTTGGCATAAAGATCCTCATCAATTAATTAAACGTAATAAGCGTGGGATGCTACCAAGTTCAGTGAAAGAATTCTAGGATTGGATCAAGGAAGACGCCACGTCATAAGGAAGCATTTCGTGAAAACTGAAAACCTAGGGTATAGTCAGTCAGACATAGAAAAAGCCGTATCAATTCTACAGCTAGGTGGACTTGTGGCAATTCCTACAGAAACGGTCTACGGCCTTGCGGCAGATGCTACCAATGAAGAAGCAGTTTCAAAGATATTTAAAGCCAAAGGACGACCTGCTTTTAATCCGTTAATAATTCATGTAAAAAACATCAAAATGGCAAAACAATATGTTCAATGGAACGAGGCCGCTGAAATCCTTACAAAGAAATTTTGGCCCGGCCCGCTGACAATTGTTTTACCATCAACAAAAAATTCCCAAATTGCTAAAACAGCCCGTGCGAATCTTCCATCTGTTGCGATAAGAATGCCCAGTCATCCAGTTGCGTTAGAAATTTTACGTCAATTTAATAGGCCATTAGCAGCACCATCCGCAAACCTATCGGGCAAGATAAGTTCTACTTCTATCGACCATGTTTTAAAAAACCTAAATCAAAAAATTGATGCGATTGTTGATGGTGGAAACTCCGCAGTGGGTGTTGAAAGCACAATTGTAACACTTACGCGCGTACCTACCATTTTACGAACCGGCTTTATAACTCCTGAAGCCGTTTCGAATGCATTGGGCGCAAAAATAGCAAATTATGATAACGAAGGCCCAATTATCGCACCAGGCCAATTGAAATCCCATTATGCTCCAAAGGCTAAGTTGCGTCTTGATGCAATAGATTGGAGGCAAGGAGAAAAAAAGCTAGGATTTGGTGACGTTGAATGTGATATGAATTTATCCAAAGGGAAAAGCCTAAGTGAAGCTGCTCAAAACCTTTTTAACTTTCTCCACATCTTAGACAGTTTTAATCCAAGAACAATTTCTGTTAGCCCAATTCCAAACGAAGGAATTGGGCTTGCCATTAATGACCGTTTGAAAAGAGCCTCAATACAAGAATAAAAAGTTATAAAAAAGAGCTTCAAAATAATACTATGTTTATTTAAGCTTACCCAAGCAATGCAGGTATCTAAGCTCATCTCTATGAAAATATTTAAGTTTGGAATACTCGTTTTTGGGTTTCTTATTTCAAGCTCACTGATTGTTCATGCCAATGGGCTCGTAAGTGCAAAAATTACTGATGGTTGGATCGAAAAAGATCAGAAGCTCATTTTTGGTTTAAAAATTGATTTAAATAAAAACTGGAAAACCTATTGGCGTTTACCAGGAAATGCTGGTTTGGAGCCTTTATTCACCTTTGACAAATCTGAAAATGTACTTGCGGCAAAAATTATGTGGCCTTCACCCATTATTTTTGGTGACGATAATTTATGGTCTATTGGTTATAAGGACAGCGTATTAATTCCCCTCGAAGTGACACCAATCGATACTTCGAAACCTATCAAGCTGGAAATACAGGCTGACATTGGACTTTGTGAGGATGTTTGCATTCCAGTTACATTAAACGTTTCTTATTTTGCAACACCGGGTCAAAACCAAGAAAATTACGAGATTTTAGGTGCTATATTATCAGAACCAATTAAATCGGATGATATAGGTTTTCAACCTCCCCAGTGTATCATAAAGAACGGTGAACTAATCATAGAATTTAACGAAAAGAACGTTAAAACAGGAATAGAAAATATCGAGCTTTTTGTGATCGAAGTAGGGAGTTCAGTGTTTTATGTAAAATCAAAAAAGGCATACATTTTTGATGATCGCATCACAGTCTCAACAAAAAATAGTGTTGAGACCGAACTGCCTGGAGTAATCTCAAGAGAAACAATAAAAACCACAATTATTGGATCTAACCAATCCCTAGAATTCGTAGGATGCTCCGGTTAGCCTCTTTGTCTAGAAGTTTTTACTGAAGTGATTGCATTTACCGCATAAAATATGAAAAGAATGGCTAGAACGCCTAGTAAATACAGGAGAAAAGCCGAAGCCAGACCTCCAAAATTAAAATTTGAAATGCCCAGCTGTGAAAAATCGACTAATGAGTCCCCTATTAGTATTTGTGAACCGACAGTTGCACTCAGCCAAGCAACTATAAAAAACGCTGTAGTATAGAAGCCAAGGCGAATTCTCAAATTTCGAAATTTTAAACCATGACGCAAAGCCACAAAAAACCTCTTTAGATCCCCTTGCATTGCAACCAATGATGGAACTACCAATAGCACTAATAACATGCCAAAGCCTAAACCATAGACTAAAGTTATTACAGTAGGTCGTAAAAATTGTGCTTGTGAGGAGTTTTCATAAAGCAAAGGAGCCAAGCCCAATACAGTTGTTAAAGTGGTGAGAACTACCGGACGCAGCCTATCCTTAACTGCATCAACAATAGAAGGGACAATCCCTCGATCGCGGGCGTACTCATCAATGCTTGTAATTAAAACAATGGAATCGTTGATAATTATTCCCGTCATGCCAAGCAAACCAACGACAGAAAACATTGAAAGTGGAACATCCCAAACATAATGACCCCAAATTGCTCCCACAAGCCCAAACGGTATTACTGCCATGACTACAATAGGCCGTGTCCAACTCGCAAAAACCCAAGTTAAAACTAAATAAATTCCAATCAGACATGTAATCAAACCAATGCGTGCTTCATTTAAAAATCGATCCTCCTGCTCCGAAAGACCCGCAAGCTGCCATTCAATCTGATATTTTGACGCCAAATCAGGCAAAATTTCATTTTCTAAGGTTTCCACGACCTGCTGAGCGGCTTTTGGATCATCCTCAGACACATCTCCTGTCACGGAAACAATCCTAATACCATTTTCACGCCGAACAGTAGAAAAACCTGCCTGCCTATCCACACTCACTAAATCAGCCAGAGGTGTATATGATCCATCAGGTGCTCTCAGAAGCATTCTATCCAGGAAATCTGACGTCAACTCACCTTCAGGTAGCTTTACGCTTATCGAAGCACTACGAGGTCCGACCGGATAGGTTGCTGCCTCTATACCATTAAGACGACTCCTTAAAATCGCACCAAGACCATCAATTGTAAAGCCAATTGCTTGCCCCTGAGGAGTTAATTGAAGTATTAAATCATCTTTGTCGTAAGCCAAATTATCTTCAAGTGCAGACACTTGAGAATACTTGCTTAGTTCGTTTTTTAAATCTTCAGACGCTTCCTTTAAAACCTTTGATGACGACCCAAATAGTTGAATATCTAGAGCATCTCCGCCAGGACCGGCTCTCCATCCCCTGAAAGATATTTGTTCCAAAAGAGCCGTACGCGGAACGCGATCACGCAATTCGCCAACAAAGGCAAAACTAGAATACGGTCTCAGATCTGCGTCAATCAGCTCAATACCAATGCCCCCTAAAAGATCCTTTGATTTATTCTCAGTACCGGACAATCCACGCCCAGAGTTACCACCAACTTCAGCTAACAGGTATTTAACAGGGTTTTTACCATGTTTTTCTTCATACTCTTTCGCAAGATCTTCTACAGTCTTCTGGAGAGTTTTCATCATAGCCAGAGTATCTTCTCGTTTGGCCGTATCAACCATTGCAAAATTACCAGTTACGGATGATTGCTCTGGGGCATTAAAAAAGCGCCAATTTACTTTGCCTGAGATAACCATTGTAACCTGAGATGCCAAGATAGCAATTGCACCTGCCAATACAACATATCTAGATGAAATTACCAATCGAGTGAAAGGACCAAAAATCTTTTCTCTGAACCATTCAAAGCCAAAGTTTACAATACGCGATGGCCAGTCATACCAATAATTATTTCTAACGTGTTTAAGCGAGTGTGCCATATGATTTGGTAAGATCAGAAAACATTCCACTAGGGAAGCAGCCAATACTGCAACCACAGTGAACGGAATATCCGCGATCAAGTCTCCAAATCTTCCTCCGATTACAACTAATCCAAAAAACGCAATAATAGTGGTTAAAGTAGCCGCAAAAACAGGTAATGCCATTCGCTTTGCCGCACTTTCAGCCGCCTCATAAGGCTCTAATCCCATGCGGGCTCTATGATCGGCGTGTTCTCCAACAACTATGGCATCGTCTACCACAATTCCTAACGTAATTATTAGAGCAAAGAGTGATATCATGTTAATGGTGATCCCCGCGAAGTACATCACGGTAATAGCGGCTAGCATTGCTGTTGGAATACCTGCAGCCACCCAAAATGCTGTTCTAGCATTAAGAAATAAGAATAGTAGTAGAACTACTAATCCTAAACCAGTAAGACCATTTTCTAGCAGCATTTTCAGACGGCCAGTAATATAATCAGCACGCGTCCTAATTAGGTCAACGGTCGTGCCTAGCGGTAAAGTCTGCTCAAACTTTTTAGAAACTGTTTCTACGGTATGCTGTATGTCTATAGCATCACCCTGTTGCGAGCGATCAACACGGATGCCTATAGCTGGGTTGTTTCCAACAAAATATGATCTTTCTCGATCTATTCCACTCATTTTAACTTCAGCAACGTCAGACAAAAGCAAAGACGAGCCATCGGAGTTTAGTCGAAGCACAATATTACCAATGGCGGTCGCGCTGCGTTTTTCAACGCCAGTCCGTACACGTGCATTTGCCCCTGTCACGTCTCCGGCCGGACTTGTGTCTACTTCTTGAGAAATCGCGAGTGCTATTTCTTTCATCGATATGTTATAAAAGATAAGGTTCGCTGATGGCACTTCTACCAGTACTTCGGGCGCAATAGAACCTTGAATTGTAGTTCGAGTTACACCCTCATCAAATAACCGAGACGTAAGCTCATCTGCAAATAACCCTAACTGATCAACAGCAACTGGACCCGTAATTATAACATTAGCAACCCTGTCCCGCCAATTACCTCTAATTATTGTGGGATCTTCAGAATCTGAGGGAAGGACAGTAACTTGATCAATTGCGGTCTCGACATCCGCTTCCGCCCTTGCCATATCCCACCCCGGCTCAAATTCTAAATTTATTCTCGCAGAACCTTCTCTGGATGAACTCGATGCATCAGTAACACCTTCGATCCCAAGAAGTACTGGCTCGAGCAATTGAACGATACCCGCATCTACATCCTCGGCACCTGCTCCATTCCATCGAACTCCAATAGAAATATCATCTACTATAACATCAGGAAAAAACTGTGCTCTCATATTTGGCAGTGTCAGTAGTCCAGAAATCACCAAAACTACTAATAGTAAGTTAGCTACCGTCTTGTGACGTGTAAAATATGACAGGATGCCGCCTGCTCCTATGGGTAAATCACGCACCATATCTTACGTTTAGCCTCCCATTCTACTTTCTATGCGCGCAACGACATCAGCTGGCACTTTGGGTTGCGTGAGCTGCCCAATTATCCTTTCTTTCGCCGACTTAGGAATGTATCCGTTCGTTTCTATGGCAGAAATCAGCTTTGCTCGCCGTTCCTCAGTCAGCTCTAGCATTTCTACTTCCGCTACTTTATTTTCTTCTCCAGAACGTATTGGTTTAACTTTAATTCCGGCTCCCAACACTGGTGAACGCTGAGCAACAATTTCTTTCCCAGTCAAATCTCGGCTACGAACAATAACCTCATTACCTTGCCGTCTCATTAATTTAACCTGAGCTTCTTCCAATCGTTCACCCTCACCCAAAATTAAAACGCTGTTACTTGCATCAAGTGCAGTTGCAGGCAACGCGACTACCCAATTTAAAGTAGGCTCTTCAACTTTAACCGCCACAAAGTCACCAGGTTTAAATCCCACGGATTTAGTCAACTTAGCATATACTTGGCGGCCCGTTTGACCTTTTGCGACTGAAGCACTGTCACGTATAATTACACCATCGGCTGTCAAACCCTGATCTGTGTTGGTCAAAGCAATAGAAACAGGTGCCTTCAAAAGATCTCCATTATCATCTAGCAACCTTGTGTATTGCTGAGTGCTGATCTTAAAGGATACTTCTAGAACTTCCGGATCGATTAGCTGTCCTAAGCGCTCATTTGCGGATACAATACCTCCCTTTACCAAGGATACACCGCTCAGCAGCCCAGAAAATTCAGCATAAAGTACAGTATCTTCCAATTTTCTTTTGGCATCGTTTAGGGCAAGTTCAGCCCTTACTAGGCGCGTTTCAGCTTGAGCTCCTCTATTCTTAGCCTGATCAACAGCCGCTTTTCGGGAAAGTACCGCTTGCGTAGCTGCTGAAGCCGCCAACTCAGCATTTTCCAAAGCTGCCGCGGTTCCAACACCACGTTTTACCAAATCTTGCTGTCTTTTTAGAGCACGAAGTCTTAGCTCCTCTTGCTCCTCCGCGGCGGCCAATTCTTCTTTTGAAAAAGACAGATTACGGCCAGATTCTGACACTTCATTTTCTGCATCAATCAAATTATTTTCTGCTAAATCCACAGCCGACTGGTAATTAGAGTCATCTAAGCGTATTAATAACTCCCCACTAATTACGCTGCCACCTTCAACAAAATTTGTTGATAACTCTTGTATCTGTCCACCTGCCGCCATCCTTAAATCTAATGTCTTTCGACTTTGGATTTCACCAAAAGCATTCAGCGTAGGATTCATACTAGTAATTTCAGCAGGAACAACTTTTACAGTAAAAGTCCTCTCGCGCGCTTTCTGCGCCCTAGGTTCTTTGTTGACACGGTCCTGCACCGCAATTTTTATAGTATTTCCGGCAAGTCCTAACAAACCCAGTGCGAGCGAGAATAAAAGAAGACCTATCAGTCCTCTGCCTAAGAACCTCATAATTAAGTCCTACTCAGTTAATTCTATCTAGCATACGGTCCAAAGCAACCAATGGATCACTTACGCCGCATGTGCTCATCCAATCTCGGCATAATTTCAACAAAGTTACAAGGCCGATGCCTGTAATCGAATTGTTTTTCAATTATGCCGTCCCAAGCATCTTTGCAGGCGCCAGGACTTCCCGGAAGGGCGAAAAGATACTTACCACCTGAAACACCTGCGGTGGCACGCGACTGTATCGCGGACGTACCAATTTTTTCTATGCTGATCATTGTGAATAATGTTCCAAAAGCGTCAATTTCTTTTTCATAAATCTTTTTGTGCGCTTCAACCGTAACATCTCTGCCTGTCAAACCTGTGCCACCCGTCGAAAGAATTACATCTATATCATGGCGCTCCACTAATGTTTTCAACTGTATTATTATCTTTGCCTCGTCATCTGTTGTTATCTCTCTTGCATTTACGAAATGACCGGCACCTTTGATCCTTTCTGACAAAACATCTCCGGACTTATCTTCACTTAAAGATCGCGTATCTGAAACTGTTAGAATGGCAAAATTTACGGGAACAAATTCACGTTTCATATCTAACTTTGACATCAAGTAAAAACCTTTTCTCTGAGAGATAATAAGTCAAACCAAGCTTCGCGTTTTGCTACCGGGTTACGTAATAAGTAGGCAGGATGCAACATGGGCAGAACGGGAAGTCCAAATGCCTCAGCCCAAATACCTCTGATCTTGGTGATCCCTCGACGCCCAATTAGAGACTGACAACTAATGTTGCCCATTGCTACTAATACATCGGGCTTAACTAACTCTATGTGCCTTTTTAGAAATGGTAACATCATGTCTATTTCATCTTGAGTTGGCTCACGATTTTCCGGTGGACGCCAGGGCATTACATTTGTGATATATACAGATTTTTCCGCATCACTCGCTTCTCTGCTTAATCCTATAGAGAACAGCATTTTATCCAAAAGCTGCCCAGCGCGTCCGACAAAAGGCTCACCCTGAAAATCTTCTTCTCGTCCTGGAGCCTCACCAATAATCATTATTTTAGCAGATGGAGAACCGGCTGAAAAAACTGCATTTCTAGCTCCATATTTTAAATCACAGTGTGGAAAATTCTCAATTGCAGCTTTCAGTTCTGATAAATTTTTTGCATTTGCAGATACCATAACTGCTTCATCAGTTGGATTATCTGGTATAATATTTACAGGATTATCTTTCGGCTCAGAAGTCTTTGGACCCGGATTCGCCTCGACCTTGCTTTCGAACCTATTAATTGGTCTCTCAGAAATAGCCTCTGAAATGCCGAGCTCTACGTGCCATTCTAAAAGCGCTTTCGCACTTTTTAAGTCAAAAACCGATTCCATCTTTTGAATTTAATCTTAAATAAACTTGATTAAAAGTAATCTATAAATGTCTATGGTAGTTTATACCTTGTGCTAATCTTTTGATATTACTATTACAGTTTTAAAACTGTTCTGAGAAATAAATGAGCTTTACCCAAAAACACCTACTTGGCATCGAGGGGCTTGCACAGTCGGCTATTTTGGAAATTTTAGATAAAGCGGAGAAGTATGCTGATTTAAACCTGAAGACTCACAAACGCGTAGATGTCTTGGCAGGCCTAACACAAATAAACATGTTTTTTGAGAATTCTACGCGTACCCAGGCATCTTTCGAATTAGCAGGCAAGCGCCTTGGCGCAGATGTAATGAATATGCAATTACAAGGAAGCTCGATCAAAAAAGGTGAAACTTTAGTTGATACGGCATTAACACTCAATGCGATGCGTCCCGATCTTTTGGTAGTGCGCCACCCTCATTCAGGGGCGGTTGATTTACTAGCACAAAAAGTTAATTGCTCTGTCATCAATGCAGGAGATGGACAGCACGAACACCCAACTCAAGCTTTGCTGGATGCGCTCACCATTAGAAGAGCAAAAGGACGTCTACATAGATTGAATATCGCAATTTGCGGAGATATCGCACACAGTAGAGTCGCAAGGTCAAATCTACTCCTGCTCGGGAAGATGGAAAATAGAATTCGGCTTATCGGTCCGCCTACATTAATGCCTTCGCAGATAAGTGAATTTGGCGTAGAAGTATATCACGATATGCTTGCAGGGCTTAAGGATGTCGACGTCGTTATGATGCTTAGACTCCAAAAAGAGCGAATGGATGGAGGCTTCATTCCATCAGAACGGGAATATTTTCAACGATACGGTTTAGATTTTAAAAAGTTGTCCCATGCAAAAGACGATGCGATCGTCATGCATCCAGGCCCTATGAATAGAGGCGTGGAAATAGATGGTGATATTGCAGACGATGTAACCAGAAGTGTAATTCAAGAACAAGTTGAAATGGGTGTCGCCGTCCGGATGGCAATTATGGAATTATTATCAAAAAATTACAGTACTAAGCATAAAAAGTTATTATCATGAGCCTACTGCTAAAAAACGCTCTTTTAGTTGAGCCGGACTTAAAGAAAGTAGTGGAAGGTAATTTAGTAATTAGAAATGGACTGATCGATCGTAAAGATTTTGCAGCGGATAACGAAATAGACTGTACCGGCAAATTTGTTGCCCCAGGGATCGTTGACCTCGGCGTGAAAGTTTGTGAACCTGGAGACAGTCATAAAGAAAGTTATGAGAGTGCAGGTAAAGCCGCTGCAGCTGGAGGCGTCACGACAATCATAACTCGCCCGGACACGAAGGCCGCCATAGACACCCCAGAAACTTTTGATTTTGTGAAAAAAAAGGGAAATGAAGATTGTATTGTAAACGTTTTTCACATCGCAGCTTTAACAAAAGACAGAAAAGGTCGCGAAATATGTGAAATTGGAATGTTATCAGAGGCAGGAGCTATAGCATTTTCCGATTGTGACAATGTTATTCAAGACAACAAAATATTCTCTCGGGCATTGAATTACGCATCGGCAATGAAAGTGTTAGTTATAGGACACCCACAAGAAAAATCATTGTCACAGGGAGCTGTATCAACAAGTGGAAAGTTTGCAACGTTAAGGGGCCTTCCATCAGTTTCACCAGTAGCAGAACGCATCGCTTTAGAGAGAGATCTCGCGCTAGTTGAAATGACTAACACGAGATACCACTTCGATCAAATTACTAACATGAATTCGATAGGAGTGCTAAAGCGGGCAAAAAAAAGTGGGTTAGACATTTCCGCTGGAACATCAATACATCATCTGAGCTTCAATGAGTTAGATATCGCCGATTATAAGACTTTTTTTAAGCTCAAACCTCCTTTACGTTCCGAAAAAGATAGATTGGCGACTATCGAAGCAGTGAGGGATGGAACCATTGACATAATCTCTTCAATGCATACTCCTCAAGATGAAGAGAGCAAAAGATTACCGTTCGAAGACGCAGCATCGGGGGCGATTGGGCTTGAAACGATCTTACCAGCAATGCTACGGCTGTACCATTCCAAGCACTTAGAAATGCATCAGATTTTTAATGCTATTTCTCTAAACCCAGCTAAACGACTAGGCCTAGATTCTGGGACCCTAAAACATAAAAAAGCTGCAGACTTAATCGTCTTTGATGCTGACAAACCTTTTATTTTAAATCGTGAACTACTCCAATCAAAAGTCAAAAATACCCCGTTTGACGGTCACAAGCTTCAAGGTCGAGTGCTAAGGACTTTTGTTAAAGGAAAAGAAGTGTTTTCCAGATGAACTTTCTACCTATTCATAACGACGACCCACTAACATTAATACTTTCGATAATAATAGCTTATTTATTGGGTAGCATTCCATTCGGGCTAATTTGGGCCAAAATTTTTAAGTTAGGAAGTTTAAAAGATATAGGTTCAGGAAATATTGGAGCTACAAATGTGTTGCGCACCGGCAATAAAATTGCTGCGTTTTTGACTCTTTTGTGTGATGCAGGAAAAGGCTTCGTTGCAGTTTTATGTGCAGCGCTGCTGACCAAAGAATTTACCATAAATGCGGTATGCTTATTTGTTTTCATTGGTCATTGTTTTCCAATTTGGTTAAAATTTAAAGGTGGGAAAGGCGTAGCAACTTACATAGGTATCGTTACTTCTATAAATTTCACTTTTGGAATTATAACATGCATGATTTGGTTATTATCCGCAGTGATTTTCCGCCTGTCTTCATTATCTGCTTTAATCTCTGCGATATTTGGGCCGTTTCTGGTATATTTTTTCTTGAAATCAAGCTTTTTTGGTATGTCAATATTACTCACCTGTTTGATCTTTTTCACACATAGACAGAACATAAGGCGCATTCTTAATGGAACTGAAACACGTATTAATGTTAAGTAAAAGCAACTGGCAGTACAAAAATTTGACGAGAAAGCACAAAACATTAAATCAGAACTTTTTGATGGCAGAACAAAATGCTATTTGGATAAGAAACAATGACTAAAATTAACTTGGAAAATTCATGCAAACTTTGACTGAACCAAAAATTATAGCTGGAAACTCTAACATGAGCCTTGCATCTGCAATAACACGCAGAATGTCTTTGCATCGGGGAAAGTTGCTCGAAGTTGTTGATGCACGAATAGAACGTTTTAACGACCAAGAAATTTTCATTGAAGTTTATGAAAATGTCCGTGGGGAAGATATGTTTATAGTGCAGTCTACCTCTAATCCAGCAAATGACAATTTAATGGAGCTTTTGATTATGGCAGATGCACTAAAGCGTTCATCAGCCTCCAGGATCACAGCCGTAATTCCCTACTTTGGATATGCAAGGCAAGATAGGCGATCTAAAGCACGAACGCCTATAAGCGCGAAACTTGTTGCTAATATGCTTGTTCAAGCAGGCATTGAGCGAGTTCTAACAATGGACTTACATGCCGCGCAGATACAGGGATTCTTCGATATACCAGTTGACAATTTATACGCCTCACCAGTGTTTGCACTAGATATTAAAAGCCAATTTCAGAATATAGCGAATGAGGTAATGATTGTCTCTCCAGATGTAGGTGGCGTGGCTCGAGCAAGAGAGCTAGCAAAAAGAATAAATGCCCCATTATCGATAGTAGACAAGCGCAGGGAGCGGCCTGGCGAAGTAGCAGATATGACGGTCATTGGGAATGTTTCTAATAAAAAATGTATTATTGTAGATGATATTTGTGACACCGCAGGTACTCTTTGCAAGGCAGCAGAAGTTCTAATAGATAATGGGGCCAGCGAAGTCCATTCCTATATAACACATGGGGTTTTATCAGGTCCTGCAGTAGAGCGTATAACGAACTCGGTTATGAAGTCTCTAGTTATCTCAGACTCAATAGAAGCCACCAAAGCTGTTAAAGAAGCAAAAAATATTCGGATTGTGCCATCCGCGCCCATGTTCGCTCAGGCAATCCTAAACATTTGGTCCGGGACATCAGTTTCATCTTTATTTGAAACAGATACATTGGAGCCCATTTACGATGGGCTATTTAAATTTACAGATTAAATTAACTAAAACCTCAGTCTATATTTTTAAAAAAGAAAGGGCCCAATTAAAATTTTAATTGGGCCCTAAGTATCTTATTTTGTGAAGGTCAGCCTTTTGAAAATTCCGGATAAGCTTCCATTCCCAATTCTGACGTGTCGAGACCATTCATCTCAGCCTCTTCATCAACTCTGATACCAAAGATTGATTTCAACACATACCAAACAATAGCTGATGTGATGACCACAAATATGCCTACAACGATAATGCTGTATAATTGTGTTCCAAATGAAGCATCACTATTTGTTAGTGGAACGATTAAGGTACCCCATATCCCTGCAATTAAATGTACGGGAATCGCACCAACGACATCGTCAATTTTAAACTTGTCAAGAATTGGCACAGACACAACTACAAGAATTCCGCCCACTGCACCAAATATAGTCGCTTGACCCAGCGTGGGTGCCAAAGGCTCAGCTGTAATTGATACGAGACCTGCAAGTGCGCCATTGAGTATCATGGTCAGGTCCGGCTTTTTGTACATAACTTGCGTTAGGATAAGAGCGGCAATTGCTCCACCAGCCGCCGCTGCGTTAGTATTCGAAAAGATACGGGACACATCGGCAACATCTCCGATACTGCCCATTGCCAGCTGCGATCCACCGTTGAACCCAAACCAACCAAGCCAAAGTATAAAAACACCCAAAGTAGCCAAGGCTAGATTTGATCCTGGGATGGGATTGACCTTGCCGTCTTGCGCGTATTTACCAAGTCTTGGTCCTAAGATTATAGCACCTGTCAAGGCCGCCCAGCCGCCCACAGAATGCACTACGGTTGATCCAGCAAAGTCTTGAAAACCCATACCATCTAAGAAACCACCTCCCCATTTCCAACTTGCTTGAATTGGATAAATTACAGCAGTTAACAAAATAGTGAAGATGAGGAAGGGCCATAACTTTATACGCTCTGCTAGCGCTCCCGAAACTATGGAGGCAGTAGCAGCACAAAACATTAATTGAAAAAAGAAGTCTGAGCCAGTTGATGCATAGCCATAGTCATCAGCAGCATCTCGACCTATACCTACCGCTTCAAGAATTGCTACTCCCCAAACACCAGACAAAACACCTTCCATTGACCATGTGCCCAAAGGATACATTAGGTTATATCCGAGCAGGTAGTAAAAGACTGCAGCTAGGGAAAACAGAGCAACGTTTTTTGTAAGCTGCATAGTGACATTTTTTGATCGCACCATACCAGCCTCTAACATTGCAAAACCAGCAGCCATCCAGAAAACTAGAAAACCTCCCACTAGAAACAGCAAAGAGTTAAGTATGAAAACTGTGTCTGTAGCTACAAGTGTTGGAGCATCCTCTGCGGCAGCTAATGTCGGAAGACAGCCCACTATCACAGAGCCGACTATCCATTTAAAGTATTTATTATTCATCAAATTATCCTCTTATATCGCATCGAGCCCAGTCTCGCCTGTGCGTACTCGCACGGCTTGACCCACGTCCAATACGAATATTTTTCCATCACCAATTTTGCCTGTTTTAGCCGTATTAGTAATTGTTTCTACAACTTGGTCAGCCATTCCGTCATCCACGACCAACTCTAGCTTTACTTTCGGAACGAAATTTACAGCGTATTCCGCTCCTCGGTAAATCTCAGTATGTCCCGACTGTGCACCAAATCCTTTTATCTCCGTCACCATCATACCTTTTACACCAAGCTCAGTTAGCGACTCGCGAACTTCTTCAAGCTTGAAAGGCTTAATGGTTGCAATGATTAACTTCATTGTGTTTCCTTTCGTATTCATAGACACAAACGCCCATAGATGAGGTGACCAAAACCCATGGAACGAAGATTTTGAATGCAGACCCAGCATTGTTTTGCCAATAATTCATGATTTGTGCATAAAAAATGCGCAATTAAGTACATAAGCCTAAATTTTGTGCGAAATTAAACCGTGAAATTCTTCCAGTATCAAATAAAAGGTTATTTGGGCAGAGAAGATTCTCAAAATAGAGATTTTGTATGGTAAGAAGAAATAGGATCCAACATTCAAGATTAAAACGAGGACGCTTTAAAAAAATAATAGCAAGCAAAAAAAGTACGGCCCCCCGTAAAAAAGTATATAAAAGCTTGCCTATTCGCACCATTGGTTCTGTTATTCTGCTGATTAAGTTTTTTCTGAAAGTGATACTTAGCTTTATTCTTGGCTGGATCGTTCGAGGAGCCGTGATAATAGCTCTGATCGTTTTAAGTACAGTATTTTATTACAAAATTAATTTGCCAGCACTTAGTGAAATGCTCGATGCACGGGCCAAAGGCTCAGTCATATTGCTTGATAAAAATAAAGAAATCTTTGCTTGGAGAGGAGAACAATTCGGTGAAATTGCTCAAGCCAGTAAAATTTCTATACATTTAAAAAACGCTATACTAGCAGTAGAGGATAAGCGATTTTACAGACATTTCGGAATAAGTCCTAGAGGAATAGCCGGTGCTATAAGGATTAATTTAAATGAAGGAAGAGGAGCCCTAACAGGTCATGGAGGCTCAACGATAACTCAGCAAACAGCCAAACTATTATGCCTCGGCATCCCATATAAAGCCAGCAACTGGGACTCCGAAGCGCAATATGAGGGAAACTGCCGACAAAGTTCTTTGTGGCGCAAAGTTAAAGAAGCTCTTTTCGCAATTGCATTAGAATTAGAATTTACCAAAGATGAAATATTAACTTTATATTTAAATAGGGTTTTCCTTGGCGCTGGTTCAAGAGGATTTCAAGCCGCGTCCCAGCGCTATTTTAATAAGTCGGCTACATCCCTAAATCCAGCCGAAGCAGCGATGCTTGCAGGCCTGTTGGTAGCACCCAGCCGTTATGCACCAACCAATAACTTGGAAAAATCTCAGAATAGAGCTAATTTCATTTTAGGGCTAATGGAGCAGCAAGGTTTTCTTAGTGCAAAGTCAGCACAATACTTTAGAGAAAACCCAGCTAAACTTTCGGCCAAAGCTTCCCAAAAGGCTGGTGGACATTTTGCAGATTGGGTAATGCAATCTGCGCCTCACTTTTTTACAAGTAAGACTACTGAAGATGTCACGATTGAGACAACTTTCGATACAAAAATTCAACAGGCTGCCGAAGACGTTTTAGAAAATATTTTCAGAGAGAAAGTAGATCCTAAATCTAAAGCTCAAGCAGCTATCGTGATCATGTCACCAAACGGTGCAGTAAGAGCAATGGTTGGTGGACGTAAGCTTCATGTTGCGGGGACTTTCAATAGGTCAACACAAGCCCTCCGTCAGCCGGGCTCGGCGTTTAAGCCGCTCGTATATGCTACGGCCCTTGAGCAAGGATACAAACCCAATGACTTAATTAGGGACGAAGCTATTAAGATCGAAATACCGGGTTCAGGCACCTGGACACCCCAAAATTACCAAAAAAAATTTAATGGCCTTGTTTCTTTAACCAACGCTCTCTCACAATCTTTAAACATACCTGCTGTTAAGTTAGCACAGCAAATTGGACTGGATAAAATCGGACAAATTTCGATTGACATGGGAATTTATCAAAAAATTTCAACTAATCCAGCAATTGCACTTGGGGTGTCTGAAACTACTCTGTTGGAACTAACGAGCGCATATGCAACTTTTTTAAACGATGGAATTAAAGTTTTACCATATGGTTTGAAAAAACTTAGTTTAGAAACTGGCGGTACTTTTTCGAATAAAAGTCTATCATCGGACACCGACCGTATTTTAAGGTCAGAAACGGCAAACAACATTGTATATATGCTTGAAAAGGCTGTATTAAATGGTACCGGCAAAAAGGCAGAATTTTCAAATTGGGAAATTGCTGGGAAAACAGGAACAACTCAAGATGCGCGGGACGCATGGTTTATCGGATTTACGTCTGAATACATCGCCGGTGTTTGGATGGGTTATGACAACAATGAACCGCTTATTGGAGTTACCGGTGGAGGTCTGCCAGCAGAAATCTGGTCATTAATTATGAATAAAATTCATGCTGATATTAAACCCCAACCCTTACCAAAGAACAAAAGAAAACTCGCCCTCTTTCCAAATATCATCGACACTGAGTACCAACCACAAATAAGGCAACAAGGAGCAGGCTTCATTGACAAATTATTACTGACTATTTTTGGTGAGGAATAGTAGCTAAAGAGCTTTAAGTTCCCTTATTAGAGCGTCTATCTTTCCTGAATTTCTATCTAAAAGCGCTCCGATTTCCTGGCGCTCTACCAACAGCATATTAACTCCCTCAATAATAAGATTGAAGACAAGCGGCTGACCACTTTGCTCAGATACAAGGAAGTCAACCTCAAAAGGTGCATAAGCAGGCATGTGAGCAATCGTATTCACGGAATAATACTTTTTTACCTTTGCTACTTCTACGATTTCTATTCTACCTCCGATGAATTCTCTGAAACGTCTACCATACTTAGTGGCAAAGTAACCTGAGAAAGCTTTGGTATAATCCTTTAGCTGAGTAGCAGAGGCAGTTCGGGCATCACGACCTAGAGCATATTTTGCAATTGTGGGTACGTCTGCATATTCATTGAAAACTCCTTCGAACGATTTCAACATCTGTTCTTCAGTATTACCTGAGTTAATTATTTGATTAATTTCATGGACCGCTAAGTGAATAATTTGGGTTGCTGCATCCTTTTCGGACGCAACCATGAGTTTGGGCCAAAAAACCGCGCCAAGAGATGACGCTAAAAATAAACGGCGACTGTTGATGACAGTCATATACTTACTCGCATACTTAGTTATATGGATCTATATAGTGCTCAGCTTTGTTGGTTCCAAGTTCGTATCTTCTATTCTGCAGGAAAAACAACCGTGACTGAGCATAACTGTCAGCACTTTCATAAAGAATACTATCAATACTCCCCCTAAATTGCGAACGGGCAGACAAACCAAAAGCCACAGACGTAGCAGTTGCAGCACTTTTGGCCCCTACTCCAATTAGGCTTACTGGATCCAAAACTAAGTCAACTACCTTGCCAATACCATCGCGCTGAGTGGATGGACCTAACACTAATATTTCTAAATAGGGGCCCTCTCTGAAGCCCCATTTAGCCATAGTTTCCCCAAAATCAGTTTTCTCGCTTGTTAGTCCTAACTGAGAGCTAAAGTCATATATGCCTCCAACGCCAAGCGTGGAATTAACTAAAAATTTCATAGATGACTTTGAAGCGTTCTTCAATTCGCCCTGTAGGATGTAGTTCATGCTATAACGTGGCAAAGAAAAATTCATGGACATATTGTTTGCGACGGACTGTAGTTTAATGGGAGTAATATCACCATATACTATTGCCATTGGTCGTATGATATTTTTATCCATCGACTTGTTTATCTCATGAGACTGTCTGTTCGATGCTTCAAAAGGGTCTGATATGCCATCCTCTAGAGGAACTCGGCACCCGCTCAAAACGACAAAAATAACAATTAGCAGAAAATTTCTCAAAACAAATCAATTCCCAGAACAGACATAATTCAACTAAAGGTAATACTTTATAGCATAAGGTACGGACCGCAAACACCAAATAACATTTGATTAGATCTTAAAAAGTCTATTAACCACGTCAATCAGATTGGTGCACTATATACAATAAAAAGCTTTCGTTCTTTTTCTGATAAGCTGCCATTGTTGTCTGTAAGTAAATATCATAACTTAATGTAAATATAAGGAGCACAAATCATTATGCAAAATGTTGAACAAAACCTTAAAAGTCTTGGGATAGAGCTTCCAACTGCTCCAAGCCCAGCAGCCAACTATGTACCATTTGTTAAGGTAGGGCAATTTTTATACGTTTCTGGACAAATTTCACAAAATGAGAATGGATTAATAACAGGAAAATTGGGTGAAAATATGAATGTCGAACAGGGCGCAAATGCCGCAAAACAATGTGCACTATCATTACTTGCACAGGTTAAAGCTGCGTGCGAAGGTGATTTTACTAGATTGGTACGCGTTGTAAAATTGACTGGTTTTGTTAACTCGACTGCTGAGTTCACAGAACAACCTCAAGTCGTAAATGGAGCCTCTAATATCCTCGTAGACATTCTAGGGGATCTGGGCAAACACTCACGTTCTGCTGTTTCAGCGGCATCGTTACCACTAGGTGTAGCAGTTGAGATAGAGGGAATCTTTGAGATAAACTGAACTTGCCTAAGGTAAGTTTGCGATACCTATTGTCAGACTCATTTAATGACATAACTTTTACGAGACAAAAAAATTCGTATCAATAAAACATTAAGTTAATGCCGAAATCTGAAATAACTATCAAGATTGTCGAGACACTTCTTTCAGTTAATGAAAACGACTGGGATGCTTGCGCAGCATCGGAAGAAATAGATGGCATGCGTCCGGTTGATCCTTTTACAACTTACAGGTTTTTAAGGGCTCTAGAAGACAGTGGATCTGTTGGTAATTCAAGTGGTTGGCACCCTTACTACATACTTGCTTTTAGAGAAAATGAATTACTTGGCTGTGCTCCAATGTATATTAAAACACATTCGCAAGGCGAATATATTTTTGATCATGCATGGGCAAACGCTTATGAGCGCGCCGGAGGAAACTATTATCCTAAAATTCAGGTGGCCGTTCCGTTTACTCCAGTACCAGGAAAGCGCTTACTAGCGAAAAAAGAAAATCAAGAAAAGGCCTTTCCCATACTTTTGGAGGGTATAAAAAACTTTGCATCAAAAAATAAACTTTCTTCTGCTCACATAACTTTTTGTAGTTTCGATGAGTTTAAGAAAGGTGAAAGTTTAGGTTTTCTCAAACGTACGAGCAGTCAATTTCACTGGAGTAATGATAATTATAAAAACTTTCAAGATTTCCTAAACGCACTCTCGTCCCGTAAAAGAAAAAACATAAGAAAAGAACGCGAGAAAGCTAGAAACTTTGGAGGAAAGATTGTTCGGTATTCCGGTAAGGAAATTACTGGGAAACACTGGGATGCATTTTGGGATTTTTATCAGGATACAGGTAGGAGAAAATGGGGCCAACCTTATTTAACAAGAAGTTTTTTTGATATTGCTAGCGAAAAAATGTCGAATGAACTGCTGTTGGTCTTAGCCGAAATTGATGGAACCCCGATCGCAGGAGCTTTGAATTTTATTGGGATGGATGCATTGTACGGCAGGTATTGGGGATGCACCGAAAATTATTCTAATTTGCATTTTGAAATTTGCTATTATCAAGCAATTGAGTATGCGATCGAAAACTGCCTATCTCGGGTTGAAGCGGGTGCACAAGGAGACCATAAGTTAGCCAGAGGATATATGCCAAGTCATACATATTCGCTACACTGGATAAACGATAGTGGCTTTTCTAAAGCCGTTGCACAGTACTTGGATGAGGAACGTCGCGCTGTTGGCAGAGAAATGGAAATACTGAGTGATTACGGTCCTTTTAAGGATTTAAATTTGGAGGAAAGAGAATGAATAAACTTACAGCTTCTGATAGAGAAACTAAATTGAAAGAATTTTTTGAAAGTGGATGGAAACTGGACAAAAATAGAGATGCAATTAGCAAAGAGTTCCAGTTTAAAAACTTTATCGAGGCATTCTCTTGGATGACAAAAATTGCCTTTTGGGCTGAAAAAATAAATCACCACCCTGAGTGGTTTAATGTTTATCGGACAGTAAAAGTGGTTTTAACCACACACGACGTTCAAGGTTTAAGTAGCTTAGATCTAGAGCTGGCTGCAAAAATGGATAGCGAGGCTGCCTAGAGCAAGTCTAATAATGCTTTTCCACCGCTTATATCGCATGTAGATCTAGCCGTTTCAGGCAGAAAAATTTTAACAAACCCATCTTCTACAAGCATAGCATAGCGCTTCGAGCGAGCTAAAAAGCCAACACCAGGAGCGTCAAACTCCATGCCCACTGCCTTTGTAAATTCGCTAAGTGGATCACCCAACATAGTAATCCCTGCTGCCGTAGCACCAGTAATATCTCCCCAAGCTGAAACTACATGTGGATCATTAACACTAATGCAAAGTATTTCATCTATGCCCTTTGAAGAAAATCTTTCAGCAGTCTCGATAATAGATGGTAGATGACCTCTCGAACAAGTCGGGGTGAAAGCTCCCGGCATAGCAAAGATCGCAAGTTTCCGGTTAGTAAATAAAGATGAAAATTTTATTGTTTCCGGCCCATTTCCCCCAATTTTATAGAGCGTACTGTCTGGTAGCTTTTGACCTATCTTGATTGACATAATCCATCCTGTTTAGTTTAAAGTTTCTCAAAATATATATAATTCGAATGTTACCCTTTACGATCAAAAGGTGCTCCATGTCAAAAGTTGTTATTGTTGGCGCAGGCCAAGCAGGTTCTGAAGCAGCCACACATCTACGCGGCCAAGGTTTCGATGGAGAAATAACGCTCATAGGAGCAGAGAATGTTCTTCCATATCAACGCCCACCATTATCAAAAAAATATGTTGCCGGTGATATGGGAAAAGAAAGATTATACTTAAAGCCAGAATCTTTTTACCATGAAAATCAGATTAAACTTAGGCTTGGGCTTACAGTACAAAAAATAAATCGGATAAAAAAACGGATAGAAACTGATAGCGTTACTTACGACTATGATCAATTAATTCTGACAACTGGCTCATTACCCAATCAGTTCCCAGGAAACTTTGAGAAAAACTTATCCGGGATATACTACATTCGAAATCTTGATGATGCAGACAAACTCAAAGAGATATTTGAACCAGGTAAGACTGCCTTGATATTGGGAGGTGGTTATATTGGCTTGGAGGGGGCAGCAGTAGCTAGATTGAAGGATTTAAATGTAATAGTAGTTGAGAAAAGTAAAAGAATTTTAAACCGAGTTGCATGCAAGCAAACTTCAAATTTTTTTCGAAAACTTCACCAAGATAATAATGTAAAAATTGTAGAAGGCTACGGTGTAGACCGTTTCACCCATCAGAATGGGAAAATTAATGGTGTATTCATAGAAGACGGCTCTTTTTACGCGGTTGATATAGTTATAGCTGGTATAGGCATTTCACCATGCACCAAATTGGCTGAAGATGCTGGCCTAGAGATTGCAGACGGGATTAAAACTAATAAAAAGGGACAAACTTCAGACCCGTGTATTTGGGCTGCTGGCGACTGTAGTGCTTTTCCATTCGGCGATGAATACATACGCCTAGAAAGTGTGCAAAATGCAATAGACCAATCTCAACTCATTGCTAAAAATATTCTTGGAGCGAATCTGGATTATAAACCAGTGCCTTGGTTTTGGTCTGATCAGTATGATGTGAAATTGCAGATTGCGGGTTTGAACAACGGGTACAATAAAATAGTTTCACGCATCAATAAAGAAGCTGTCTCTATGTCAAATTGGTACTATAAAGATGATACCTTTCTGGCAGTTGATGCTATTAATGATAGTCGGGCTTATATGGTGGGCAAACGTTTACTAGAAGCAGGAAAATCACCCAACAAATTAAAGTTACCAAATCCAGAAATAGATCTGAAAGAATTTTTAACTCAATGAGAGTGATCGGTGGTAGTTTGAAAGGCAGGCGCTTGAGTATAATCAAGACCGATGGAAACATGAGCGCTCTTCGCCCTACGACCGACCGTATTAAAGAGAGCTTATTTAACATACTTTTCGGAGGAAAGTTTGACGTTAAAATAGAGCATACGCGTGTGCTAGATATTTTTGCGGGTACTGGAGCTCTGGGAGTTGAGGCAATTTCACGAGGGGCTAAAACGTGTACTTTTATAGAAAAAAATAAAGCCTGTTTGCAAATATTAAAAGCAAATATTGACCTCTGTAATATTGAAGATAAAACAAAAATCAAGATATGTGATGCAACAAAAATACCACTGAATTCTGATCAACCTTACAACCTAGTTTTTTTAGACCCTCCTTACCGAAAGTCACTTGGAGAGGTAGCTATAAAATCAGCATTAGACTCTAATTGGATTAGTAAGAATGCTCTTATAATTTTAGAGGAGGGCGAACAAAAGAATTCTCTAGAAGGCTTTAGTTTGGAAGATACAAGAAGGTACAGTGATACAATATTACACTTCTTCAAAAGAGTGCCAAATTAGACATAGGTAGGATGAAATTTATTTTCAGGTGATAAAGTAAAAATTTCTGCACCGTCCTTAGTTACACCAATTGCGTGTTCAAATTGAGCTGATAAAGATTTATCGCGTGTTACTGCAGTCCACTCGTCTGAAAGAACTTTAGTTTCAGGGCGCCCCAAATTCACCATGGGCTCGATTGTAAAGAACATGCCTTCTTCGATACGCGGACCAGTGCCCTCTCTGCCATAATGCAACACGTTTGGCGGACTGTGAAAAACTCGGCCTAGACCGTGGCCACAGAAATCCCGCACGACTGACATTCTGCTTTCTTCCACATATGTTTGGATAGCATGACCAATGTCACCAAAAGTTTTGCCTGGTTTGACCGCTTCTATACCTTTGAATAGCGCATCATGTGTGACCTGAATCAATCTTTCTGCTTTTCGAGAGGGCTGGCCCGCAACATACATTCTAGATGTATCACCATACCAACCATCCTTTATGACTGTAACATCAATATTTAAGATGTCTCCTTCTTTTAGTATTTTGTCACTTGGAATGCCGTGGCAAACAACATGGTTTACACTAATACAACTTGCATGTTGGTAGCCCCTATATCCAATTGTACCTGACACGACATTTTTATCACTAATCAATTCTTCAATAATCGCATCAATTTTCCCTGTAGTTTGTCCAGGAAAAACTGAAGTCACAATTTCATCTAGAATTCCGGCGGCAACGCGGCCAGCAGCATGCATTCCGTCAAAATCTTTTCTGGAATATAAATCTATCCCATCCTTTGACTTGAGTTGCCCCTTTGTTAAATTCAAATAATCACCCCTTATTATGCTGTAATTTATTGGTTCAAAAGCTAGAATTATCTATTAACTCCAGTTTATATCCCAGTTCTATCCCATTAGAAAGAAAGTTTACTCTGTACGAAACAAATTCTACTCCACTATTAGAGGAAGATATAGTTTCGTTTAAGTACGTTTGATCCAAGTCACCCGCAATTTTAAAATAATTACAATCTGATCTCTGAACCAAATAAAGAACTATGGCTCTAGTATTAGTGCTAACCGTCTTTGATAGTTCTTTTAAATGTTTAGCGCCTCTTGAAGTAACCGTATCTGGAAATTCAGCAATTTTTTCTTGCCTGCATAGGGTGACGCTTTTTACTTCAAGATAACAAGTTTTCGATCCATTCCTAAGTAGAAAATCTACTCGAGAATTAGCTCCATATATTTGTTCGCGCAATATTATATCATAATCTAAAACTTCTAAAATTTTACCTTGTAAAAGTGCCTCGTTAACAATTTTATTAGCAACATTGGTATCTACACCAGTGAAATGACCATTTTCATGGTCAACCAGCTTCCAACTGTATTTTAGCTTTTTTTTGGGATTTTCATTTGGCTCGAGCCAAACTTTTACTCCATGGTTTGCGAGGCCAAGCATACTACCAGTATTAGGGCAGTGAGCAGTAACAATCCGTCCGTTTGACAATTCTACATCGGCAAAAAAACGTTTGTATCTTTTCACTAATCGGCCAGAAACTAAATTTGATTGAAACTGCATTTTTTTTAACTATACAACTTTTAACTGCAAAGGACCATTGATGTTAAATCCCACTGCCGCGATTCTTATCATAGGAGACGAGATACTCTCAGGAAGGACGCGAGATTCTAACATGCACTACCTTTCTTGTGAATTAACAAAAATTGGTATTGATTTACAAGAAGCACGATTTATTCCGGATAACGCGACAAAAATTATCCATGATGTGAGATGTTTAAGTTCTAAATATGACTATCTTTTTACATCAGGCGGTATAGGACCCACACACGATGATATCACAGCGGATTGTATTGCTGCCGCTTTTGAAACGAAAATTAGTATCCGAGAAGACGCATTTAAGCTGTTAGAAAACTATTATTCAGAGCAGAATATTTATTTTAATAGTGCTAGGCAACGAATGGCCCGTATACCAAATGGTGCTAAACTTATTGACAACCCTATTTCAATTGCCCCCGGTTTTCATTTAAATAACGTTTTTGTCATGGCCGGTGTGCCGAACATATTTCAATCAATGGTGCAGAGTATTCTTCCACTACTATTGAATGGCAAACCAGTTTTGAGCAAATCTATAAAGATAACTCGCGGAGAGGGCGAGATTGCTGTCGAACTTAAAAAAATTGCCTCTGACCATGAAAGTGTTTCCATAGGCTCGTATCCTTACAATAATAACGGAAACTTTGGTACTAATATCGTAGTTAGGGGTATCGACAACGAAGAGTTAGAAAGAGTAGCAGAAAAGTTGAAGTCGAAACTGCTATGAAATTGACTAATAGATCCACTATTTTTGAAGTAATTGACCAAACATGGCCAGCTGAAGAATTCCATGATCTTTCAAATTGGAAATTGCGTAAAAGCCTAAATGGTGGGAAACGCGTTTCGGCCGCCACTTCTATTGAAACGCCTGATATCTCAGATATAGAATTTGCTGAAGATAAAATGACAAGTTGGCGCCAAGAAAAACTATTTATGATAAGGTCAGATCAGAATAATCTCGACGAAGCACTTAAAAAGCGTGGCTATCGTTTTATTGATCCAACAAATATTTGGAGCATTTCATCAAAAACATTGTCATTACAGCAAGTCCCACCAGTGACAGCTTTCTCAATATATCCTCCACTAGCTATTCAAAGGGAACTATGGATGGCTAACGGTATTGACTCCTCAAGAATGGAAATAATGGGTCGAGTTAAAACACCCAAAACAACAATATTTGGTCGTATTAATGCGAAGCCAGCCGCGTCTTCATTCGCAGCAGTTGCACACAAAATTGCAATGGTACATGCTTTGATAGTAGATCGCAAATGCCATCGGCAAGGTATGGGCAAATTTGTAATGCAAAAAGCGGGTGACTGGGCTTACCAAATGGGTGCTAAAAACGTAGTAGCATTATGTACAAAGGAAAATCAGTCAGCTAATTGTTTTTACAAAAGCCTTGGAATGCATTTGATTGGAGGATACCATTATAGACTATTGAAAACTTGAAAAATTTGATTTTAAATTGATAGGGCAAGTCTGGTGCCCTGATCTATCGCACGCTTCGCATCCAATTCGCCAGAATTTTTAGCGCCGCCGATTAAATAACAGTCGAAACCAGAGCTCTTAAGATCATCATAAAGTTCTGAGTTAGATACCTGACCCGCACACAAAACAATCGTGTCAACTTCGAGCAACTCCGGCATTGCTTCCCCATTTTCACGAGAAATATACAGCCCTTTATCACTTATTTTGTGATATGTAAGACCAGAGATCATCTCTACTCCTTTCATTTTCAGAGCTGTCCGGTGTATCCATCCTGTAGTCTTACCAAGATTCTTACCCATTTTTTGTGCTTTTCTTTGCAGTAGATAAACTTTTCTTTGCACGGGTTTTGGGGACCTATCCTTATCTAAAAGACCACCCCTGTATATCTCAGGGTCACCAATGCCCCATTCAGTCATCCATTCTGGCAACGGCTGAAAGTTTCCATCTTTGCGATTTTCACTAGATAAAAACTCTGCCACATCAAATCCAATACCTCCTGCTCCAATAATCGCAACTTTAGAACCTATGTCTGCCCCTCCTTTTAAAATATCTTTGTAATAATAAACGTGGCGGTGATCGAGGCCATCAATACTGGGTTCGCGTGGATGAACACCCGTCGCGATTATGACCTTATCGAAATCTTCTAATTCTTTCTTCGCTACATCATAATTTAGTTTTATTTCTATTTCAGGAAGTGCTTTGATCATATTTTTATACCAGGTCACCAACCCCCAAAATTCCTCTTTTCCAGGAATCTTTTTCGCCAGGTTGAGTTGGCCTCCCAATTCGTCTTCTTTTTCAAAAACTGTAACTTGATGACCGATTTGAGCGGCAGTTATGGCAGCAGACAAGCCTGCTGGGCCTCCGCCAACAATGCCAATATTCTTTGAATCCGACACTATTTTGAGCTCTAATTCTCGTTCAAAACATGCTCTCGGGTTAACCAGGCACGAACTAATTTGTCCTTTGAAGGTGTGATCAAGACATGCTTGGTTACAAGCTATGCAAGGCGCTATCAACTGACTCTTTTCTAGACTTGCTTTGTTTACAAACTCCGGATCAGCTAAAAATGGCCGAGCCATACTTACCATATCAGCACTTTTTGATTTTAATACTTCTTCTACTTTTTCTGGAGTATTAATCCTATTCGATGTAATCAATGGTATATCAATCTTTCCCATTAATTTTTTTGTAACCCAAGTAAATGCTGCTGGGGGTACCGACGTAGCAATAGTTGGAATTCGAGCTTCGTGCCATCCTATGCCAGTGTTTATGATGTTAACACCTGCCATCTCAAGTTTTTTTGCCAAAATCACAACTTCTTCATGAGATGAACCATTTGGAATTAAGTCAATCATTGAAAGGCGAAATATTAATAAAAAGTTTTCTCCAACTTCAGACTTGATTTTATTCACAATTTGTAAGGGTAAACGCATTCTGTTTTCATAAGATCCACCCCATGAGTCATCTCGTTTATTAGTATGTTCAACCAAAAACTGGTTAATGAAATAACCCTCAGACCCCATTATCTCAATGCCATCGTAACCAGCGGATTTAGCTAAACGAGCACATTTCACAAAATCAGCAATTTGTTTCTCTATACCCTCCCCATCCAAAGCATTTGGGACAAAAGGTGAAATGGGAGATTTAATTGCAGACGGGGCTACACAATCTGGACTATAAGCATATCTTCCCGCATGCAAGATTTGCATGGCTATTCTGCCACCATTTTTATGAACAGCATCGGTTACAATTTTGTGATTATCAGCATCTTCCTCATTCAACATGGCAGCTGCACCTTTGAATACTGCGCCCTCCTCATTTGGGGCAATACCTCCAGTAATAATGAGCCCAACACCGCCTTTAGCCCGTTCTGAATAAAAGTCCGCTATCCTACCCCAATCCTTTGTTTCCTCCAAATTGGTATGCATGGAACCCATAATCACTCTATTTTTTAAGGTCAGAAAACCAAAATCAATAGGCCTGAACATGTTTGGGTATTTATCACTCATAGAAACTCCTTCAATTTCAGAAATAAGTTATCGAGACCACCTTGTCATGGGGTACGCTGCGTTAAGAACGGGAATTATGGACGCAACTTTGGGCGTATTTTTGATGTCACAAAATTAGTTATTTTATTTACTGGTCTCATTTTTGGCTTAACGGAGGTATTTGATCTTTGATCGTCGATATTCAAATTTAAATCTGACACGTTAACGTTTGATAGATTATCCGGAGCACTGAAATTAGCTATTGATGCACTTAGAATTTCCATCTGGTGAAGATCAGATACATTTTTCTTTCTGGGTGAGAAATATTGGGCTAAAACCACATAGCCTTTCTCGGCTTTTGCTGTGCGCCAAACAGTATCTTGCACAGATTTTGCTGAAAACCGACTATTTTCAACTTTTACCAGATCAGAGCCATCCAAATAATCAGTTTTAATTATTTGCTGATTATTTGCCAAGTATGAGCGTGTGATTTTTCCGTTCGCGCCAGTTTCCATAGGTGCAAAGCTTATACTGACCATACCGCGACCCTTCGTCATTTCGCAGGACGTGTAAATCACACTCCCGGTATAAGAGTTATTTTTGAAAGGGCCGACGCAATATCCTTCCGGTGCAAGACCAACTGCACCATTTTTAAACTTTACTACATTTTTGCTGTAAGGCACATCAACTGGTTTTGGGAAAAAAGAACCAAGCCCACTGCACGACGTTATAAACAAACAAGCTATAAAAAGTTGGATTCTAGAAGTATTGATAATCATATAAATTTCGCTGGTGTTATAACTTTTGGATATCAACTATTGCTTAGAAAAATGTTTAATTTGTTTAACTTCAAACACCTTATCAATCCTTTTCTAACATTGGAATTGATATCAAAAAAAAGTTTAGTGTCGTTGTTTATTTGCTCTGATAAGAATCGAACCGATTGCATTTTGAGGTCCAACATTTTATTAAGTTATACGAACACTGTGTGATTAGGAATGTGAAATGAATTGGATATCAAATTACGTCCGACCCCGCATAAATTCTATCTTTTCTCGTCGCGAAGTGCCGGAAAATCTTTGGTCAAAATGCGATGAATGCGGAACAATGCTCTTTCACAGAGAATTGCAGGATAACTTAAATGTCTGTATCGAGTGTGGTCATCATATGCCAATTACCCCACGCGAACGTTTCAAAAATCTGTTTGATGGGGGTGTTTTTGTTGAAATAAATGTACCAAAGCCTATTACCGATCCATTACAATTTAAAGACCAAAAAAAATATCCAGATCGGATGAAAGCGGCGCAGAAAAAGAGTGCTGAGCAAGAGGCTATGTTAGTTGCAGAAGGTGAAATTGGCAGAACTCCGATAGTGGCAGCAGCCCAAGATTTTTCGTTTATGGGAGGATCAATGGGCATGTATGTTGGTAATGCAATAATTACTGCGGCAGAAAGAGCCGTTGAATTAAATCGCCCATTGGTTCTTTTCTCCGCAGCAGGGGGTGCTAGAATGCAGGAAGGAATTTTAAGCCTGATGCAGATGCCAAGAACCACTGTTGCGATCCAATTATTGAAAGAGGCTAACTTGCCGTACATTGTAATTCTTACACATCCCACAACGGGAGGAGTAACTGCATCATATGCAATGCTTGGCGACGTTCAGATTTCGGAGCCTAACGCGCTAATTTGTTTTGCGGGGCCGAGGGTAATCGAGCAAACAATTCGGGAAAAACTACCAGAAGGTTTCCAAAGAGCTGAATATCTACTCGATCATGGAATGTTGGACCTTGTTACACCTAGGACTAAAATAAGAAGTGAATTAATTAAAATTATACGAATGCTTCTGGGTCTAAGTCCAGTAGTTGTTGGAGACTTACCGAAGCCTCCGCAAGATAACCCATCGGAAGAAGCCGAAGAAAACTCTAAATGATATCCAAAAGCTCTGACAAGATCCTTAAAAGAATGATGGATCTTCACCCGAAGGTTATTGATTTAACGTTAGATAGAGTTTTCACCTTACTCGAGGCTCTTAATAGCCCTCACAAAAAACTGCCAGCTGTTATTCATATTGCCGGAACAAATGGGAAGGGTAGTACCTTATCAATGATCCGCGCAGGTTTGGAAAGCTCTGGCAGATCTGTACATACGTATACTTCACCACATTTAATACACTTTAACGAGCGGATTAGGTTAGCAGGTAAATTAATAACAGAAACTGAATTATCCCAGCTTTTGGATGAATGCTACGAAGCAAATGCTGGCAAAGAAATTACTTATTTTGAAATTACTACCTGTGCTGCGATGCTAGCCATGAGCCGAAAAAACGCAGATTATACACTTTTGGAGGTAGGACTTGGAGGACGTTTAGATGCAACTAATGTGGTTGAGAAACCTGCTCTAGCAGTCATTACACCAATATCTTTTGACCACGAGCAATTTCTTGGTAATTCTATAGAAAAGATAGCATCCGAAAAGGCTGGGATAATTAAAAGAAATACTCCTGTTGTTATCAGTTTACAAAATGAGCAAGCCTTAAAGATTATCGAAGATAGAGCGTTAGAATTAAACGCTCCTATTTATTCGTATGGAAAAGACTGGCTGGCTTGGGAAGAAAGAGGCAGATTGATCTATCAAGATGGCCAGGGGTTATTAGACCTACCCTATCCAAATTTAGCGGGTGGTCATCAAATAATTAACGCTGGATGTGCGCTTCAAACGTTGAGGCTGCTAGATAATGGACTAATAAAAAACTTTGACAGTGTAACAACCAATGCAAGCTGGCCAGCTAGAATGCAAAAACTTAAGGACGGATTGCTCAACAAGTTGTATCCCTCAGCAGAAATATGGCTTGATGGGGGGCACAATCCCGCAGCTGGAGAAGCGATAGCTGCTCACTTATCAAAATTAAAGCCCCGTCCTACTTATGCAATCTGCGGGATGCTTAATACCAAAGACATAAAAGGCTTTATGAACCCTTTGTCCTCTCAAATTGATAAGTTATTTGGTATTTCAATACCTGAGGAGAATAATACTTTATCCGGTCATGAGACATCACAAGAAGCAGCAAACGTTGGTATGGTATCTAATTCGTGTGACTCATTGGAATCGGCATTTAAATTGATTAAGCAGCATTCAGAAAATCCACGAATAATTATATGTGGATCTCTATACTTAGCAGGTCATGTACTTGCACTTCAAAAATATGAGATCAATTGACCGAATCACATGCTTGACTGATTCGCATACTTCATGTTTAATGATTCGCATGGGTTAATGAAAAATGCCAATGTAGGTTTTACTACCAACAAAATAAAGTGATCAAATCCATAATAGTTAATTACTCTCCCAAGACGTAGGCATCATACAGGCAAATTATTATTGGGAGAGTAATTCAACTTGCATTAAGCCAAGTTTTTGACTGCATCTCTCTCAAGCGACTAGCTGTTCGTCCGAATTCAAAGGAACCTTCGCCTTCCGTATACAACATTTCAGGTTCTGCAGCAGCGGAACATATGAATCTTATTTTTGATTCATAGGCAGCATCAATAAGCGTAACAAAACGCTTCGCTTCATTAAAATTTGAACGACTGAGCTGGGGAATATTATCAATCATGAGAACTCTCACGGCATCAATAATTGCCAAATAATCGCCCGGGCCTAACATCTGCCCACAAATCTCAAAAAAATCAAACCTAGCAACGCCATCTTTATAAAAAGGGAATCTTATTTCCCGACCTTTAAACGTGAGAGTAAACTCGTGGCTAGAATTTCCCGTGAGATTGGACCAAAGTAAGTCCATGTAGTCTCTGCTTTCTAAATTTAGAGGAGAAAAATAAACTTTATCACCAGCAATCAAGGTCTGCCGATAATCTTTAACACCAGAGACTTCGAAAACATCAAAGTTCGCCTCAATAAAGCTGATGAATGGTAAAAATAAATCTCTATTCAATCCATTTTTATATAAATCAATAGGGGGTCTATTAGACGTTATTACTACTGTCATGCCCCCCTTTATGAGAGCTTCAAATAACCTACCGACTATCATGGCATCAGCGATATCTTTGATTTGCAACTCGTCCAGTGCTATAATATTTAATTCATCAGTAATTTTTTTTACTACAGGCACCAATGCATCTTTTACTTTACTTTGTCGCGCTAAGTTCAGCGATGATTGAACTTCTTGCATAAAGGAGTGGAAATGCATCCGCCGAACCGCAACTTTAAGAGAGGCCACAAACATATCCATGATCATGGATTTCCCGCAGCCCACGCCACCCCAAACGTATATTCCTTTTGGTGTGACTGGAGACTTTGAAAACAAAAGTTTTCTTTGTTTTTTTTCAACCGAAATACGTAACGCATCAAACCTGGTTAAGAGCTCTTCCTGCGCCTTCTCTCTTTGGATTTTACCTAAGCTAACATTTCTTTTGTATGTATCAACAAGTGTCTCCATTATTTGGGTTTACTTGAAGTAGTAATTATCGCAAGGGTTAATTTATCAATTAAAACTATTTATACCTAGAAGTGTCGCTGGAAAGTTAAGCATGGTAGCCAAAAATTCAATATTTAACTCAGTATTAATCGTCGGTTGCGTGATAATACTTATAAGCTTCGCAATACGATCCTCTTTTGGCGTATTTCAGATACCGATTGCTGAAGAGTTCAATTGGCTTAGGTCTGAGTTTTCTCTAGCTATAGCCCTACAGAATCTTGCGTGGGGCATAGGTCAGCCGATCTTTAGCGCACTAGCAGAAAAAATTGGTGATCGTCGTGCGATAATTTTAGGAGGATTTACATACGCTTTTGGACTTCTTTTATCATCCGCAGCAGTGACCCCTCAGGCTCATCAGTTTTACGAAATTTTAGTTGGTTTCGGCGTTGCCGGCACCGGTTTTGGAGTAATCCTGGCAGTTGTCGGGCGCGCTAGTTCGGAGAAAAATAGATCTATGTCACTAGCAATTGCGACGGCTTCTGGAAGCGCTGGACAAGTACTTGGTGCACCTATTGGAGAATTGCTTTTACATTACATGCCATGGCAATCAGTTTTTTTGATATTTTCTATTACTATTTTATCAACCCTACTTTTACTGCCTTTCATGCGAGTTTCTGTAGCGGATACCCAAAGACATGTAACACAAAGTATGAGGGAACTGGTCGGAAAAGCAGTAGTGGACCCAAGTTACTCAATGATATTTCTAGGATTTTTTAGTTGTGGTTATCAATTAGGTTTCCTAACTGCACACTTTCCAGCTTTTGTTACCGAAATGTGCAACCCAATACTACCTACAACAGCAATATACAATTTAGGAATTACTTCTACCTCTGCGCTGGGTGCTATATCCATTTCGTTAATTGGACTGGCAAATATTGCGGGCACCCTTGGCGCTGGATACCTCGGCAAAACATATTCTAAAAAGTACCTTTTATCATCCATATACCTTGGTCGTACTATGGTCTGTACGGTATTTATATTAGCGCCGATCACACCGATATCAGTTGTGTTGTTTTCGCTCCTTATGGGTTCTTTGTGGCTTGCTACTGTTCCTCTAACAAGTGGGCTGATTGCTCAAATTTATGGCCTGCGTTACATGGGTACGCTTTATGGTATTGTATTTTTTTCACATCAACTTGGAGGCTTCATGGGAATATGGCTTGGAGGCAGACTATATGATGTTTATGGAAACTATAATCTTGTCTGGTGGATTGGGATAGCTGTTGGCGCATTTAGCGCTCTTGTGCATTTGCCCATAAGAGAACAGCAGAAATCTTGGGTCTAGCAGTACAAATCAGCATAAACTAATATTATTTCAACTTTTTGGATATTTATTTTTTTCCCATGCAGTCAAAATATATTTGGCAACTATCAGGTCCAAATGAGCGCCTCCACCATTTTTAAAAAATGTAATTTCATCATTTGATCTGCGTATAAAATTACCAAGTCCATAAAAATCTGCCAGAATATCTGCCCTGGAAATAACATTATTTTTCAATGGAATTTTTAATTCACCAATATGATCCAGGGTCGTATCATAGCTATCAACAAATTTTGTACTTCGGCATAGCGCTGAATCATCAACTTCTCGCATGTCAGGTCTATAGGCACCAATCAGGTCGAGATGCTGACCAGGTATAAGCCATTCCCCTTTGATAATTGGTTGTTTCGACATGGTAGCGCAAGTTATAATGTCAGCGCTTTTAACACCCGCCTCCAAGTTTTCTACAGCCACCGCATTACTTTTGTTTTTAACCATATACAATGCTCGTTCATGAGTACGGTTCCACACTAGGAAATTAGCCTTAGGAAAGGCCGCAGAGTAGGAATCAAAAAGGCTCTGTCCTACAGTCCCTGCCCCAACTATCAGAATATTTTTACTATCAGGTCGTGCCAAACGGAGCGCTGCTGTAATACTATCACCGGCTGTCTTCCATTTTGTAACAAGGTGAAAATCTAGAATTGCTTCTAGGACTCCAGTTTTGTCAGAAAACAAACTTACTGCACCATTTACTTTTGGTATCGAATGCATTGAGTTTTTTGGAAAGATTGTGGCGGACTTAACAGCTAATCCCAGCCCATCAATCCATGCAGAACGAGATAAAAGCGTATCCTCCTCTCTATAGATAAAAGTATCTTGAACTTGCGCCTTGGGCATTTGATGCCCACTCTCAATTGCGTTCACAAGCTCAAGCCAATCCAATAAAGAATTACCCTCGTCATAATTAATATATTCTACATCCATAGCGCTCACCGATCACGACTAACTTTAGTTTCCAAAGAGTGCCTTTGCATGAAAATTCATATGCTCTTCCATAAATGTCGCTATAAAGTAATAGCTGTGATCGTACCCATTATTCATCCGAAAAATAGCATTCATTTTTCTCTCTTTTAAAACCTTGGAAAGACTGTCTATTAACAATAGATCGATATATTCATCGTCAGATCCTGTATCAACTAAAATAGGGCCAGAAAAATTTGTATGCTGCGCAACGACACTAGCGTCGTAGTTTTCCCATAAGTTTTTATCGCTTCCTAAATAGGCAGAAAATTGCTTGCGACCCCAATCTGACTCCATTGGATTACAAATTGGAGCTAACGCTGATACCGATCTAAATTTAATATTCATTTGAAAAGCGAGTAACAATGCGCCATGCCCGCCCATTGAATGACCCATCACAGACTGCCTCGAAATATCAACATTAAAGTTTTTTTCTATCACACTGGGTAACTCTGAAATAAGATAATCCCACATCTGATAATTTTCTTTCCACGGCGATTGAGTAGCATTAAGATAGAAACCGGCCCCCTGCCCGAGATCATATGAATCATCATCTGGAATATTTTTTCCTCGAGGAGAAGTATCTGGAAAAACTACTGCAATTTTATGAAGTTGCGCAAACTTTTGCATTCCTGCCTTAAGCATCGCATTCTCGTGGGTGCAGGTTAAACCCGATAAAAACCATAAAACCGGTATTTGCGTATTTCTAGGTGCATTAGGCATAAACACTGCAAAATTCATACTGCACTTCAACGCTGTTGATTTATGTTTATATACGCCTTGTACTCCGTCGAACATTTTATTTTCTGAAACAATATCCATAACTTTTATTGTCGATACTCACTTTCGTTAAATATACATTCTAATCTACTTATCAGCTTATCTAAGTCATAACTACAGAACCAGCGCAATTGTAAATGTAACAGTTAGTGCACTAAAAAGTGTAGAAAGCAATATAGCCGCAGATATACGCTCAGGGTCTATTTTATAATGTTGAGCCAACATAAAGGTGTTACCTGCAACTGGCAAAGAGGCCGTTATAACCATTACCGCCGCTGCATATGGCTCAATGTAAAATAGATAGAAAGCCATAATACCAACCAAAAACGGATGGGCAAATAATTTGAGAAAGCTCAACCAGAATGCAGATGTTGGATCATCTACTTTTCGAAAAGATAGTGACGCACCAATTGCAAATAATGCACCCGGAGTGGCTGCCTGTCCTAAAATTACCAAAAAATCACTTAAAAATTTTGGTGTTTGAAAATTTAAATAACCCCAGACGAGTCCCAAAGAAAAAGACACAATCATTGGATTTTGAAATAGTCCTTTAATAATAGGTTTTAATGATCTTATTCCCCATTTTCTGTCCCGGGATACCATTATTAAAACAACTATAAGTGTGCCAAAGATTGCGAAATCTGTTGCTAGGATCATCATAACATAGCCAACTGACTGCGGGCCAACTAAGGTGGCCAATAGAGGGATACCTAAAAACCCAGTATTTCCAATTGTTGCGATTTGAGCATCAAAAACTGACGTTTCGAACTTATTGCCTGAAAAATAACTTGCCGAGATTACAAGAAGATAAAGAAATAACGTTGCAACCACATAACATCCAACAAATTTCAAATCGAAAATTTTATTAATCTCAAGCTGTGCTGAAAATCGAAAAAGCATCGCAGATAAGGCAAAATAAAAAACAAATTTTGTTATTGCATCCGTTCCACGTTTGCCCAAAAACTTATATTTTCCAGAAAAATAACCGATGGCTACTATTAAAAAAAAAGGTGCCGTTTGTAAGAAAATGCTGATCATATAGAAGGGTTAGCAGCTAATTTAGAGTGGTCAACCAAAATTAGAAAATGTTTCAAGTTGATGCATAAATTATTGCTTCAGTCCTCGACTACCTAATCAAAATGTGCGCGAATTACCAGTAATTAGTAAGTTTACAAAAACTTGCAAAATGATAGGCTCCCATAATGAGTAAAGAAAAAATAAATAAGGGACGGAAATATCAACAAGTTATTTCAGGCGCTCGATCTATTTTTTTGAGCGAGGGTTTTGAAGCGGCAAATATGGATGTAATTGCACAAACCGCAAAAGTAAGTAAGGCCACTCTTTATAGTTATTTTCCAGACAAACAGAGCTTATTTATTGAGGTCGCTAAGTCAGAGTGTGAAAGCCAAGCCGACAATGCGCTCAAAATAATTGATCAAACACAAAGTGTTGATAAGGTTTTACATCAAGCAGCAGCTTATACAATTAACTGGCTGGTTTCAGATATAGCACAACAAATTTTTCGAATTTGCGTTTCCGAAATCGAACGATTCCCAATTTTAGGGAAAAGTTTTTATGAAAATGGTCCCTTAATGGGCCAATCTAAACTTATCGAGTATTTCAAATATGCAGAGCAACAAGGTTGTTTGAAAATAAGTGATCTATACCTGGCAGCAGATCAGTTTACGGAATTGTGTAAAGCCGACCTTTACACAAAAGCACTATTTGGAATCCAACAAAAATTTACAGATGCCGAGATTGATCGTGTTGCAGATGGAGTTGTGCAAGTTTTTTTGGCTAAATACGGACAGCACTAGTCTATAATTAGTACACGACTACGGATCTAATGCTTTCTCCAGTATGCATCAAATCGAAACCTTTGTTAATTTCTTCAAGCCCAAAAGTGTGAGTAATCATCGGGTCGATCTCGATTTTTCCTTCCATATACCAGTCCACAATTTTTGGAACATCTGTGCGACCGCGCGCACCTCCAAAGGCTGTTCCCTTCCATACTCGACCTGTAACAAGCTGAAATGGGCGAGTAGAAATTTCCGCTCCCGCAGGGGCTACTCCAATTATTATACTTTCACCCCAACCTTTGTGGGCACTTTCTAACGCTGCTCGCATTACCTCAACATTACCAGTGGCATCAAACGTATAATCTGCACCACCTTTCGTTATATTTACTAAATGTTGAACCAGATCCCCAGAAACTTCGTTTGGATTCACATAATCCGTCATACCGAATTTTCTCGCCATTTTTGATTTCTGCGGGTTTAGGTCAACTCCCACAATTTGATCAGCACCTGCTAACCTAAGTCCTTGTATCACGTTAAGGCCAATGCCTCCCAACCCGAAAACAATAGTCCGACTTCCAATTTCAACTTTGGCTGTATTAATAACAGCACCAATTCCAGTCGTTACACCACAACCAATATAGCAAACTTTATCAAACGGTGCCTTTGAATTAATCTTTGCCAAAGCGATCTCAGGTAAAACGGTGAAATTAGAAAAGGTCGAGCAGCCCATGTAATGTAGAATTGGAGTACCATCCAACATACTAAACCGAGTGGTGCCGTCTGGCATTAAGCCTCGTCCTTGAGTTTCTCTAATGGCTTGACAAAGATTTGTTTTGGGATGGAGACAATATTCACATTGCCTGCATTCGGGAGTATATAACGGGATTACATGGTCTCCAACTTTTAGATCAAAAACATCAGGACCAACTTCTACAACTACACCAGCTCCTTCATGTCCCAGGATAGCCGGAAACAGCCCTTCCGGGTCAGAACCAGATAAAGTAAATTCGTCCGTATGACATATGCCAGTAGCTTTTATCTCCACTAAAACTTCACCAGCCTTGGGCCCTTCAAGGTTGACGTCCATCACTTCCAGTGGTTTTCCAGCTTCTATTGCAACTGCAGCACGAGTTCTCATAATGTCCTCCCATTGTTATTAATATCCTGCACAGCAAAAAATATTTTGCAATCAGTATAACTCAGGGGCCCTGAAAAATATTGCTCTAAGTATCCATTAAAGCTTAAGCAGAGAACCTAATTTAAAATTAAATTATGACCGGTCTATTTTTTTATCCGATAAGCTTTGTGACATGAACCACAAGATTGGCCTATATTCCCAAGCCCAGCTGCCAGGGTATCTGCAGAACTTGTTTCAAGACCCTCAATCATAAATGCAAAATCATCGGCCTTTTCGACAAAATCTTCCCAATTTTCCCAAATAGCTGGAGAACTTTCTGATAGTGGGTCGGTTTCATTTAATTTAAATTTGACTTCAATATCTGCCGCGGCTAGCAATAGTGTTTGCTTAGCATTTTCTGCACTTTCTTCAGTAAATGGGTCCAATCCACGTGCCATTGCACCAATTTTTGCCATCGTATCTTTAATTACTGTCATCAACTGCATGCGCTGCTTCACAGCATCATTTTTTACACCTTCATGTGCGAACACAGGAAGTGCAATAAAAGCTATTGATGCCAGACATATAATTTTTGTTTTCATTTTTATTCTCCAGTATTAAGGATATAGCACACTGAATATGAAAAAAAAGTATCAATCTTGATTATTAAACTGGACAATATATCTATTATATAGATAGAACAAAACAAGAACATTTGAGATTAGAATGTCAAACCCAAGATACATTTCTTTATGGTTCCCATATTTTGGGGCAGAACGGGTACAACGAATTTTCAAATTCGAAAAAAATCATAAGCTTGCGATAATTGAAAATAATGGTAATACACAAACATTATCTTCCGTATCTTTCGGTGCACATAATTCAGGATTAAATATCGGCCAGCCATTGCAAGATGCAAAAGCCATATGCCCAGAATTAATGACCCGTGTTCGATCTGTAAAATGCGAATTAACTTTTCTACACGCCTTATGTCGTTGGTATACTCAATTCACACCTTGGGTAGCAGCCGACAACTATGACGGAGTGATCCTTAACATTAAAGGTTGCGCACACTTATTTGGTGGTGAAGAAGGAATGCTTGATTTAATTGTATCTCGTACAGAAACATTCGGCTTGACCGTAACAAGTGGAGTGGCTGATACTGTAGGAGGTGCTTGGGCATTAGCTCGCTTTACTCCCAAGCCAACAGAAAGCTACCTTAAAAGTAATTCTATTGATCAAGAAGCTCGCGCAACCCGTAGCCGTGCTACAAAAAAAATACAAATAGACGATACAAAACAGCAAGTGACGCAATTACTTAAAAATAATGCAATACGCATTGCACCAGCGGGAAATACTTATAACTCATTAGCTAAACTTCCAATTGCATCACTGCGTATTGAAAATAAAATAGTAACTAAATTAAACCAACTTGGCTTAAAATCTGTAAAAGACCTGTTGAAACAACCAAGGGCACCTCTTACCAGACGCTTTGGCCCTACATTGATTGCCAGATTAGACCAGGCACTAGGACATGTGCCAGAGACAATTTCACCAATGACTGACAAAAAGCATTTTGGTGTGAGAATAAGCTTTCCAGAACCTATTGGGCTTATTGAGGATATCAAGAACGCTATAGAAAAATTGCTTATTCGTTTATGTAACAAATTAAAAACTGCTGTTTTAGGATTTCAGGAATTAAAAATTGATTTGGGTTTTAATAATAATGAAACACAATCACTTTTGGTAAGTCTGGCATGTTTCACTAATGATCCTGAACGTATCTTCTCTGTTTTACTGCTCAAATTAGATGAAATTAAACCAAATTTTGGCATTGATATTATCCGACTTGAAGCAATCAATGTAGGTCCTATCACACAATCTCAATCCATTAATAATTTGGATCTGCATGAAAAGGTAATAAAAAATCAAAATAGCGTACTTAAAAACCTAATAACGCGGCTGGGAACAAAAGTTGGATTAGATGCAATTATCAGACACATACCAGCTCAAAGTCATATACCTGAAAAATCGTGGCAGGTTTTAAATGCAGCATGGTCAAATTATGATATGAAAAGCTGGCCAACTTCAAACCGCAATAGACCTTCATTTTTATGGCCACCGGAAGCATTAGAAGTGCCAAAGCATTCAAGACTAGAAGATCATTTTATTTGGCGGAAAAAATTATACCAAGTAAAAACTAAATTGGGACCAGAACGGATTGCACCAGAATGGTGGATAGAAGATAATAATTGGCGAAGTGGAGTGCGTGATTATTGGCAGGTACGATGTAATGATGGAGAATTTTTATGGCTATTTTATGCTCATGGAGCGCAACTACCAGGAGGCTGGTTTTGCCACGGAAAATTTGGATAAAGTAACCGAATTAATTCTCTACTTAATAGTGCCTAAAAAAAATATCCAATAAACTTATAAAAATGGCATATGCCTATTTACATCCTTATAAAGTAAATATCTGAAAGGTCCTGGTCCTCCTGCATAACATGCCTGAGGGCAAAAAGCTCGAAGCCACAAAAAGTCTCCTGCCTCCACCTCAACCCAGTCTTGATTAAGATGATAAACAGCTTTTCCCTCAAGAATATATATTCCATGTTCCATCACATGTGTTTCCGCAAAAGGAATTACACCACCAGGCTTAAAAGTCACAATATTAACATGCATGTCATGGCGAATATCATCAGGCTCAACAAAGCGCTTAGTAAACCACGTGTTGTTAGAATTAGGCATTTCGATGTCTTCGCATTCATTTTCATTTTTTACGAAAGCTGCAGGACGCTCGACCCCATTGATATCTTTATATAATTTCCGAATCCAATGGAAATTAGTTTCTTCATTAGAATTGCTCCAAATACTCCATTCAGAACCAGCTGGAATATAGGCGTAACTACCACTTTTCAGAATATAGCTTTCACTGTTAATTGTTAATTCAGCTGAACCAGACGTCAAAAAAAGCACTGACTGAACCCCCGAGTTAGCTTCCGGATTATCACTTCCTCCGTTTGGTTCTAGTTGCACCACATACTGACTAAATGTTTCTGCAAAACCTGTCATTGGCCGGGCGACAACCCACATCCTCATATGCTTCCAAAAAGGAAGAAAACTAGTAACTATATCAGTGAAACAACCACGGGGAATTACTGCATAAGCACTTTTAAATACAGCTCTGTCCGTTAGTAATTTTGATTGCGATGGGAGCCCCCCCACTGGAGAAACATATGTATTTTTTTTCATATAATTTTTTCTAATTAAACATTTATATATTCAAAACGTGAAAACTTTAAATTAAAGCAATTGTACCCATAATTTATTGACAGTAACAGAAATAATCTATTCAGAGCTTATATTATCACAAAATATTTTAACATAAAAATATCATTCACTAGACATCGAAGGTGTACGAACGCCTAACGAACGCCAACGCTTCAACTCTTTTGGAGCACTTAATGTCATTTTCCGATATATTTGATTATATCTATCTACTCGAAAAAGCTTAACACTTGTTAACACGCCCATCCTACGCAAAAACTTCCGGTCTTCTTCCGCAAGCTCTTCACGAATATTAGTGTCTACTCCAGCCCTCGATACATACTCCAACAAGTTTTTATCTCTTCTTGATATGCTATCAGTATCATCAATGCTGCCGCCCAGCTTTTCAATCAAATCACGCTTTGGTGTCGGATCTGCTAAATTACCTGCTGATGCATCAGGTACTGGAAGCTTCGTTAAATTGTTTGGTATTGTTAGAGGCCTACTAGGTAATACCGCAAATTCCTCGGGGCCTGTCCCAACATCATAAAGGTCCCGAAGTCTCGCATCATCACTGCTACAAGCACTCAATAAAAATAAACTGACTAAGATTCCTGAAATCCTACAGAACATAAAATACCATTCTAAATTTAATTACAATATTAACGGATGAAACAGCTTCAGTCACTCTCATTCTGTTTGCCTGAAAATATAACCAATCCAAGAGCACCAAAAAATATAAAGATATCTGCTACATTAAACGCAAACGGGTTGGATATTCCACAACAAGATACATTTAGAAAATCAACAACTGCACCATGAAAAAATCGATCGATAGCATTTCCAGCTGCCCCACCAACCAAAAAACCACAAGCGACTAAGCCCAGTGATCCAAATTTTTCTGAAACCGACCATCTAATCACAACAAAACAAATTAAAAAAGCAATTATGATTAGAACCCAGCGCATAATCTCTGTGTTGTTTGCAAACAAACCAAAGTTTACCCCATAATTCCATGCCATAGTGAATTGTAAATAAGGAGGGAAAACATCTATTATTCCCACAGACGGTAAATCTAAAATATACAGCATGGTGAGTTTAGAAAGCTGGTCGCACAGTATCGTAATTATCGCAATTTGTAAAATTTTATACATATTACCTCTAATGTTTAAAATGCCTCATTCCAGTGAAAATCATGGCAAGCCCAGCCTCATTGGCCGCATTAATTACTTCATTATCTCTAATTGAACCACCCGGCTGAATTATGGATGACGCACCTGCTTCAATTGCAGCCTCTAATCCATCTGCAAATGGGAAAAAGGCATCTGACGCTAATGCAGATCCCTGTGTTGGAAGCTCATCTAAACCCTGAGCTTTAGCCATCTCTTCAGCCTTCTTAGCTGCAATCATACAACTATCTACACGGCTCATCTGTCCAGCCCCAATCCCAACTGTACAAAGATCTTTTGCGTATACTATAGCATTTGATTTTACGTGCTTAGCAACTTTCCAGGCAAAAAGCATATCTTGAAACTCGCTATCTGTAGGATTTCTTTTTGTAACAACACGCAAACTATTTTGTGATAAAGGCTTTCTATCTTTATCTTGAACTAAGTAACCACCAGACACATGCCTAATTACTTTTGATTCACACGCCAGATT
Organism: Rhodobacteraceae bacterium MED-G08; assembly: GCA_002457055.1. Taxonomy (GTDB): domain Bacteria; phylum Pseudomonadota; class Alphaproteobacteria; order Rhodobacterales; family Rhodobacteraceae; genus Salinivivens; species Salinivivens marinus. The sequence continues at coordinate 73,006 of NTKT01000003.1, forward strand.
AGTTGACTTCTCTGCTATCAATAATCTGAGATTACTTTTCGCAGAGAAGACTTTACGCCCACCATCCGTTATGCCTGGGGCAATGACGACTTCAGTAAAGACCTTGGTAATTTCTCTCGCAGATTCCTCATCAATGATCTGATTTACAGCAACGATGCCTCCGAAAGCCGAAGTCGTATCACAGTGTAAAGCCACTTTATAAGCCTCAACTAGATTATTTGCCACACCGACGCCACACGGATTAGCATGCTTAATAATAACAGCTGCTGCTCCATCACTTTCCGTAAACTCATTCACTAATTCGAGAGCGGCGTCAGCATCATTTATATTGTTATATGACAACTCTTTACCTTGAATTTGATACGCAGCACCAATGCCACTATTTATACTTTCATCTACGTAAAAAGATGCGCTCTGGTGTGGATTTTCTCCGTACCTCAAATTTTGTGATAAAGCTGCTGAAAACGAGAGACGCCGAGGTTGTATATGCCCAGCTTGCTCTAACATCCAAGTTGAAACCATAGCATCATAATTGGCAGTTAACGAAAAAGCATTCTGTGATAGTTTTTGCCTGAAGGTATAAGAGGTGCATCCGTTGTTAACATTTAATTCATCAATTAAATCTCCATAATCTTGGCTATCAACCACTGTGGTAACATACTTAAAGTTCTTTGCGGCCGCTCTAATCATTGCTGGGCCGCCAATATCTATGTTTTCAATACAATGAGTATAATCAGCACCGCTCTTAACGGTTTCTGCAAAAGGGTACAGATTCACTATTAATAGATCTATCTCCTTTATTTTATGTGCTTCCATTGCTTCTAAATGTGATTTTTCATCTCTTACAGCAAGCAAACCACCATGCACTCTTGGGTGAAGCGTTTTTAAACGCCCATCCATCATTTCAGGGAAACCTGTTAATTCTGACACTTCTTTAACATTAAAGCCTGCATCACGCAGCATAGATGCGCTCCCTCCAGTTGAAACAATTTCAACATTTCTTTCTTGAAGTTCCTGTGCAAGTTCCAAGATGCCTGCTTTATTTGATACAGAGATTAATGCTCGTTTAATTTTTATAAATTTTTCCAACGGAAATACCTATTTTTGTTCGAAAAAACGCGTGAGAAAACAATTTAAATTTCAAGTTTCGATATCATAGGATTTTTGTAAAGACCACCTGACTTGCTTTAAAAAATCATTAAACTTTGCCGAAAAAATAACCTGCTGGGTGGGAATTGGTGATGCCTGCCCTTCACTAAAATAATAACTAGGATGAAAACTTGGAGCTAAATCAAAAGCTTCTAAAATCCACGTCCCTGAGTACTTTGAATTCATTTGTACTGTATCATCATCTAAAATTTGCGCCGTTACGTCAGGATGCAAGTGAAACCTCACTTCATACTCTATACCATAAACGGAAATCTCTTTTGATTTGCCAAGAGTTGAAAGTAGCTCAATCTGATCTTGACCGATCAAAGTGTCCCCATTATCCGAAAGTTCTAACTTTCTCTCTAGGATAACTCCATATTTATTAGCATAAGCATTATGAGAGACAGTCAGCTCAGTCCCTCCTGCGACCCTTGATTTGTTTACCATAACTTCTGTTGGGCCTTGAGTTAAAAAATCTCCCATTGCCGATCTACTAGATAAGCTCTTTAAAAGTTTTGCAGAAGATTTACCTTTTATACAGAATATAGAATGAGACTGCGTCGCTCTACCCGCTTTGTGCCAGTCCCTGCCAAAATTCACCCCGGAGCCACAATTAACGATAAGCGGCTGTCTGCCGTGCGTTAGTTCAAATCCTAAAACAGAGGCATGTGCTAAATGAGAATACGGAATATTAGGTAACCGACCAGCATCCTGTATGATACTAGTACGCCCGCCCTCCATCCGCGCGTAGCCCATTTTTAAAATTTTTGTCGTTTTCTTTTTGTTTCCAGATAAAAATAAATAACGATCTAGATCTCCTGGGTATTTAACACAACTACCATTAAAACGGCATAAGTTTCCATCGACATGCCGAAGATGGCGTAAAACTGGTGCAATGCTATTTATAGTCTCTATATGAGCTTGACTTGGAGTCCAATCAGCATCATGCAAACCATGAGCAACCCAAACCAGGTACATAAATATTTCGAGTAACTCCTCGGGATTCCTTGACAAAATACCACCATCTTCATCTATTTTATCTCTGCACTCCCTAGAAAGATGCTCCGTCCCAACAGTAATAAAACGCTCAAATCCGTCTATATATAGACCGCAATATATCACGCCAACAATGGCCTCAAAATTCATAGTCAACTTGTCAGTTTTGTAGAACCGCTTGGATATGAAATTTGCATGCTTATAAATTGACTTAAAATAAGCGCTTATATATTTTTCCGATAATCCCTTTAATATTGTATCCTCATGGTGGATAAGTCTTATGAGGCGCTTGCTAGTCAGTTTGGGCGTCCAGCCCGGACCTGAACCTGATCCATATTTTTCGATCCAGCTAAAAACCCACTTCTGGACAATTTCCACAGCCGCTTTATCTCCCCTAGCCGCCAAGTCATCCAACCAGGGGAACCCATGTAATTCCTCATAATTCTCAATACTGGATAACGAATGATCCCATATAACTTTATCTCCAAGTTCAAAAATATTTCCAAAAACAAAGAGTTTTCCATCACAAATTTTGTCTGCGAGCAAGATATTACCAATGGAGCGCGGACCGGGTTTAGAAATAAATTGCTCCGATTTGGCAAAATTTTTCACGGTTCTAGCACAAAATGCGTGCCCAAGTTTAAAGAAATAATTTCTTATAATCAGTATAAAGATCATAAATTATAATCCCGTAAAAATTTAATTCTGAAACTTGACATCTTGCAGTAATCGTCTGGGTCATGACCATATTAATTCAGATAATCTAATCGCGAAGATTAAACTTTTACAAGCTTTACAATATAGAATCCATCAATTCCGCCTGTCTCGGCCAAGTGAATTGGGAGCAACCTTAATCCGCCCTCCTCAGTCCGATATTTTTCCAGGAAATCTAGCTCTTTAGGCAAATATTTATCCACTCTTATTTCGTGCTTATCGTTTAAAAGTTTCCTCACTTGGCACTCACCCTCCTGCGGAAACAATGAACAGGTGCAGTAAACTAATTGAGTAGTCGGCTTCATTAAACTTACTGCATGTTCCAACATGCTATATTGTAAACAAAATAATTTTTTTAGGTCCGCTTGTGATTTAACATAAGGTAAATCTGGGTGACGCCTGACTGTCCCAGTTGCGCTACACGGAGCATCTAAAATGATAATGTCAAAAAACCCCTTAATTTTGAATAAATCAGAAATAACTATATTTGCATTAAGAGACGTTCTAGCTAGGTTTTCCTTTAGTTTTGCGGCTCGAACCTTGGACATATCTACAGCAGTCACATTAGCCCCAGCCGCGGATAACTGCATAGTTTTGCCGCCAGGAGCTGCACACAAATCGAGGGCAGATTTCCCTTTTACATCATTAAAAAGATGTACAGGGATACTGGCTGAGATATCTTGAACCCACCACTGTCCTTCTTTAAAACCTGGAAGCTCAGATATTTGCCCGGCATTTTCTAATCGCAAACTATGCTTAATGATCTGCTTGCCTTTCAATTCAGTTGAAAAACGGTCTATTAGTTCTGGGGTCTTAATGGTTATATCTACAGGCGGACGCTCTAAATGCTGCTTCTCAATTTTATGTGTAATTGAACTACCGTATGCCTGTAAAAGTAGCTGCCGAAACCATTTTGGTAATTTAGGAATATCTAACTTGTTCCAAGAACTCCTATCAACTTTAGATATTTTCCTAAGAACCGCATTCACAAGTCCTTTGTAATTTTCCAGTCGCTTGTTCATTCCAACAATAGAAACGTACTCATTTACAATACCATGTGCATCACCATCATCCATAATTTCAACAGTTGCTAATCTAAGAATGTTTAAAATTTTTAAAGTTGGTCTTTTTTTTAACAAAGGAAGTAGTAAAGCATCTGCACGCTCCAAATGCCGTAGCGTGTTAAGCAGCAGGCGTTGTGAACGCGCACGATCGGCGGCACTCAGATTTTGCATGATTAGATTTAAATTTAAATCTGCTAATAAACGCTTCTCACTTAATATATTATCCATCAAAAAACTCGCCTGAAAGCGAGCAGACAGCACTTTTTTTTCAGGCATTAAGCGAATTCCTTGCAATTTAGAGGGGTTTTATATACCCAAGCTTTATTAGAGGGAAGATATTATGGTAAACTCAAAAAGAATACCCCCAGAAGCAAAGAGGGCGTTAGAGGAAGCTGAAGAACGTCGAAAATCAATAAAAGACACACCCGCTCCTAAAAAAGAGTTCGGCGGAAGGGATGGCCCAGAACCAGTTAGATTTGGAGACTGGGAACGGAAAGGTATTGCCGTAGATTTTTAATACCACTTTGCGAGAGGTGGCAAACTCATTAGAACGGCATTCGCGTCGTGACCAGTTGCCAGCCCAAACTTTGTCCCACGATCATATACAAGATTATATTCAGCATATAAGCCTCTGTGCTCAAGCTGGATTTCTTTATCCCTCTTATCAAACTCATTAACCATTCGTTTTTCAAGCAGTGGGAGATATGCTGGCAAGAAAGCTTTGCCAATATCCTTAGTAAGATTGAAGTCTGCCTCCCAATCGCCAGTGTTGCGATCGTCCATAAATATCCCACCCACCCCTCGGGCTCGCTTACGGTGCGGAATAAAAAAATACTCATCAGCCCATTTTTTCAATTTAGGATAGAGTTCAGGGTCGTGCTTATTCAAGTAAGATCGAAGTGTGGAATGAAAATGAAGAGTATCTTCATCAAATTCAATACAGGGGTTCAAATCTGAACCACCACCGAACCACCATGCATATGGTGTCCAAAACATACGAGTATTCATGTGAACCGCTGGACAATTAGGATTTCTGACGTGAGCAACCAAACTAATACCACTAGCCCAAAATTTTGGGTCCTCTCGCATTTCAGGGATTCCCAAACGCTCAGCCATCGACTGTTGAGCGGCTTTATTAAGATTTCCATATACAGTTGAAACGTTGACGCCTACTTTTTCGAAAATGCGGCCATTTCGCATTACACTCATTAACCCACCGCCAGCATCAACACCTGGCTTATCCTCACGTTTTGTTTCGTTGACTTCAAATTTACCAGCATTGAGCTCCGAAAAAGGTCCTTTAAAATGCGACTTTTCCAACTCTTCGAAAGCAGATACGATATCGTTTCTTAAACTTAAAAACCATTCACTGGCTCTATTTTTTTCAACTTCAGTAATTTGTTTCATATCTGGTCTAATTCTTTTGATGCTTAATTTAATGAAAAGGTGAAGATACGGGATCCAGAAGGCATCGGCCTCCATCAACTGTGATTATTTGACCCGTTACAAAACCAGAAGCAGGCGCAGCCAAATACTGAACAGTTTCAACTATTTCGGAAGCCGATGCAATGCGCCCCATTGGTGTATGCGCCTCAATATCCTGTCTAAGCTCATCCGCATCCTTAAGACTGTTCTGCAAGCTAGCAGACATAATTGAACCAATAGCCAGAGAATTTACTCTGATACGACTAGGAGCAAGTGAAACCGCAAGAGAACGTGTCATCTGATCCATTGCAGCCGTCGCTATTGAGTACCCTAGAAGCCTCGGTTGTGCCAAGGTTGAGGCAATTGATGACAAGTTTACAATTGTGCCAATAATACCGTCAGCTTCCGTGTCGTCTTCCGACTGTTTGATCATTCTTTTAGCCACATGCTGGGATAGTCTAAAACTATTCAAAACGTTTTGTTGCCACATAACAGCAATTGTTTCATCCTCTAAATCAAGTGGATCTGTGAGCAAAACTTGCCTTGAAGCATTAACCAGAATATCAACGCGCTCGAAAGCGTCTATAGTGGCAGAAAGCAAATTAGCTATTGTCAGTCTTTCTCGCAAGTCTCCCGAAAAGTAACGTACATTCCCACTCTCACATTCTTCACCTAATTCCTTCTTAAGACTTTCATCGTCCATATCAGCGAACATGACGTTCGCACCCTCCTCGGCAAAGTGCTTTGCTATTGCCAAGCCAATACCATTAGCGGCCCCAGTTACTATGGTCGTCTTACCTTCTACAGAAAAGGACATTTCTTCTCCCCTATAAGTTTCGTAAGTTTAGGGTTTTTTTCTCGATACTGCGAGAGGTTTTTCAGCCAGAATTATTTTAAACCTATTATCTCCCCCAATTTCTTTCGAATTACCAAAATATCTACACAGTATATTTTCGTAGGGAAGGTGCCTATTTGACACCATGTATAACTTACCATTCCTGAGTAGGTTTTTAGCAGCAGAAATTATAAATCCTTCACCTAACTCAATGTCTAACTTACCATTTGAGTGGAAAGGGGGATTCATTACAACGAAATCTAAAGGTTTCGGCGCTCTCCATTGCTGTACATCGTCCCAAACGAATTCAACTTTAGATGTATCACAATTTTTTACGGCGCATTCTAATGCCCGTTTTGAGGTATCTATTGCAAAAATATTATCAACTAACTCTAAGTTTTCCAAAAATTTTGTCAGAAAACCCCAACCAGCACCAAAATCAGCGCCAGAGCCATTTAAATTTTCGGGTAATTGGTCTCTCAATAACTTAGACCCTGGATCAACATGATCCGAAGAAAAAACACCTGCTAAAGTTACAAACTCGTTGTTAATTTTATTAAATTTATTAGGGTGCCACGTTGACGGTAGATTTCCGCTAGCCGTTTTGTAAACTGCTATTTTGCCATGTGCTTTAGAAAGGTTTACGTCAAAGGAAATTTGTTTTTGGAGTTCTTTGATAATAGAAACAATGCCATCGTTTTTGTCTCCATCTATCACGACATATCCTTTTTTAGCAATTTTGGAGCCCAAAAGTATCAACTCTCTCGCAAGCTCTTTCGACTTTGGCAGAAGAACTATCGAAACATCTGCTAAGAAATTTACGTCTGATTTACAGTTGTAGCCTGCACCCGACAGAGGAGAATAAAGTCTGATGTCATCAGTTAAAACAACGGTATTCTTATTGCTGAAGTAATCTAAATCGGTTAAATCTTGCGGGTTGATAAAACACGTTGTTTTATTTGCAGTAAAAAGATCTGGAAGGATATCTTTTAAAACAGATAAACGCTTAACAAACATAAATAATTCTTGCTAAAATACCTTGCCAAAATCACTCTTTCTCCATCGTGCATTGTAATGGATGTTGATGACGCCTAGAAAAATCCATTACCTGAGCAACTTTTGTTTCTGCAATTTCATGACTAAAAATTCCCACAACAGCCATTCCTTTTTTGTGAACTGTCAACATGATCTCAAATGCTTGAGTATGATTTTTACCAAAAAATCGCTCCAAGACTACAACCACAAATTCCATTGGAGTGTAGTCGTCATTTAATAAAAGGACTTTGTACAACGGTGGACGCTTTGTCTTAGTGCGAGTTTCTAGCGCTACACCTTGTTCGCCATCCTGATCAAACTCACCTGACATTTGGTGGGGAACAACCGGCATTTTCTCTCAACGTGTTATTATTTATCAATTGGTTATATAATGTAGCGGTGTAACTTGAAAAGACCCTTACAAGCCATACCAAAAATAAATTAAAATGATGGGTAAGTCAGTCAATTTATTCTCAAACTTTAATACAAAAATACATATCTAGTATATCGCATATACACTGATACCATATATTGTGCCCAACTGCCTTGATAAAACAAAAAAGTAAGTGAAATTAAGACTTTATTTGACAAAGTTCGCTTAATATTGTTGATTGTTTGGAAATAATCTGACCAGAAAACTGGCAGTGTGAGGCAGGAAATTGGTAGTTAATATTACGAAACGGCTTTTACAGTCCGCTTGGTTGGGCATATTCACTATACTATTCATTTCAATGGTAGTGCTGGCGTCACAGCCAGCCATGGCAGCTACTTATGCTGCAATGGTTATGGATGCGCGAGATGGTAGCGTTTTACATGCTGAAAATGCAGACCAGAGATTACATCCAGCATCATTAACTAAAATGATGACATTATATATCGCATTTGAAGCAGTTGAGAACGGAGAAATAACCCTTGATACGAAGGTTAAAATTTCAAAAAAGGCCGCTTCGGAACCACCCTCTAAACTCGGCCTTAAAGCGGGTCAACGTATCAGCCTGCGATATTTAATTAGAGCCGCTGCAATCAAGTCAGCTAATGATGCTGCTACAGCTATTGGAGAGGCAATAGAGGGCAGTGAAGCGGCTTTTGCACGGCGGATGAACCGAACTGCAAAAGCACTCGGCATGAATCGAACAACCTTTAAGAATGCTCACGGTCTCACTCAGCTAGGACATCTCTCTACTGCCAGGGATATGACAGTACTTGGGAGACATGTTTTTTATGATTACCCAGAATATTATAATTTGTTTTCGCGACGCACAGCTAATGCCGGGATAAAAAAGGTTCGTCATACGAATACCCGCTTTTTAGCAAATTACAGGGGTGCTGATGGTATTAAAACAGGGTTTACAAGTGCAGCTGGTTACACCCTCACCGCGTCTGCTGAGAGGGGACGCGAAAGAATAATTACAACTGTGTTTGGCGGAAGAAGTATTGCTACAAGAAATAGACAAGTGGCGAAGTTAATGGACCTAGGCTTCAAAAAAGCACCAACGAATGTCTCTTTAAGGAAACCACACCTGCCAAACTACTCATCGATTAACTTAGACGCTCGAAAGATTAAGAGATCTTCTGGTGCAGTTCGAAAAAGTTTAGTCCCTAAACCACGACCGGGTTCAAATACTGCAATCGTAGCATCTGTAGATCTTTCAGATGGGATCGAGAAAACCCTTAAAATGCTAATGGTGGCTGCAGAAAAATCAGAAAAGGTTGATACAGCACAAATTCACCTTGCAACCCTGGACATTAAATCTTCTGACACAATATCTTCCACAGTCACAAAAGAAACAAATATGCTGAAGCAAGCAAGGCTTGTGAGCCATAATTCATCAGATGAACACAAAATTTGGGGTGTTAATGTGGGTCGCTTTGGCACCAGATATGCAGCAGAAAAAATGCTAATCAAAACTGCACTTGCAGAAATGCCAACATTGGGTGGTTCGTTGCGTAAAGTTGTGAAAACAAAACTTGGTTTTGAAGCAAACTTTTACGGTGTTTCGAAAATTACGGCTGAACAGGCCTGCCGCAAGTTAGCTAGCCGACACATAACGTGTGACGTTATAAATCCATCTGGATAAATCTAAATGCAGATTAACTTTTAAACTAAAAAGATATTTAAAGTTTTTACTGAACCGATTTTAACAAGTTTTTCGTATAACTGTTTTTAGGATTAGTATAAACTTGCTTTGCATCACCCGTTTCAACAATATTCCCATCTTTCATAACAATAATACGATGTGACATTGACCTTATAACTTTTAGATCGTGGCTTATAAAAATATATGCTATTTTATGTTTTTTTTGCAGAGCTTTAAGCAAATCAACAATTTGAACTTGGACGGTTCTATCTAAGGCTGAGGTGGGTTCATCCAAAACTACTAATTTTGGCTTCAAAGCCATAGCTCTGGCAATTGCTATGCGTTGTCTTTGACCGCCAGAGAATTCATGAGGATAACGATGCCTTGTTTTAGGATCTAAGCCAACTTCTAACATTGCTTCTGCGACCAACTTTTCAGTTTCGTGCAAAGAAGTAGGAAAATGAACTTTCACACCCTCTAATATTATTTGCTCACAAGTCATTCGAGGCGATAATGATCCATACGGATCTTGAAAAACGATCTGGATATCTTTTCTTAATTTTCTAAGGTCTTTAAGAGAGAATTCATTTAAATTCCGACGATTAAAATAAACTGAACCTTCATATTTAATTAGGCGCATCAATGCGAGGGCAAGCGTAGACTTACCAGACCCACTCTCACCAACGACGCCTATAGTCTCTCCCTCTCTAACAGTTAAATTAGCCTCATTAACAGCTTTCACAAAACCTACTGTGCGTTTAAGAAAACCCCTTTGGATGGGAAACCAAACCTTCAGGGCGGAAACCTCAGCAACAACATCAGCTTTTTCATCCACCGGGTCAGGACTGATCGAAGTATTGGCGAAAAGAAGTTTTCTGGTGTATGGATGGCTTGGTTTTTCGAAAACCTCTGATACTAAACCATCTTCAACGATTTTTCCATTTTTCATCACACAAACTCGGTTTGCTAATCTTTTAACTAGCCCGAGATCGTGCGTAATAAAAAGAATGCCCATCTCGGTATCTTTTCTCAATTGAACAAGCAAATCTAATATTTGCGACTCAATAGTGACATCCAGTGCCGTTGTTGGCTCATCCGCAATCAAAATTTTCGGGTTATTTGCGAGTGCCATTGCGATCATTACACGCTGACGTTGACCGCCTGATAGTTGGTGAGGGTAAGCACTTAGCCTTTGTCTCGGACTATCTATGCCGACTCGCATCAACAACTCAACAATATATTCTCTAATGTTACTAAAATACGAAGCACTATGCAGTTCAACCGCTTCACTTAGTTGCTTTTCAATGGTGTGAAGTGGATTCAAAGATGTCATAGGCTCCTGAAAAATAAAACTGACCTCACTACCACGAACACTTTTGAGTTCTTTATGACTAATGCCCAGTAATTCGTTGCCTTGAAGTTTAATCGAGCCAGAAACATCCGCATTATTTGGCAGCAACGAAAGTATTGAGAGGGCCGAAACTGATTTGCCAGATCCACTTTCTCCAACTAAGGCTAAGACCTCTCCCTTGTTAATTTCAAAATCAATTCCATCGACGGCAATAACCTCTGATCCATCACTCTGAAATTTTACCCCAAGATTATTTACAGATAATAGAGAGGTCATTTGAAGGTCTTCCTAGGATCAAAAGCGTCGCGAATACCTTCAAAAATAAAAACAAGCAGTGCCAACATTATTGCAAACGTAAAAAAGGCAGTAAAGCCTAGCCATGGCGCCTGAAGGTTTTGTTTCGCTTGCAAAGTCAACTCTCCCAGAGACGGAGCAGAGGCAGGCAATCCAAAACCCAAAAAATCCAATGAAGCTAGAGTAGCAATTGTTCCAGTAACAATAAAAGGCATCAAAGTTAATGTAGCCACCATTGCATTTGGCAACATATGGCGAAACATAATTATAAAGTTACTTACACCCAAAGCTTTTGCAGCAGTTACGTATTCTAAATTTCTAGCCCTCAAAAATTCAGCTCGTACTACGCCAACCAGACCCATCCAACCGAAAAGAACTGTTAACAAAACAAGCAACCAAAAACTTCTACCTAAAATAGCAAATAATATTATGATTACGTACAAGGAAGGCACCGCACCCCAAATCTCTATAAATCTCTGGAAAAGTAAATCTGTTCGTCCTCCAAAATATCCTTGAACAGCGCCTGCTAGAATACCCAAAAGACTTGAAGCTATTGTTACTAACAAAGTAAACATTATTGATATGCGAAATCCATAAATTACACGAGCCAGAACATCTCTCTTTACATCATCCGTGCCTAATATATTTGATTTACTGGGGGGCAATGGTGCCGCTCCAGGAACATCAACAGATGTGTCAAAAGAGTATGGGATTAGGGGCCAGACAATCCAACCACGATGAATCTCTAAGTGTTCAAACTCACCTAACTTGATAGCTTCTACGATATCTTCAGGTTCCTCAAAACACTCAATAAGACCACCGGAAAGAATTAGACACTCTACTTCTACCTCTTTGTAAGCTGCCTCAGTTTTAAAATCTCCTCCAAACCTAGTCTCAGGATAGAATGTAAAGATAGGCATATGTATTTCACCTCTGTAACTGACGAAAATTGGCTTATCATTAGCAATAAATTCAGCAAAAAGAGACAGAGTAAATAAACCAGAGAAGATAATCAGTGACCAAAATGCCCTATTGTTGGATCTAAAGTTTCGCCATCTTCGTTTTGTAATTGGTGAGCCCAGCAAACGCTAACCCTCTCTGATTTCAAAATCAATGCGAGGATCTATAAACACATACATTAGGTCAGAAATTATGCCAACCACTAGCCCCATTAGACCAAATATAAAAAGTGTTCCAAATATTACTGGATAATCACGTGCAATAGCAGCCTCAAAACCCATCCTACCGAGACCGTCGAGCGAAAAAATAGTTTCAATTATGAGGGAACCTGTAAAAAAAACCCCTATGAAAACAGCTGGAAATCCAGCTATTACAATTAACATAGCGTTACGAAAAACATGTCCGTAAAGTACGCGTTTTTCACTGACACCCTTCGATCTGGCTGTAATCACATAATTCTTCTGAATTTCATCCAAAAAGCTATTCTTTGTCAAAAGGGTCAAGGTTGCAAACGCTGAAATTGATGATGCTAAAACTGGTAAAGAAATGTGCCAGAGATAATCCATAACTTTTGAAAATAGCCCAAGCTCAGAAAAATTTTCAGATGTAAGGCCTCTGAGAGGAAAAATCTGAAAATATGATCCACCAGCAAATAAAACTAACAACAAAATTGCAAACAAGAAGCCTGGAATTGCATATGCAAGAACTATGAGCACGCTGGTCCACGTATCAAACTTAGAACCATCTTGGACGGCTTTTCTAATCCCAAGTGGTATTGAAACCATGTAAGCAATCAATGTTGACCAAAGACCCAGTGAGATGGATACCGGCATCTTCTCAATCACTAAGTCAATTACTGATATAGACCTGAAATAACTTTCGCCAAAATCCAAGCGAAGATAATTCCACATCATAAACAAAAACCGAGTAAGGGGTGGCTTATCAAAACCAAACTCTTTTTCTAATTCTGCTATGAACTCTGGTGGTAGGCCCCTAGCACCAGTATACTTTTCATCCTGTTCAAAGTTCTGAGCAACTTCCTTACCGCCCCCGGCAATACCCTCAAAAACATCACCATTTCCCTCATAGTTTGCGATTATTTGCTCTATTGGGCCCCCTGGTACAAATTGGGTGAGCGCAAAATTTATCACCATAATCCCAAACAAAGTTGGGATTACCAGTAACAAGCGACGCAGGATATATGCAGTCATCTTAGTTTATTGGCGCAGAAAACCAGCATCTTTTAGTGCTTTCGCCTTACTTTCATTATACCACCAATAGTCCAAGTATCCCAAGTCGTAAGGTGCAATTTCTTCCGGATGTTCATACATATCCCAGTAAGCCACGCGATGCTGATCGTTATACCATTGTGGTATCCAAAAATTGTAAGCTCTTAGTGTTCGGTCAAGAGCTTTGACTGCCACTTTTAAATCACTTTTATTTTCTGCTGCAACCACATGCTCAATAAGCGCATCGACAGCTGACGATTTCAAACCCATTGAATTAAAGACAGAATCATCGGCTGTATCAGACCCAAAGTACTGCTTCAGCCCAGAGGAGGGTTCATATGACATAGGGAATTGATCAGTAATAATATCAAAGTCATAGTTACGAGTTCTATCTGTATACTGAGCAGGGTCTATTCTATCATATTCAGCATCGATCCCAGCTGCTTTCATATTTTCAACGAAAGGAAGTACGATCCTATCAAATGCAGCACTGTCCTCAATTATTTCAATTTCCAAAGTTTCGCCGCTAGCATTTCTTCGAAAACCATCTGCACCAACGAGCCAACCAGCATCATCTAATAAAGCATTTGCTTTGCGGAGATTGGCTCGATCCATTGGCTTTGTTCCAGATACCGGAGCCATAACTGCATCCTGCGTGAGTACGCCGCTTGGCAAATCACTTTCCAACGTTGATAAAAGCTTCATTTCCTCACTAGAGGGCAGTCCAGTGGCCGCCAAGTCTGAGTTTTCCCAAAATGAATTTATTCTAGCATATTGTCCGTAGAACAAAGACTCACGGGACCATTCAAAATTAAATAGATAAGATAAAGCCTTTCTCACCCGAATATCAGAAAATTTTTCTCTCCGGAGATTCATGACAAAACTTTGCCCGTTTGCTATACCTCCATCCGGCATTAATTTTTTTACTACATGCCCATCGTTCAATGCTGGAAAATCGTACGCAGTGGCCCAACTTTTTGATGAGTTTTCAACCCGCATCGTGTAAGCCCCCGACTTAAATGCTTCAAATGCCGCATTAGTATCCGCAAAATATTCAACTCTGATCTCATCAAAATTCGATCGACCCCTATTTATTGGTAGACTTGCGCCCCAATATTCAGGATTTCGTCGATATTTTACCCAACGATTTATTTCAAAGCTTTCTAGGATATACGGACCTGATCCGATTGCTGGCTCCATTCGAGACTCGTCAAGCCTAGCCTGGCTTCTTTCAAACCAAGCTTGTGATTTAACCGGTAAACCACCAACGATTGGTATCGCGTCTCTTTTCGATGCTTGCTCTGAAAATGTGTACTTGATGGTATAGGGACCAATAACCTCAACGCCTTGAACTATTTCAGCCAGAACAGCCCTGTAGCTGGGCAAACCCTGTTCAAGGAAGAGGTTATAAGTAAACGCTACATCGTCTGCTGTAACAGGAGTTCCGTCAGAAAACTTTGCCTCTTTGCGAAGTTGAAAAATAACCCATTTTTGATCTGCTGGGTACTCAATACTTTCAGCAAGCAGCCCATATGAAGATCCAATTTCGTCGCCTGTCTCAACAAGGAGTGACTCGAATGGAGCAGATGAAAGAGACGCAGCTCGTCCCTTCCTTGAATAAGGATTCATCGAGTCAAAAGTACCAAAACCCCATATTGATATTTCACCACCTTTTGGCGCATTTGGATTCACGTAGTCTAAATGCTTAAAATCATTTGGGTATTTTAGTTCTCCAAAGAAATTAAACCCATGTGCTTTTATATTGTCTTGATCTGCATTCACAACAGATGCAGTGGATACTAATGACACAATAAAGATCAAATAAACAAATGCGATCAGTCGAGTTCTTATTATAATTAAATAATTAATTTGCAACAATTCCAACATAACAAACCCCTTTTTCATAACATATGTAAGATTGAGGCAGTTTTTGACCATACTCAAGGCGGTTTTATTAACAGTTAAAGCAACTATTTACCATTAATAATCAAGCTGATTTTGTCACCTTCATTCTTCCACACTGTCCAAGTAGGCAATCAAATTTGCTCGGTCATCAGGCTTTTTGAGACCTGCAAAGCCCATTTTAGTACCGGGCGCGTATGTTTTAGGATTTTCCAAAAATCCATTCAAGCTGTCAATATCCCAGACATCTGCAACCTTTACCAAAGCGCCAGAGTAGTTATACCCACTTACAGAACCAACCTCACGATCGACAACAGCATAAAGATGAGGTCCTGTCGCATTAGCACCATCCTCTAGCTTATGACATGCCTTACATTTACCCCAGACCTTTGCGCCTTTAGATACATCCGCGACTTCCATTAGAGCAGCAAAGTCAATTTCTTCTTCGGATTCATCAACAATTTCTTCTTCTTCAACTTCTATAGCATAGCCATAAGCATGCTTTTCCCCGTGCCCATGACCACCCACATGATAGAAGCTTTCGGCAGCCCAATTGCCAAGGAGATAAATTAACAGGGCGCCACAAAAGCCACCAATTATTTTTGTGAAAATCATTGTATCAAGCATAACACACGGTCCATTTAAACTAGTTTGGAGCTTTCTATCCTCATCGATACAGGTTATGCAAGATGTTGATCCGCGACGAAACGCCCTTTAGGGCAAATTTTTGGGGTGAAAGATGAAAACCATAGCTTTTCAAGGCGAACTCGGAGCCTATTCGCATGAAGCGTGTATGTCAGCTCGACCAAATTGCAAGGCGTTGCCATGTAAATCCTTTGAGGATGTTATTTATACTGTAAATAACAATGTTGCAGATTTAGCCATGCTGCCGGTAGAAAATACTACCTACGGCAGGGTCGCGGATATTCACAGATTACTTCCTGGATCCGGCCTTCACATTATTGATGAAGTATTTACTAGGGTAAGAATAAATTTATTAGGCTTACCGGGGAAAAAGCTCGAAGATATCGAAGCAGCTGAAGCGCACCCAGTTTTATTACCACAAGCAGCTTCATTTTTAGACAAAAATAATATCCGCGGGATTAGGGCAGTTGATAGCGCAGGCGCAGCTGCAGCTTTAAAAGGTTCGAAAGCCGCAGGGCGTGGGGTGTTGGCCAGTAAGTTGGCTGCAGAGATCTATGGGCTTGAAGTACTTGCAGAAGACATCGAAGATTCCGATCATAATACTACAAGATTTCTTCTGATGTCCTCCTACCCAGACAATACCAGGCGTGGCGACACAAAAATGATGACAACGTTCATTTTCCAGGTGCGCAATATTCCGGCGGCTTTGTATAAAGCGATGGGTGGCTTTGCTACAAATGGCGTAAACATGACTAAACTAGAGAGCTACATGGTTGGAGGAACCTTCTCCGCAACTCAATTTTATGCCGACATCGAGGGTCATCCAGATGATACAAATGTCAAACTGGCCTTGGATGAGCTGTCTTATTTTACTCAATCAATAAGTATCCTTGGAGTTTACCCAGCTAGTTCCAAACGAGTATAACTTCAAATTTTTTAATATTACAAAAATGCCAGGTTTACGTTGTAGGATCGGTCAGTTTTATTGCAATGTATCAGCTAACCAATTTAATAGCAGAAAATGTGCGATTGAACCAGGTCTTGCCGCTTTAAAACTGTCTTCTATACCTGCCATGACCATATGAAGATCATGTTTATTGACCCATTTAATATCTTCCATCTCAGAGTGATCTATTGTGATTTCTTTGGACGTTGCTTCCCCATAGCAACCAAACATCAAAGACATTGGGAACGCCCACGGTTGCGAGGCAAGATATTGCACAGCGCCAACATTAATTCCAGATTCTTCAAAAGCCTCTCGGCGAACCGCTGCTTCTAAAGTTTCCCCAGGTTCCATAAACCCTGCGAGTAGAGAATACATACCATCGGGCCATCCGATAGATCTACCCAACAAAACAAAGGGTCCATTTGTGATTAGCATGATCACTACTGGGTCAATGCGTGGAAAAGACGAACTGTTACAATTTTCACAATTTATCTGCCAGCCCGACTCAATAATTGAAACTTTCTGTCCGCATTTGGAGCAGAAGCGAGAGGTATTTTGCCAATGGAAAACAGATTTAGCGGTAGAAGCCAATTCAGCAGACCTAGGTGTAAGTAAGTGCATGAAGCTTCTTAGTTCCCAAAACGGTAAATCTTTACCAAGAAATTCATGAAATTGTTGAGTTTTATCATAAAACGAGCCATCTATTTCATCTTGGCCAATAGGCTCCCATTCCGAAATATCAGTAGCAAAATACGAAACGTCTTTATTTCTTCCAAGAAAGATTATTTGTTTATTCGAAATTATCTTATTTGGATATTTAATTAGGGCAAGTTCGCAAGCATTTTTTAAATCAACTGCAAATTTACCGCGCCAATGAATAATGAATAGATCTCCCTCACGAGGCGAAGCTTTTGCAGAGCCGCGAAACTCACTTGCTCGATTTAACCCAGATCCCCCAAAAGTAACTCTTTCAGCATTTCTCAAATATAAAGATCCTTACCGAAGTATTTGCCTTATCCCTAAAAATCAAAATTGACAGAGTCAACTTGCAACTACACTTTAAAGCCCTTAAATAACTACCGAGGGGTTGATGCGGGCGTGTTCCTCGCCAACCCGGTCAGGTCCGGAAGGAAGCAGCCGTAACGAGTTTTATTCGGGTCGTTATCAATCTCTCACATTTTTTTTGCAAAATCACCTTTTTTCGCAAAATCACCTAAAGTTTTCTAATTTGCAGCTTTACTTGAAAGCCCAAAACTTTTGTTGTTCAGTTTCGATTGCGCAAGGTCGAAACTCTCGCAAACGCTCCAAAGCACCTTCAGAACTCCAACCCATTTCTAGAAGTAACCGCATCAAAAACATTCCAGATCTACCGCACCCACCCATACAATTGAAAATTACACCCCCACCACTGAGTACAGTTCTTTTTAAAATTGGCATCATAGAATTCCATTCTTTTTCACGTAGTGCATCTGGTATCTGAAAGTCATCTACCGCTATTTGAAACCATTTAATTCCTAATGTATGTAATTTTTCAGGTAAGCTGGCGGCTGAACAGTTAATCATCTCAGATTTGGTTGCACATGTTACAACGACTGTAGGCAGTGCATTAACCAATTGAAAAAAGTCCTCATCAAATGAAGAGTACTTTCCCGGCATTGGACATAAGCCAACGAAACCATTTTCAAATTCTATTTTGACTACCTCAAACACAGACTTCTATAATGCTATTTCAATTTGCCATTTAGAATAGTAAATAATGCAGTATACTAACACTAGTAAATATTCTGTATGTCTACTGGGTACCTATTGATGACTGAAATAAACGAAATGAACCTATATAAAGTCCTTGCTCGAAAATACCGCCCAGAGACGTTTAAAGATTTGGTTGGCCAAACGGCAATGGTTCAAACTCTTCAAAACGCTTTTGAAGCTGATAGGATTGCACAAGCGTTCATTTTAACTGGCATAAGGGGTACGGGGAAAACGACCACAGCGAGAATAATTGCCAAAGGGTTAAATTGTATCGGTTTAGATCAAAACGGTGGGCCCACAGTAGAGCCTTGTGGGAAATGTTCGAATTGTACTGCAATAATTAAAGGCAACCATGTTGATGTAATGGAACTGGACGCCGCAAGTCGAACTGGTGTTGATGACATAAGAGAAATAATAGAAAGTATTTATTACAAAGCTTCCTCAGGCCGCTTCAAGGTATACATAATCGACGAAGTTCACATGTTGTCTAATAACGCATTTAATGCACTGTTAAAAACACTGGAAGAGCCACCAGAACATGTAAAGTTTATTTTCGCAACAACTGAAATACGGAAAGTGCCTGTAACAGTCCTATCCCGTTGCCAAAGATTTGATCTTAGAAGAATAGAGCCAGAAGAGATGATGGTACTGCTTCAGAAAATTGCAGGATCTGAAGGCGTAAATGTCTCTGAGGATGCTCTGCGAATGATAACTAGAGCTGCGGAAGGTTCTGCAAGAGATGCAACATCTCTTCTAGACCAAGCGATAAGCCACGGTGGTGGCAGTAGCGATGCAAAGCATGTCAGAGCGATGCTTGGAATTGCAGACCGTGGCAGAGTATTGGACCTTTTCGAATTGATAATGCAGGGCGATGCAGCATCTGCCCTAAATGAACTCGGTTCACAATATTCAGATGGAGCAGATCCAATTGTGATTCTTAAAGATTTAGCAGAAATCACACATTGGATATCAGTTGCGAAGATAACGCCAGATATAAATGAAGACCCTACAGTAACGCCTGATGAGCGAATGCGCGGTGTAGAATTTTCAAAACTTTTATCTATGCGTGTGCTCACGAGAATGTGGCAAATGCTTATAAAATCTCTTGATGAAATTGCTGTTGCCCCAAGCCCGATAATGGCCGCAGAAATGATAATTATACGCCTCACACATGCGGCCGACTTACCTCCGACAGAGGATTTAATCAAGAAAATTGAGAGTAAATTGCAGGGGGCTAGCAAAGGAAAAAATTTAGAAACACCATCAAAAAATATGGGTGAGCACGTGAATAGTCACGAGATTTTTCAACCTAAACAGAATAACGCGTCCAACTTAAAAGTCGCTCCGGCTGCTGATGAAGGTATTGGGATACTAAGTTATACTAAATTCGAAGATATTCTAGAATTAGTAAAACAAAATAGAGATGTCAAATTGCTCGTTGATATCGAAAATGGTTTGCGCTTGGTCACCTATCGTCCAGGATATATAGAGTTTACGCCAACGGAATTTGCTCCTGCTAACTTAGCCCAAAGATTAAGCAATAGACTCAAAGAATGGACAGGAAGCCGCTGGGCTGTAAGCGTTGTCCAGAATGGTGAAGCAGAGACAATTTTTGAAAAAAAAGAAAAAGATGCTAAAGAATTAGAAACTGAGGCATACGCTCATCCTTTCGTAAAAGAAGCGCTGGTTCAATTTCCTGCTGCTCGGATTGTTAATGTAATTTCTAAGAAAAAATTAGAGCAAGAGGCAGCCATTCAGGCACTTGAAGAAGTTGACAATGAGTGGGATCCATTTGAAGAAGATTAAAACAGAATTTATTGAAAGGTTTTAAAATGTTTAAAGGACTAGGTGGACTTGGAGACATGGGCAAAATGATGAAAGCAGCCCAAGAAACGCAGGAAAAAATGGCGCGTATGCAAGAAGATTTGGCTCTCATTGAAGTAATAGGAGAGTCTGGAGCTGGTTTAGTTAAAGCGACAGCGACAGCAAAAGGCGAGTTAACTGGCTTAGAAATTGATCCATCAATTTTTAACGGCGATGATAAAGAAATTGTAGAAGACCTCATTTTGGCCGCAATAAAGGATGCACAAGCAAAAGCAGCTGATAGATCAAAAAATGAATTGGAGAAAATAACCGAAGCATTGGGGCTTCCAGCTGGAATGAAATTACCATTTTAGATTCAATCAAATCCCCTATTTTTGTCTGAGGAAACCATTGAGCACTTCAAGAACACGAGAAATTGAGATATTGATAGATCTTGTCGCCAAATTGCCTGGATTAGGCCCTCGCTCTGCCAGGCGCGCTGTTTTGCATCTGATCCGCAAAAAAAGTACTCTATTCACTCCCCTATCGAAACAGATGGCTAAGGTTGCTGAGCAAGCCCGGGAGTGTCTCAATTGTGGTAACATTGGGACCTCAGATATATGTGAGCTTTGTGAAGATCAAAAACGAATTAACGGTCAAATTTGCGTTGTTGAAGATGTTTCGGATCTATGGGCTATGGAGAGAACATCAGTTTTTAAGGGCCAATATCACGTTCTTGGCGGAACTTTATCAGCTTTGGATGGTATCGGGCCGGAAGAATTAAAAATTCCAAAACTAATAAAACGCGTTGATAATGAAGAAGTCCATGAAGTTATTTTAGCTTTGAATGCCACGCTTGAGGGACAAACCACGGCTCACTATATAGCTGAACAGATCGAAAATAGGGTTTCGGTAACCTCACTGGCCCGTGGAGTTCCTATGGGAGGTGAGTTAGACTATTTGGATGAGGGGACTATCTCCGCCGCTTTAAACGCTCGAGCTAAAATATGATCCTTAAAAGGCTAATACTGACTTACTTATCGTTGTCAGCCTCAACTCCTTCCTCTGGTAAATTGAAGAAACTGTCTGCATCCCTGTAGTCCTGGCCCTCGTCAGATTGAACTTCCGCATTAGGACTATTTACGGGAATGTCTCCCTCAGCATTAAATGGATTAGGTGCTTTTTCTTCCACATCCATCTCTAGAGATTTTTCGGTGCTAACCAATTTTCTTCGATCCTCATCATTCATAACATCGCCAGCAGCAACTTTCTTATCCGCTGCTTTTTGAACTGCTGCATCTAGTTCTGATTGTTTACACAAACCCAAGGCAACTGGATCTATTGGTTGAATATTTGAAATATTCCAATGAGTGCGTGTTCGAATGGCTTGAATTGTTGGCTTCGTTGTTCCAATTAACTTGCTGATCTGCACATCGGATAGTTCAGGATGAAACTTGACAAGCCAGTATATTGATGCAGGCCTATCCTGTCGTTTTGAGAGTGGAGTATACCTAGGACCACGGCGCTTTTCCTCTCCAACTGCAGCTGGATTAAATTTTAGTTTTAGTTTGTGTAAAGGATCTCCCTCACCTTTCTTGATTTCATCCAAGTCTAACTGATTGTTTGCAACGGGATCAAAACCTTTAACACCTAATGCTACGTCGCCATCTGCAATTCCCTGGATCTCAAGTTCATGCATACTCACAAAGTCGCCAATTTGCTTAAATGATAGGGTTGTATTGTCAACTAACCATACAGCAGTAGCCCGCGCCATAAGGGGTTTTGCCATTGTGTTTTACTCCTTTAAAAACCCTACGCTGGGTTTGTTTTGTGTTACCATGTTGGGAAACTTCGGTGCTTCTATAACCTAAGATTTAAGAATTTAAAAGAGATAATAAAAGCTAGCTATCGTGTTGAAAACTTAGTTGTAGCTTTTGTGGTATGTCAAAACATGTTGGCGGACCGATATATCAAATAAACGCCACCGATACACAGCAGAATAAGTGTGACCACGCGAAATTTATCTTGATTTAAATAACGTTGGACACCGACTCCAAGTATCATTCCGATCATTGCGGGTAAAACCATAAAAGCCGACAGAATTCCTGAAACTTGATTAAAAACGCCCGTGTACAAGTGTGCAAACAATAAAAAAAGTGAACTAGAAGCAAAGGTCAAGCCTTGCACTAATATCTGTCTTTTCTTTGACGTACCAATAGATGTCAAATATAGAACGGTTGTTGGTCCCCAAATTCCAGTCCCACCTCCAAGCAAGCCGGTAATTGCTCCAGAAATACCCGATAGAGCTCTAGAATTTGTCCTTTTGGGTGCCCGAATATTTACTAGCTGTAAAAGAGATAACAGTAAGACTACAGCGCCGATACCGGCTATCAAAGTATTAAGATTGGCTGCAGCAAACAAGTTTGCACCAACAAATAATCCAACCAAACATGCAAATAAAAAAAATCTAAAGTCCCTAATACTTTTAAGTAGCTCTGCTTTTCCAAACAAACTTACTTGGTAAATATTTGTAACGAGTGTCGGCATAATTAAAACTGCAAGCCCTAATAGAGGCATACCAAGTGCTGCAGAACATCCTAAAATTATCATTGGCATTGCAAAACCAACGATACCTTTAATGAAACCTGCAGCAAAACATACTGTTACAAAAAACAAAACAGTTGACGTTTCAAATTGGTGAATCACATTAAGCATTGTGAAGCAATAGATCTTACATCACGCTGCGGTGCAATATTTCGCCACGTAATTTAAGAACAATTTGCCACACTTCTTTGTATTTATGTTGCGCTGAAACTGCAAAATGTATAAAACACGAGGAAATTGAAAAGGACTGATTCATGGCACATGATGGACAAGATTTAGCATTTCATTTGGACAATTCTTGGATGATTGTTGATTTGCTAACAAAAACTCGGCGGGCAGCAGATGAATTAAGCACCCTTTTTGAAACCGCTAGACAACAAATGAAAGCTCAAATTGTTGTTGATGGCAAAACTTCAGGCAAACTTTTGGAGGAAAACCAGGACGCAGTTCATGGCCTAGCGTGGCTTGCAACATATGCAACCGCGATGCAACAAATGCAAAATTGGGCGGAAAAATTGCACTCTAATGGCGAATTTGGTGAAATTGAACAGCTTCTACATCAGATTGGGACCAGTGAATATCATGCACAAGTTCTCGGCGGAATACCAATGTCGCAGGGAGAATTCGTGCGTCTGAGTGACATAGGCATTTCCGAGGCGACAATAGATAAATATCGATCCGCAGACGTTGTGGAGTTATCGAATAAAGGCAACAGCCAAGACGCTCGCATGAGGTTGGTCCGCTTGATGCAAGATCATTCTGCAGAAATTATCACAGGCAAGTCTGGACTTGAAGACGAATTAGAAATGATACGTGAGCAGTTTCGTAAGTTTTCTATCGATAAAGTGTTGCCAAATGCACATGAGTGGCACCTAAACGATGAGTTAATCCCTATTGAAATTATTGAAGAATTAGCAGAGCTGGGTGTTTTTGGACTCACCATTCCGGAAGAGTATGGCGGATTTGGTCTCTCAAAGGCCTCCATGGCAGTGGTATCTGAAGAGCTGTCTCGTGGTTACATCGGAGTGGGATCCTTGGGAACCCGTTCAGAGATTGCCGCAGAATTGATTGAATGCGGTGGAACAGAAGAGCAGAAACAGCAGTGGCTTCCCAAAATTGCAATGGCAGAAATACTACCAACTGCCGTTTTTACGGAACCTAACACTGGTTCAGATTTAGGTGGCCTCCGAACCAGAGCCACCAAAGATGAAAATGGCGATTACAGTGTGACTGGAAACAAAACCTGGATTACCCATGCCTCTAGAACTCACGTCATGACATTACTTGCAAGAACTGACCCCGACAGCAAAGATCATCGAGGATTATCAATGTTTCTTGCAGAAAAAACACCAGGCGATGATGAAAATCCTTTTCCTACTGATGGTATGTCTGGTGGAGAGATTGAAGTATTAGGTTACCGAGGTATGAAAGAATATGAAATTGCCTTCGATAACTTTCATGTTAACAAATCTAATCTTTTGGGCGGAGAAGAGGGTAACGGCTTTCGTCAATTGATGAAAACGTTTGAAAGTGCAAGAATTCAAACTGCGGCGCGCGCTGTGGGTGTTGCTCAGCAAGCAATAGATCTTTCTTTTCAGTATGCCTTAGACAGGAAACAATTCGGGAAGGCATTAATTGAATTCCCACGTGTAGCCAGTAAGCTCGCCATGATGGCCGTGGAAACTACAATAGCGCGACAACTAACTTACTATTCTGCATTTGAAAAAGATAATGATCGAAGGTGTGACCTAGAGGCAGGAATGGCTAAACTCTTGGGAGCGCGAGTTGCTTGGGCTGCCGCCGACAATGGTCTCCAAATTCATGGTGGTAACGGTTTTGCTTTAGAATATCAAATAAGCCGTGTTCTTTGTGATGCTAGAATACTAAACATTTTCGAAGGTGCTGCGGAAATTCAGGCTCAAGTTATCGCTAGAAGACTTATGGAGTGAATCTGCTCTCAAAGTTCGTTGAAATTTTTCTATGTGATTAAGCTATAGTATGTTTTTTGGTCTAAATGCCTCTGGAATTTTATCAACACCATCACAAATCAGAGAAATAAGTACGCTAGCCAATTCTGGGGCCATACCAAGGCCTATTTTAAAGCCACCATTAACTATATAATCACCGTCGATTAAAGGATGTTTACCGACTATTGGTGCTCGCGACTCACTTCTTGGTCGAACATCTGCCCATCGTTTAATAGGTTGGTGTTTTCGTAATTCGGGAATAATGCTTCTTGAATCTTCAATAAGTCTATCCAAGCCTTCATCCGTTGCATTTGGTGAGCTGAATTCATTTTCAGATGTGGACCCGACAGCCAAAGTACCATTGGAATGTGGTACGAAATGAACAGACTTTGCAAAAACTTGAGGGTAATCCATACATTTAAAACTAAATAATGCCGCCTGACCTTTGACCGCCGTTCTAAATTTTGTTTTAGTTAACTTGGAAATTCTATCTAAATCATGTACCCCGGTCGCCCAAACTGTTTTTGCATTCAAGTTTCTTATTGGCTGCGTTTCAAAAAGCCCCCCGTGCTTTTCAATTGCTCTAGCTAGGCTAAAACATGCATCTCTTGGATTGATGCGAGCAGATAAATTGTCAAAAACCCATTTTTTTGTTTTTGAAGCGATTGCCCATGGGCCACTACTATCAATAATCTGCCATTTTGCCAATCCACGCCAAAGATGTTGAGAGCTTTGACGCCTATTTTGAGCGAGAAGTAAAGCTTTTTCATCTTCAATAGGTTGAAGACGACCTAATCTCGCATACCCTGAATTTACACCAGATACTAAATCCACATCATTCCAAAATTTTTCTGATTTAACTAAACTTTGAAATTGAAACTGCTTTTTTGAATTCCAATTTTCTGGAACATGTGGTGCGAGCGCGCCAACTATTCCCCCACTTGCCATACGCGCAATGCCGTTGGGATCAACTATGCATACTTTTAGGCCACGTTTTGCAGCTTCCCAAGCTACTGTTAATCCTAAAACTCCAGCTCCTCTAACAATTAGATCAACCATTGCTATTTAATTCCGATTAGTTGCAGTATATTTATCGCTCAAATTATCTTTTCACAAGGTGACCATGCCGAAAAAATACGCAACGCTTTCATGGCATGACGAAACAGTGCCAATTTCGGATAAATTTGATGACTCTTACTATTCCTTAGAAAATGGATTGTTAGAAGCAAATTACGTTTTTTTAGACGGAAATAACCTTCCAAAACGGCTGGATCACGGTTTTAAAATAGCAGAATTAGGGTTTGGAACAGGGTTAAATTTTCTAGCAACATGTGCAGCTTGGAATAAATCATCAAAAACAGGGAAATTTGATTTTGTTAGTTTTGAAGGATATCCGATAAGCGGTCCTGATCTACAAAAGGCACATGTTATTTTCCCAGAGTTATCAGAATATGCAGAAACTCTTCAAGACAGATGGGAAGAGATCCTTGAAGGTAATCTAGTGGATTTCGGATTTGCAAGCCTTCGAGTATTTACAGGAGATATTTCAAATACATTGACAGAGTTTAATTCAAAAGTTGATTGCTGGTATCTTGATGGATTTGCACCAAGTAAGAACCCCGAAATGTGGACAGATCATATTCTTAAATTGGTTGCTTTAAGAACAAAACATGGGGGAAGCTTTTCGACATACACAGCCGCTGGCCATGTAAGGCGTTCGTTAGAATTATTAGGTTTTGAGGTAATTCGACAAAAAGGATTCTCAAAAAAAAGACATATGATAAGAGGGACAAAAATCGCTAATGACTAAACAAAACGAGCGTCTTGGAATTTTGTTAATGATAATAACAACGATTGTTTTTGCTAGCCAGGACGGACTGTCAAAATACCTAGCCACTGAATATAACGTTTATATGGTCGTAATGATCCGTTATTGGTTCTTTGCTACCTTTGTAATTTCCATGTCTAGCCAAAAAACTGGTGGAATAAAGCGCGTTGCAAAAACTAAATCGCCGATACTACAAATTTTTAGAAGTCTGATTTTAGTAGCTGAAATGTGTATCACAATCCTTGCATTTACCTTGTTAGGACTAGCAGAAACACATGCAATTTTTGCTTCTTATCCATTAATTATTGCAATGCTGTCAGGACCGATTTTAGGTGAGTATGTAGGTTGGCGTCGATGGTTGGCCATTTGTGTAGGTTTTATTGGTATTCTAATCATTCTCAATCCAGGCAACGGTATTTTTAGCCCTTATGCATTGGTACCGCTAGCGGGTGCTATTCTCTTTGCATTATACGGATTACTAACTCGCTATGTCGGTCAATATGATAATTCAAGCACCTCTTTTTTTTGGACTGGTGTTGTAGGATCTATTGCAATGACCATCATTGGATTGAATTATTGGGACCCGGTATCAAAATCCGACTGGAGTATAATGTTGCTCCTGTCTGCATCTGGAGTAGTCGGTCATTATCTATTAATTAAGTGCTATGAAGTTGCAGAAGCAAGTGCAGTTCAACCTTTTGCATACTTGCAGTTAATTTGGGCATCCATGATTGGTATTATCATTTTTGGAGAGCAAATAACAACAAACGTTTTAATTGGTGCGTGCATCATCGTCGGCGCGGGTTTATTCACTCTGTGGCGTGAACGAAAAGTAAGCTGAACTGCCCAAGAATTCAGAGAATTCATGATCTATTTCTTTACCCACTACTAAGGTTTTATAAAGAGTCAAACTTTCCGTAATACGCATCACGTAATTGCGAGTTTCTCCAAATGGGATCATCTCTACCCAGTCTACTAGGTTTGTTTTTCGGTCTAGCGGGCTTCCCAGATGTTGGATCCACTTATCAGCATTGGAAGGCCCAGCATTATAAGATGCTGCAATTAGAATAGGATTACCGCGATACCTGTATGATAATTCTTGTAGATAAGTCGCTCCAAGTAAAACGTTGTATTTCCAACTCGTTATTAAGGACTCTTCTTCGAATGGTATCTTTAAATTCTTAGCCATTTCTTGAGCTGTACCTGGCATCACTTGCATCAATCCCAATGCACCCGCAGACGACTTCGCATATTGGTCAAACTCACTCTCACGTCTGGCAACAGACAATAGGAGGTCGACAGGAACTGCCCACTGATAATCCGCCATATCATGGAGAGCAAAATAGGAATCGAACACTATAATTCCCATTCTGGCCTGGCGCTTACCAAATCTAATTTGAATATGTGGATCGTCTAACTCAGATAAAAAACTCTCCAGTTTTAGAAGGTTATGCTTTGATAAATTTTCAGAAAGGTGTGTTAAAAATCGTTCCGCTAGCCCATTCTCTTCCACTGCCAACATTAATATTGCAGCTTGGAAGACAGTCGATTGTATAAATTCTGCATTCCTCCACTGAAGCTTGATATTAGGGTCCATAATATCATACGGTAAAGATCGTCCGAGCTTCTCTAACGCCAACTGACCGTAATAAGTTGTATAGTTTTCTGATGCTCTATCATATGCGCGTCTTGCACTTTCAAGATTGTTCAAATCTTCGTGGGCACGACCCAACCAGTAAAAACCACGACCAATAGAGATTGGGCTCTCAACGATCTCTATAAAGTTTTGAAAATGGTCAAGTGCAGAATTAGGATCCTTAAGTTTCCGTAGAGCTATGAAACCTGCCAGCCACTCCAAACGCGCTTTCAATTTAGCATTTTCGACAAAATGACCACTTAATACACCATAGGACGTTTTGTAATCACCATCCCAAAGTAGCTGTCTCGCTAACTTCTCACGTGTTGCACCCCATATTTCTGGACGACCTAAGTATTCCTTTTTTTCACTCAATTCGTACAAAAGTTGGAACGCTCGATCATCATAACCATATTTCAAGCGCCATTTGAACCTAGCAAAGTTTAAAACAGGATGATTGCGCAGGGTCTCCGGCACCCTATTAATTAAAGTATTCACTCCATCCTTTTTATATTTCCTAAGAGCCACAACAGCTTTTACAAGCTTTTTATAATCATCTGATAACAAAGGGATAAGATCGTCTAAGGCTTCAAAAGCATCTCTCCATAATAATTCAATGGATCTCTCATCATGAAGCTGAGATAACGCCACATCATATTTACTCAGGTAAACAGTCTGTAAATCTGAGTCCATGACCTCAGATATCCACTTATCCTGAACAATCAATTCAGCTTTATTAGTTTTACCTGCTGCTAAAAGAGCATCCGCATAAATAGTAGCCGCACTTGGTGAAATGGGTGGGTTTTCGTCAAACCAACTCAGAATTTCATTACGACTACTTTCAAAGAAAACTTGCTCCCCTTTTTCTTTCAAATAAGGTAAACCCGGCCAATCCTGGTTACGCTGCAAAAATTCCCTCAATTCTTTGGGACTTCCTCGACCAGATCTAAACTCATGCCACAGAATAATATCTCTGGCCACTTTACCATCTGCCTCTGCAAATTGTTTTGCTTCATACCAGTAGCCAGAGCGCATCGCTTCAAGAGCTTTTTCTAAAGGACGCCTATTAGTATCTTGGGCAGACACCCCAGTATTAAAAA
The DNA here is from genome assembly GCA_002457055.1 of Rhodobacteraceae bacterium MED-G08. Classification (GTDB taxonomy): domain Bacteria; phylum Pseudomonadota; class Alphaproteobacteria; order Rhodobacterales; family Rhodobacteraceae; genus Salinivivens; species Salinivivens marinus. The sequence goes on from NTKT01000003.1 coordinate 102,319, forward strand.
CAAGAATAAGGGAAATCAAAAAGTATAGTGTTTGTCCGACCTTACTTAATAGCTGCATTTTCAATTCTGGTAATTATGGTTTTTAATAAGTTTACTTGAGCTTTAATCACGGTTAAACCAACTTGTGAATTGATTAAAAACTTTTTTAAATAATTTTAAAAGTGTTTCAAGAGGAGATGAACATGCTGAAAGGTTCAATGCCAGCATTAGTGACACCGTTTAAAAACGGGGAACTCGATCTCAATACACTTGAAAGTTTGGTGGATTGGCATATTGAACAAGGGAGCCACGGTTTGGTTCCTGTTGGTACAACTGGTGAAAGTCCAACACTGAGCCATGAGGAACATGAAATTGTAGTTTCAACAGTTGTTCAGAAGGTAAACGGGCGTATTCCGGTTATTGCTGGTGCCGGCTCAAACAATACACTCGAAGCGCTAAATTTCATGAAGCATGCAAAAACGGTTGGAGCGGATGCTGCACTTGTCGTTACCCCTTATTACAACAAGCCCACTCAGGCAGGCCTTATAAAGCATTTTACAGAGCTCCACGGTCAATGTGAACTTCCCATAGTCATTTACAATATACCTGGGCGATCATCGATTGATATGAGCCCTGAAACAATGGGTCATTTGGCCAAGTTACCAAGAGTTATTGGTGTTAAAGATGCAACCGGTGATTTAGCAAGAGTATGCGCCCAGCGTATTACATGTGGAACTGACTTTTTACAAATATCTGGTGAAGACGCGACTGCTCATGGATTTAACGCTCAAGGTGGTGTCGGCTGTATTTCTGTCACGGCAAATGTGGCACCAAAATTATCCGCACAATTACAGGCTGCAACATTAGCTGGTGATTACGACAAAGCTCTTGAATTACAAGATAAACTCATGCCCTTGCATCATGCAATTTTTACTGAACCCGGGCTTGTGGGCGTAAAGTACGCAATGAGTCTTTTAGGCTTATGTTCAGACGAAGTAAGGCTTCCACTAATACCACTAAGTAATGAAACAAAAAAACTCATTAAATCCGCGATTGAGACTGCAGGCTTGACTTAGTTTTTAGATTTTCGAGAAACTAGTTACTCATCATTCGAGTTAAAATGATTATTTAAGTGCTTCGGTAAAGCTCATACCGTTTACTGTGCTTTTAAACCACCTCTTTAGAATGGCCCTCTCATGATCCTCCATGTAAGTTATATTGGCCGGAGGCATTGCATAAGAAATAGCAGAGTGAAGGTATATTAATTTAGCATTTTTAGTTATGTCGTTTGGTGTTTCTAAGTAGACATCGCCTGGTGCCCAATTAACTCCCTCCCATACTGGTTCTCTTGCGTGACACATAGAGCACCTACTTACAACAATATCGACTGTTTCAGAAAACTCCTCCGCACTTTCGAAAACGACTTGCTTCTCATTTATACGCGCCGCTTCCTTATCTGAAATTATTGCGGGTGCCATAGATAACCACATTATAAAAATAAAAATTATTATTGTAACTGGCCAAGTCCATATAGGATTTCCGGCTCGGGCATGAATTGTATTGAAATAGTGCCTTATTGTGACGCCCATAAGAAATACAAGGGCCGCGATTACCCAATTCCATTCGGAAGCAAAAGCAAGAGGATAATGGTTTGAAAGCATCAGAAAAATTACTGGTAATGTTAAGTAGTTATTATGTGTTGACCTTAATTTTGCGATTTTACCAAATTCTGGATTAGGAGTGCGCTTCGCAAATAAATCATCCACAACAATTTTTTGGTTGGGAATTATAACCAGAAAGACATTTGCGGTCATAATTGTAGCTGTGAACGCTCCCAAATGCAAAAAAACTGCTCTGCCAGTAAATATTTGATTGTAGGACCATCCCATTACCACAAGAATGAAAAATAGAACTACCATTAATAACGAAGGATTATTTCTAAACCTCGACTTACATAAAAAATCATAAATGAACCAACCTATTACAAGGGAAGCTGCAGATATTATGATACCCTGCCATAATTCAAGATCTGATTTAGCACTATCGATTAGGTAAAGTTCACCACCAACCCAATAAATAACCACCATGAGCGCAAACCCAGATAACCAAGTTGAGTAACTTTCCCACTTAAACCAAGTCAAATGCTCAGGAACTTCATTGGGTGCAACTGAATATTTTTGAATGTGATAAAATCCACCACCATGAACTTGCCATTCTTCTCCCTGAACACCAGGCGGTAACTTATTATTTTTCTGGAGGCCAAGATCTAACGCTATAAAATAAAAAGATGATCCTATCCATGCAATTGCTGTTATTACATGTAACCAACGAAGAGCAAATTCTAGCCAATCCCAAATTACTATTATTTCCGCCAAATTATTAACCTTAATAAAATCATATATTAATCACTTTAAGGACGATTAGCTTCCCCGGTATGTGGAATACCCGAAGGGAGATAATAAGAGTGGAACGTGGTAGTGCTTATTTTCGCTCATTCCAAAACGAATAGGAACCAAATCTAGAAACACAGGCTCGTTATAAACTTGTTTCAATTGCCTGTAATAATCTCCAACATGAAAGATTAGCTCAAATGTTCCTAATCTAAAATCTTTTTCCGCCAAGACAGGCTGGTCTGTTCGTCCATCCGCATTTGTGATTAAAGAACACACTTCTTTGCCGCGGCCGTTATGATATTCAAAAAAATCAATTTTTAAATTAGCCGCCGGCGTTCCTCGGCTAGTATCTAACGCATGAGTTGTTAAAAACCCTACCATTCTATAGCTCCAAAAGGGATTAATTTTTTAAGTAATACATAAAGAATACTATGTTGAGACTAATTCATTAAAAAGTATGTTTCAAAATAAAAATTAGAGTATAAGTCATTAAAATTAATAAAGTCGGAGTCCCAAGTGGATCGTTATGAAAGAGATTTGATTGGCTATGGTCAAAACATACCAAAAGTTAAATGGCCTAATAACGCAAAAATTGCTGTCCAATTTGTCATAAATTATGAAGAAGGTGGAGAAAACTGCATTTTACATGGAGATGATGCATCTGAAGCTTTCCTGTCTGAAATTATTGGAGCCTCCCCTTGGCCAGGTCAAAGACACTGGAATATGGAAAGTATCTACGAATATGGTGCAAGATCTGGTTTCTGGCGTCTTCATAGATTATTCACCAAAATGCAAATACCGGTAACGGTTTACGGAGTTACATCCGCGCTTGCAAGGAGCCCAGAGCAAGTACAAGCTATGCAAGACGCAGACTGGGAAATAGCCAGCCATGGTTTGAAGTGGATTGAGCATAAAGACATGCCCGCAGAAGTCGAAAGAGCGCAGATACAAGAAGCCATAAGATTACACCAGAGAGTTACCGGTCAAAAGCCATATGGCTGGTATACAGGAAGATGTTCAGAGAATACCGTAAGATTGGTATCAAATGAAGGTGGGTTTGATTACATTTCTGACAGTTATGCAGATGATTTACCATATTGGATAGATATTGATGGCCATGACCAATTAATTATCCCTTATACTTTAGATACAAATGATATGAGATTTGCGACTGCACAAGGTTTTTCAACCTCTGGGCAGTTTTTTGATTATTTAAGAGATACTTTTGATACCCTATATTCTGAGGGGGTGGAAGGATCTCCAAAGATGATGTCAATTGGCTTGCATTGCAGGCTAATCGGTAGACCTGGAAGGATTACTGCCATAAAGCGATTTATTGAGCATGCAACCTCATTCAAAGATGTTTGGTTCGCAAAACGAATTGAGATTGCGCAACATTGGCAAAGACACCATCCAGCCAAAAGGTTTGAAAAACCATCAAAAATGTCGCAAAAAAAGTTCGTTGAAACGTTTGGTGGCATTTTCGAAAAATCGCCTTGGATTGCGGAAAAAACTTGGGATACGGAATTGGGACCCGCTCACGATACGGTCCAAGGTTTACACAGCGCATTCTGTCGCATCTTCCGAGCAGAAGAAAAGGAAGTTCGTTTAAAAGTTTTAAAAGCTCATCCAGAATTGGCTGTAAAACTTTCAAAAACTGAGCAGCTGACAAAAGAAAGCCAAAACGAACAGGCAAGTGCAGGTTTAGACAACTTAACATCTGAAGAATACGAACAATTCGCCGAGCTAAATAGATCTTACAGAGAGAAATATGGTTTTCCCTTCATTATTGCGGTAAAAAACTACAGCAAATCAGAAATTTTAGATAATTTTATTTCTCGTATTAAGAATACAGAAGAAATGGAATTCAATGAAGCATGTGCGCAAGTGGAACAGATTGCAGAAATTAGATTGCTGGAGATAATTTAATGGCACAGAAAATTATAACTGAGTCCCTGACAAAAAAAAAATTTCAGGACTTTGGAGAGGTCATTGATACTGGCGGTGATCCAGATATGTTGATCAATCAAGGTCTATGTGAAAGATATCATGACAGAGCTAAAATAGATGTAGGACCCGATGGGAAAGTCGGTTTGAGCTTATTTAACGCAGAAACACGCTCGTTGCCATTAGTCCTTAAGATGATGGAGCGACATCCTGACGGAAGCCAAGCCTTTATTCCTATGTCTACTAATGGATTTTTAGTCATCGTTGCAAATGATAAAAACAATAGGCCTGATACCCCCAAAGCGTTTCTATCATCGCCTGGTCAAGCGATAAACTTTTTTAAAGGGACCTGGCATGGCGTGTTAACTCCCTTAAGTAAACCCGGTCTCTTTGCAGTAATCGATAGAATTGGAGAATCTCAAAATCTAGAAGAATTTTTCTTTGACGTACCATATATAGTTGATAGACTCTAGGGCATCTGCCTTAAAAATAGGCAGAACGCTAAATTTAATAGTCAAATAGGGAGACTAAAATGACTGACAATGCTATGGGTTCTTACAGTGATCCCAACATTACACCCCCAATGGGTCAAGCAGCCCCACTGGGATTACAGCATGTCTTGGCCATGTTCGCATCAAACGTAACTCCATCCATAATTGTTGCGGGAGCAGCAGGGCTGCAATTTGGTGGTACAGAGCAAGTATATTTAATCCAAATGGCAATGCTTTTCGCAGGCATAGCAACATTATTTCAAACCATAGGGTTTGGCCCGGTAGGAGCCAGGTTGCCGATAATGCAAGGTACAAGCTTCGCATTTGTTGGTGTTTTAGCTGGTATTGCTGCAACTCAAGGCCTCGGTGTGGCTTTAACTTCCTGTATTATTGGTGGCTTAATTCATTTTGCGTTGGGTTCAGTTATTGCCAATATTCGGTATTTATTTCCACCACTTGTGACAGGGCTAGTTATCCTCGCAATCGGTCTTTATTTGGTACCAGTCGGTATTAAGTATGCAGCGGGTGGAGCAGCAGATTTCCAAATGGCAGCAGAAAGCTTTGGCTCTCTAATGCATTGGACAGTTGCACTTACAGTCATTGTGGTTGCTCTTGGATTTAAGTTCATGACGAAGGGAATTTTATCAAATGCCGCAATACTGCTGGGCTTAATCGCAGGTTATCTAGTGGCCTTTATGTTCGGTATGGTTAATTTTGCAGCTGTCGGTAAAGCGAGTTGGGTAACGGGACTTCAAACTTTACCATACGGATTTGAGTTTAACCTAGGAGCAGTGATAGGCGTAACGATAGTTTCAATTGTTTCAGCGGTTGAAACCATTGGCGACACTTCAGCGACCGCTAAAGCTGGAGCTGGTCGTGAGGCCACTGACGAAGAAATATCTGGTGCTACATATGCTGATGGCCTCGGAACGGCGGTCGCAGGAGTTTTTGGCGGTCTGCCTAACACTTCTTTCAGTCAGAATGTGGGCATCGTGGGTATGACCGGTATTATGAGCAGGCACGTTGTTACGATCGCAGGTGCAATTATGGTTATATGCGGACTAATACCAAAAATAGGAGCAATCATTGCTTCTATGCCTCTCCCAGTTCTGGGCGGTGGCGTGATTGTAATGTTTGGTATGGTGGCAGCTGCTGGACTTAACGTACTAAGCGAAATAAAAATGTCTCGCAGAAATATGATTATTATCGCATTGTCATTGTCTATTGGACTAGGCTTTAATCTGGTGCCTTCCGCAGTGCAATATCTACCAGGTATTTGGAAAACATTAGCTACCTCAGCTGTAGCACCCACAGCATTTTTGGCTATTATTTTAAACCAAATCCTACCAGAAGAATAAAATTAAATTATTACTTTTTGAAACGCCCTGAATTTTCAGGGCGTTTTTTGTTGTATTGATTTCAGCGTGAATCACTGTAACATAAAAGCATGAATAGTTTCATTCCTATTGCAAACTTCCATAGCAATGTAGTTAGTTTTCAAAAACCTGAGCTCACTATTATTTTATCACTGTATGGTCGTATGGTGGCTTCTGGTGAGTGGCGCGATTATGGAATTTCCTCATTAAAAGAGGTTGCGGTATTCTCAGTTTTTAGAAGAACAGCAGAACATCCAATCTACAGTATTGAAAAAAGACCGAAATTGCGAAATAGGCAAGGTCAATATGCGGTTGTTGGCATGGATGGACAAATTCTAAAACGTGGTCACGACCTCAAATCAGTTTTAGGAATTCTAGAACGTAAGTTAATCAAACTAGTTGATTAGTTGTCATCAGACAAATTTTTCAAATATTTTCTTTTTAAACTAGAAAAGAACAAACAAAGAACATATTTATGTGTCTATGTTTTCTGAACTATCTATTACATCAAACTTTAGCTTCCTACAGGGTGCCTCTCACCCTGAGGAATATATGGAACGCGGAGCTCTTTTAGGCTTAAGTGCAATTGCAATTGCAGATGTTAATTCTGTGGCTGGGATCGTACGCGCACATACACATGGGCAAAAAATTAAGGAAACTGTTTCAGAACGCCAACAGATTGAACCATTTGGACCTCCATGCCCAGAGCACCTAAAAGGATGTAGTTCGCTACATGTTGAAAATATACCTCGTTTAATACCAGCTGCACGCTTAATTTTTCAAGAAGGTGTTAGTACCACTTCAATTATCCAAACACATGAGGGTTGGAAAATACTTTGCAAGTTAATCTCAAAAGGCCGTTTGCGGAGCAAAAAGGGTGAGTGTGAACTAAAAATATCAGATATACCTAAAAATTTATCTGGGATAAAATTATTGCTACATGTTCCACAAACTTTACCTAGAAAAAATACTACTTGGTGGAACAATGTACGACATTTAGCAAGCGAATACAAAGACTGCTTATATTTGGTAATGTCACCATACTATGATGGATTAGACGGACCTCGTTTTGATAGATTATACCAAATAGCTAAAAGCTTTTCACTACCAGTTGTAGCAAGTTCTTTTCCTTTAATGCACCATGGGAAACGGCGCCGATTGGCAGATGTGTTGTGCGCAATCAAGCAAGGTAAAAAAATTGAACAACTAGGAAAAAATGCTCTGGTAAATGCAGAACAACGGTTAAGAAGTCCTCAAGAAATAAATAAGCTGTTCGCCAAATTTCCAATTGCCATAAAAAATGCGAATAAAATTTCTGCAAATTGTTCATTTACACTTGATCAGCTAAAATATGATTATCCCAAAGAAAGTGACAGTCGCAAAGCTCCATCAGAGCGACTGAATGAATTAGCAATGGAAGGAATAAAGTGGCGCTACCCACAAGGAGTACCAAAACGTGTAAATCAAATTTTAAATCATGAATTAAAGCTTATAAAAAAATTAGAATACGAACCATACTTCCTTACGGTAAATGATATAGTTCAGTTCGCCCGTTCACGTAACATTCTTTGTCAGGGAAGAGGGTCTGCCGCAAACTCTGTCTTATGTTATTGTTTAGGTATAACATCGGTAAGCCCTGAAATAGGTACAATGGTTTTCGAACGTTTTGTTTCAGAAGCAAGAAAAGAACCACCTGATATAGATGTTGACTTTGAACATGAGCGTCGCGAGGAAGTAATTCAGCATATATATGAAAAGTACGGGCGCGACCATGCTGGATTATGTGCAACAGTAGTTCACTATCGTGGAAAGCGCGCTGTACGTGAGGTCGGCACAGCTATGGGATTAACCAAAGACACTATTAGTGCACTCTCCTCACAACTTTGGGGGTTTTCTAGTAATGGGAAAATTAGTGAAAAATGGTTAAGAGAAATTGGACTCAATCCAAATGATATCAATCTGCAAAAAACACTATTATTAGTCCACGAAATAATAGGCTTCCCTCGCCATCTTTCTCAGCATGTAGGCGGTTTTATCATCACAGAGGGTCGTTTAGATGAACTTGTTCCGATTGAAAATGCGAGTATGGAAGGGCGAACTGTAATTTGCTGGGACAAGGATGATATCGATTCCTTAGGAATTTTAAAAATTGATATTTTATCCCTTGGCATGCTGACTTGCCTGCGCAAATCATTTGATTTAGTTCACCAACATCTTGGTCATAATTTTGATCTTGCTACTATTCCTGCTGAAGATCCTAAAGTCTACGACATGCTGTGCCGCGCTGATAGTATTGGAGTGTTTCAAGTGGAAAGTCGCGCACAAATGAACTTTCTTCCCAGAATGAGGCCACGCTGTTTCTATGATCTGGTTATAGAAGTGGCAATAGTAAGACCGGGCCCAATTCAAGGTGATATGGTCCACCCTTATATTCGCCGACGCAATGGTGAGGAACAAGTTGAATTCCCGTCAGATGCACTTGGAAGTGTATTAAGTAAGACACTGGGCGTCCCGTTGTTCCAAGAGCAAGCTATGCAAATTGCCATTGTTGGAGCAGGCTTCACTCCAGAGGAAGCAGACAAATTACGTAGAGCTTTAGCAACCTTCAAAAAACATGGCTCAGTGAGTGAGTTAAGAACCCGTTTTTTAAGGGGAATGCGCCAAAACGGCTATGGCAAAGATTTTTCCGAACGATGTTTTTCCCAAATTGAAGGTTTTGGGTCTTATGGTTTTCCTGAAAGTCATGCTGCTAGCTTTGCATTATTAGTATATGCTAGCGCTTGGATAAAATGTCACCATCCAGCAGTTTTTGCGTGTGCTCTATTAAATTCTCAACCTATGGGTTTTTATGCACCGGCCCAAATACTTAGTGATGCACAGGCACATGATGTTACTATTTATCCAATTTGTATCAACAATAGCTACTGGGATAATACTTTAGAAACAGACAAAAATGGGAAATTAGCATTACGATTGGGTTTTAGACAAATAATTGGATTAACCAAGGAAGATGCATCTTGGATTACTGCTGCGCGTGGAAATGGTTATAGTACTATAGAGGATATATGGCGACGTTCTGGCATTAAATCTGCCACACTAAATCGCTTAGCCGAAGCTGATGCGTTTATATCAATTGGAATAAATCAACGCGAAGCAATTTGGCAAGCAAGTGCCATTCTCAGTAATAACAAATTACCCTTGTTTGATCAGGACATTGATGGTGAAATTATAAAAGAAGCGCTCCCCATATTACCCAATATGAGCCTCGGAGAGGCTATTGTGCAAGATTACACTGCTACAAAATTCTCACTCAGGGCTCATCCTCTATCTCTATTACGAGATATTTTAACGCCGCCATATCAAAGTATTAATCACTAAAAAGGTGCTTTTGATCTAAATCTAGAACCAAATCCATTCTCAGGATGTTTCACCCTGAGCTCTTCTGAATGTAACATCATTCTATGGTGTGTACTAACCTCTCCATATATAGGGTCTCCTAGGATAGGATGACCCAACGCCATGCAGTGAACTCTTAGCTGGTGCGAACGTCCGGTTTTGGGGACTAAACGCAATCTACTTTCATTTTGATTAGAACTCAGTTTGTACCATTCCGTTAGTGCCAGCTTTCCAGTCTCATGACAAACCATCTGACGGGGTCTATTTTCCCAATCAACAACCAACGGCAAGTCAATTAGACCACTTTTTTGTGTCACTTCTCCAGAAACACGGGCTACATATGTCTTCTTTACTTGACGCTTTTCAAATTGCATCGACAGCGCTCTTTGGGCATACTCTGTTTGTCCAAAAATCATAACACCAGATGTATCCCTATCAAGACGATGAACTAAAAGCGTATTTGGAAACGCAATTTTTAATCTACTCAGCAAACAATCCGCCAATTCAATACCCTTGCCAGGAACAGAAAGTAGACCTGCTGGTTTATTCACGACCAAAATATGCGCATCTTCGTGAAGAATATCTAATGGTTCAGTCGGTGGGTTATATTCCATATCAATCCTTCGCCTAAACAATAAAATAAAAAAAGTCTATACTCATGAAATTTTACTTGATTTTTTCATGAACTGCTAACACCGTACCTTTAATTAGTTGTAGGTGAGTAATGCATAATTTTGATCCAAATTCATCATCAACCTTGGGTGCTGATCTTCGGTCACTACGAAAATCTCGCAAGATGACAATTAAGGAATTATCTACAGCTACAGAAAAATCATTAGGATGGATTAGCCAAATAGAAAGAGATAAGTCTCAACCATCCATTGATGACTTAAAAGACTTGGCTCGCGTTCTTAACGTGCCCCTATCAATATTATTTGGACAATCACGCTCAGGATCAGAGGAAGAGGGTTATATTGTTAGAAAATCAGCTAGGCGGGTCATAGGTTCAAACTCATCTGGTCTTAAAGAGGAGTTACTTTCTCCTGACCTTACTGATGACTTTGAAGTTGTATATTCAACGTTTGAGCCAAATTCAAAACTAGCAAAAAGACAAAAGAGACAAACACAAGAAGTTGGATATGTAATAAGCGGCAGTCTTATTGTTAATATAAACGATAAAGAATTCACAGTTAGTGCAGGCGATAGTTTTAGAATTAAAGGGGAAGCACATAGGTGGGCAAACCCGTTTTCAAAACCATGCAGTATAATATGGGTGATTGCCCCACCAATTTATTAAACAATTGAATATACCTCAAATAAGTTTCTAAGGAGATAAAAATGTCTGAATTTCCAAAATCTGCAAGAGTGGTAATAATAGGCGGTGGTGCTGTAGGAGCCTCAGCACTTTTTCATCTCGCTAAAGCAGGGTGGACTGACTGTATACTTATTGAAAAAAATGAACTAACAGCTGGTTCTACGTGGCATGCGGCAGGAAACGTACCAACATTTTCCACAAGTTGGTCAATAATGAATATGCAGCGTTATTCAACTGAATTATATAGTGGATTGGCGCAAGAAGTAGACTACCCGATGAATTATCATATGACCGGATCAATAAGGCTTGGTCATTCCAAAGAACGGATGCAAGAATTTGAGCGTGCAAAAGGAATGGGACAATATCAAGGTATGGATCTGAATATCCTTGGTTTAGACGAAATCAAAAATAAATACCCATTTATTGAAACTCATGACCTGAAAGGAGCTCTTTACGATCCTAGTGATGGGGATATTGATCCAGCGCAGTTAACACAGGCGTTAGCGAAGGGCGCGCGAGACTTAGGCTCAGAAATAATCCGCTTTTGTTCAGCAACTGGCGTCAGCAGAAAAAATGATGAATGGATTATTCATACAACAAAAGGAGATATTCGATGCGAGTATGTCGTTAATGCAGCGGGTTACTACGCTCAAAGGATTGGAGAATGGTTCATCCCATACGGAGGAAGAACTGTCCCTATGATGGTTATGAGCCATCAGTACCTATTATTTGAGGAAGTTGAGGCCATAAAAGATTGGTCCACTGAAATGCAACACAAACTTCCACTGCTTCGTGATGTTGATAGTAGCTATTATCTTCGCCAAGAAAAATTTGGTTTCAACCTTGGTCCCTATGAGCGAACTTGTAGAGCCCACTGGGCGCAACCCGACGACCCAATGCCGGAAGATTTTAGTTTTCAGTTGTACCCCGATGATCTAGATCGATTGGAATGGTACATCGAAGATGCATTAGCTAGAGTGCCTCTGTTGGGTGAAGCGGGGGTTAGCAAAGTTATAAATGGACCAATCCCGTATGCACCAGATGGACTTCCTTTGATAGGTCCAATGCCTGGCGTACCGAATGCATTTGAAGCATGTGTATTTACTTTTGGGATCGCTCAAGCCGGTGGGGCAGGAAAAGTTTTATCCGAGTGGCTAATTGAGGGCGAAACAGAATGGGACATGTGGTCATGTGATCCGCGGCGTTACACAAATTATACAGATCATGATTATTGTGTTGCTAAGGGCATGGAAATTTATGGACATGAATATGCTATGCATTTCCCGTGCCATGAATGGCCAGCAGGAAGGAATAAAAAACTTTCACCAGCGCATGACCAAATAGTAAAAAAAGGTGGTCAAATGGGTGCGTACAATGGTTGGGAGCGTGCAAACTGGTTTGCTCATAGCACTGACGATATTTCCGAAAAGACAACGCAAACATGGGAACGTAATGGCCCGTGGGAGCAACGAATTAAAGAGGAATGTTATGCCGTAAGAGATGAAGTAGGTGTTTTGGACCTACCTGGCTTCAGCCGCTTTGATATTGAAGGGAAAGGAACTGCAGCATGGCTTCGAGGAAGAATTGCAGGATCATTGCCAAAAATTGGACGTCTTAATTTAGCATATTTTGCAGATACAAGAGGTCGCATATTAACTGAAATGTCAATCATTCGACACTCTGAGGAAAAATTTACTCTCATAACAGCCGCTTCGGCTCAATGGCATGATTGGGAAATAATTAACAAAGCATCTTCTTTAAATATATCCGTAACAGACACAACTGAGAAACTTAGCACTTTGATAGTTACAGGGCCAAAGTCTCGTAATCTACTTGAAAAAATTGGTACTGACGCAGATCTATACCTTCCTTGGTTAAGCCATCATAAAGCAAAAGTATGCGGGAAGCCTTGTCATTTGATGCGTGTTAGTTTTGCGGGAGAATTAGGTTGGGAAATTCACACTGATGTCGAAAATATTTCAACTCTCTACAAAAAAATTAGTGATGCAGGCGCAAAGCCGTTTGGCATGTGGGCTTTAAATTCTCTTCGCATAGAAAAGGGATATCGAGCTTGGAAAGGAGACTTATCAACAGATTACAGCCTGTTAGAGGCTGGTTTGTCGAGATTTATTAAGTTCGATAAAAAAGAGGGTTTTCCAGGAAAAGCAGCTTTAGAGATAGAAAGACAGCACGGAAGTAAAAAACAGTTTGTATCACTAATAGTAGAGGCGGGAAAATGTGACGCTCCATATATGTCTACTCTATGGAAAAATGATCAAATTGTGGGAGAGACGACATCTGGCGCATGGGGCTATCGCACGAATTCTTCAATTGCTCTTGGAATGATAAGGAGTGATTTGGCTTCGGCAGGAACAGAAATTGAAATAGAGATTTTTGGAGACCGTCATAAAGCTACTGTCCAACCAGAAGGGTCAATCTGGGATCCAATGAACGAAAGATTGCGCGCATGAAAGAAGCGATAACACTTCTTGATGGATCAGTCGGACAAGAATTAGTTAAAAAATTTGGTAAAAAACCAACACCGTTATGGTCGACAGAAATTATGTTAAAAAATCCAGAAATGGTATCGAATATCCATAGTGCTTACTTTGAAGCTGGGGCAACTATTGCCACAACAAACAGCTACACAGTACTCCGAGACCGTTTAAAGCACTTCAACCTGGAGCATGAAGTACATAATTTATGGAACTCTTCAGTAGAAGCCGCCTGCAATGCCCGTAATAATTTTGGAAGTGGTCGAGTTGCAGGTTCAATTGGCCCTTTAATAGCGTCATACCGACCTGACCTCTGCCCTGCAATAGATGAAGCATCAAAAATATATGATGAGAAGATTGCAAATATTGCCCCTAAGGTAGATATATTATTAGTTGAAACGGTCTCTTCTTTAAAACAAGCCAAAGGGGTTTTGGCATCGACAGATAAAGAGAACAAGCCGGTTTGGATATCTTTTAGTGTAGACGATCAAGATGGCACAAAACTACGATCAGGCGAAAACCTAAAAGATATAGAGCCTATTATCAACGATCATTCAGTTGAAGCAGTTCTCATCAACTGCTCCCCGCCAGAAGCAGTAGATAATGCATTACCTATCATTTCCAAAATGAATAAACCCTTTGGAGCGTATGCGAATGGATTTTCCAAAATATCAAAAGGGTTTCTAACAGAGAGACCAACAGTTGATGCGTTGGCAGCTCGTAAAGACTTGGGACCGGAGGAGTATAGTAATTTTGTTATTGATTGGGTCAGGAATGGCGCCACTATCGTTGGCGGATGCTGCGAAATTGGCCCCACTCATATCTCGAAGATCGCAAAGAAGATCCATGAATTAGGATTTCAAATTATATAAGGGCATTAGAGGACGATGATACAGGATAAAGCCAAAGTTATTATCATAGGCGGCGGCGTCATTGGATGTTCAGTAGCCTACCATTTGAGTAAATTAGGCTGGAGTGATATAGTTTTGTTGGAGCGCAAACAACTCACTTCTGGAACAACGTGGCATGCTGCAGGGTTGATAGGCCAATTAAGAGCCAGTGCTAATATGACAAAATTAGCAAAGTACACACAAGAATTATACTTTGATCTTGAAAAAGAAACCGGTGTGTCAACGGGTTTTAAAAGAGTGGGTTCAATTAGTGTTGCTCTTACAAACGAGAGAATGGAAGAATTGAAACGCTCTGCAGCTATGGCTAGGGCTTTTGGGGTTGATGTGGAAGAAATTTCTCCGCGCGAAATCAAAAATAGGTATCCTCACATTAATCTAGAAAGGGTAGTGGGTGGGGTCTTTCTAGGGAAAGACGGACAAGGAGATCCCGCAAATATTGCTTTGGCTCTTGCCAAAGGTGCACGGCAGGAAGGTGCTAAAATTTACGAAGGAGTTACTGCAACGAAAATATTTAAAAATCAGAATAAAGTAACTGGTGTTGAATGGACTAACCGGCATGGTGAGAGTGGCCGGATCTCCTGTGAAGAAATAGTAAATTGTGCTGGAATGTGGGGTCACAGCGTCGGCAAAATGTTAGGTACAAATATTCCACTTCATGCATGTGAGCATTTTTATATAGTTACTGAACCAATAGCAGAATTAACTCAACTTCCGGTGCTTAGAGTCCCGGATGAATGCGCTTATTACAAAGAAGATGCCGGCAAAATGCTGCTTGGGGCATTTGAACCTAATGCGAAGCCTTGGGGTATGTCTGGAATACCTAAAGATTTTGAGTTTGACCAACTTCCTGAAGATTTCGAACATTTTGAACCAATTTTGGAAATGGCTGTAAATAGAGTTCCTATGCTTGAGAAAGCTGGAATTCATACGTTTTTTAATGGGCCAGAGAGTTTCACACCGGACGATGCTTACCACCTTGGTCGCTCACCTGAAATGGAAAATGTTTGGGTAGCAGCAGGATTTAATTCAATAGGTATACAATCCGCCGGAGGTGCGGGAATGGCACTCGCACAATGGATGCAAGATAAAGAAAAACCATTCGACTTGGGCGATGTTGATATAAGTCGTATGCAACCTTTTCAAGGAAATAAAAAATATTTATTTGAACGGTCAAAAGAAACACTTGGTCTGCTGTATGCTGATCACTTCCCTTTTAGACAAAAGGAAAGTGCCCGAGGTGTCAGACGAACGCCTTTTCATGAGCATCTGAAGTCCAAAGGCGCTGTCTTCGGAGAAGTAGCTGGTTGGGAACGTGCAAATTGGTTCTCTAACACTGGGCAAAGTGATGAATATCGTTATAGTTGGAAACGCCAGAATTGGTTTGAAAATTCAGCTAGAGAGCACATGGCTGTGAGGGAGAATGTTGGTCTATATGATATGTCTACCTTCGGAAAAATACAAGTAGAGGGTAAAGATGCCGAAAGTTTTCTAAATTATTTATGCGGTGCAAACTTATCTGTCGACATAGGTAAAATAGTATATACCCAATTTTTGAATTCAAAAGGCGGTATAGAAGCAGATGTTACTGTGACTAGACTAAGTGAGACCACGTATTTGATCGTAACACCTGCTGCTACTCGACTTGCTGATGAAACTTGGCTGCGTAGGAATCAAAAGGACTATAGCGTAGTTATTACAGACGTTACTGCCGCAGAAGGAGTTCTTGCATTAATGGGACCAGCGTCAAGAGCTTTACTAAATAGTGTTTCTCCAAATAATTTTGAGAATGAAACGAACCCTTTTGGCACTGCACAATTGATTGAAATAGGAATGGGACAAGCCCGTGCCCATAGGGTTTCTTATGTGGGCGAACTTGGATGGGAGCTATACATTAGTAGTGATCAATGCGGTCATATTTTTGAGACGATATTTGATGCTGGATCAGAACATAATTTAAAGTTATGTGGAATGCACATGATGGACAGCTGTAGGATAGAAAAAGCTTATCGACATTTTGGGCATGATATTACATGTGAAGACCATGTCCTTGAAGCCGGGTTGGGTTTTGCAGTGGATACTGCCAAACCGGATTTTATAGGCAAAAAAGCTGTGTTTGATAAGAAAGAATGCGGCTTAGAAAAGAGACTGGTTCAATTCCAACTTACAGACCCTGAGCCTCTATTATATCACAACGAACCAATAATGAGAGATGGCGAAATTGTAGGTTATATCAGTTCAGGTAATTATGGGCATAAACTAGGTGGAGCAATCGGTATGGGATACGTACCTTGTAAAAATGAAAGTCCAGAAGAACTTCTATCATCAAAATTTGAAATAGATGTCTCAGGTACTATTTGCGCGGCGAAAGCGTCGCTTAAACCTTTATACGACCCACTCAGTAAACGTACAAAAGCCTAGTTTTAGTTGCCTACTCCCTAAAAAAGTCACTTGAGCCGTGGTGGTTTTAGATTTTCTTTTAAGTCTATAGCTGGCTCAAATGAAGCACTTTCTTCTTCTAAATCTTTTTCAAAATTTAACGAGATACCAATCTTTCTGATTTTTTTTAAATTTGGGCTGTCAACGTTCAGGAAAATAACATCAATTGGTTTCTCATCGTACAATGTAAAGTTAACTACTTCATTTACTACTTTAGCTATTACAGCATGCATCTTTTGATTTATATCAACAAATACAATAAGTTGCGACTTATAACCACTTTGATAGATTACTTCAACAATCCATGCCTCGGGAACAAATTTAGATAAGTCACTTAATTTATTATTTAATGAATTCCTTACTACGAATGGTATACTTGGTTTGCTAAACTTAGTTATCTTATCGCTTAATCTTTTTGGGGATTGCTCGACAATATTTTGCAACCAATCAATATCGTTACTGCTGAGCAGTATCTCTGAAGAAACAGCCAAATTTAAGTTTAATCCCAAGCCAAGCTTTTGCTCTTTCAACATTGGTAAAACCATTCGCCCCGTTAGTGCAAGATAGGGGGAGCTATTTCCAGTAAAGTCAACTAACCTAGAAATGGTATCAAAAACTAATGCATATTTATCTTCAGGCGTTTCAATTAAATTTGGACAAGCTATGCCGCCTTCAATCTCTTTCTCCAGTAATAAATATAATTCAGTATCAAGTAGAGCCTCATAAAATAAAAATCTTGATTTGTCATCGTTGTCCGTACGATCGGCTAACTCTTTTAGCTCATCAAGCTTGGTAATATTCTCAGTCATTCTGAATTCTTTTAACTACCCTGTTGGTATTACCCACACTTTGAGTAACCACAGCTCCGACAAGTCATACACCCTTCGATCATCTGAAGATCGAACTGACCACATGACGTACAGGATTTTTGTCGGCTTAATTTGAGATTTTCCACCTTAGTTACTTCACTACTTTTATGAAAAAGACTTGTATCAGAGTCTTTGATAAACCCAATCTTCATCATATGTTCTTCCAGAATTCCGCCAATGGCTGCCAAAATTGAAGGAATGTATTTTCCACCTACCCATGCACCACCTCTGGGATCAAATACTGCCTTTAACTCATCGACAACAAAGGAAACATCACCTCCCCTTCGAAACACTGCAGAGATCATTCGCGTTAAACCAACTGTCCAAGCAAAATGCTCCATATTTTTAGAGTTTATAAAAACTTCAAATGGACGCCTCTTATCGTTAACAATTATATCATTGATGGTAACGTAAATTGCATGTTGACTATCTGGCCACTTTAACTTGTATGTATTTCCATCCAAAGTGCTGGGCCGATCAAGAGGCTCAGACATATAGATGATATCTCCATTTGCCTCTTGATCAGACGCCAATTTTTCTTCCGACGCAGCTGATAGAACTGATCCTGTTACCTCGTTAGGCCTATAGGTCGTACAACCTTTGCAACCGGTATCATAAGCTTGAATATACACCTCTTTAAAGTCATCAAAACTTATATCTTCTGGGCAATTTATAGTTTTAGATATTGAGCTATCAACCCACTTTTGGGCAGCAGCCTGCATTTTAACATGATCTGCGGGGGTCAAATTTTGAGCGCTGACGAAAAAGTCTGGCAATGGTGCATTACCAAATTTATCCCTCCACAATTGAACTGCATAATCTACAACTTCTTCCTCAACATGAGAGCCATCGTTTTGCAAAACTTTTCGCGTATAACTGTATGCAAAAACAGGTTCTATACCAGAGCTGACATTCCCAGCATATAACGAGATGGTACCAGTTGGTGCAATTGATGTTAGAAGGGCATTTCTGATCCCAAATTTATTGACCGCTTTTTTAACATCTTCATCCATCTGGATCATGTTGCCTGAAACTATGAACTGCTCGGGATCAAAAAGTGGAAACGCTCCCTTTTCTTCAGCTAAGTTTATTGAAGCATTGTAGGCTGAACGGGCTATCGTTTTCATCCACTTTTCTGTTTTTTTGACTGCTTCATCAGAGCCATAACGCAAACCGACCATCAACAAAGCATCAGCAAGGCCAGTCACACCCAACCCAATACGACGTTTGTTTTTAGCCTCCAACTTTTGTGCTTCAAGCGGAAATTGAGATACTTCAATAACATTATCCATCATGCGAACGGCCGTAGAAACTAAATCTTCTAGCTGATAAACATCCAAATACGCATTTTTATCAAATGGATGCTCAACTAGTTTGGCCAAGTTAATTGAACCCAGTAAACATGCCCCGTAAGGAGGTAGAGGCTGCTCCCCACAGGGGTTTGTTGCCGTTATCGTTTCACAATAACTTAAATTGTTTGTCTCATTTATTCGATCAATAAAAATGACGCCCGGCTCCGCAAAATCGTACGTCGCCCGCATAATTTGATCCCAAAGATCAGCTGCTTTTATAACACTATAAACTTTATTATTATAGATTAGCTCCCAGTCTTCGCCCTTTTTCACTGCCTCCATAAATGCATCAGTTACTAATACAGATAAGTTAAACATTCTTAGTTTTTGTGAATCTGACTTTGCAGCGATAAATTCTTCAATATCAGGATGATTACACCTCATTGTCGCCATCATGGCACCACGCCGCGAACCTGCTGACATAATAGTCCTGCACATAGAATCCCAAACATCCATGAATGAAACGGGCCCAGATGCATCAGCGGCAATACCTTTTACGAGCGAACCTTTTGGCCTGATAGTACTGAAATCATATCCTATTCCCCCACCCTGTTGCATAGTCAAAGCGGCTTCTTTCAGCATATCAAAAATGCCACTCATGCTATCAGGTATCACTCCCATTACGAAGCAATTGAATAGTGTCACATTGCGTTTTGTTCCCGATCCAGCTGTTATTCTACCCGCAGGCAAGAATTTAAAATCGGTCAAAGCATTGTAAAAAATAGTTTCCCATTTTTTGGGTTCGGTTTCTACTTTTGATAAAGCTTTGGCTATGCGACGCCAGGTGTCTTGAACTGTTTGCTCAAGAAACATTCCATTTTGGTCCTTCAATCTATATTTCATATCCCAAATTTGCTGAGAGATTGCCATCGGAAAATCTGACATTTAAAATCCTTTATGCAGCACTAGGTTGTTAGATACAAAAAATAAGGTACAACAATCTAGCTGTTAACTAGATTTGCGTCAACACACCAGAATTGAAGATATTTATAAGACAATTAAGGCACTAGCATGACCGCAACTATACACCTAGTGAAATTGAGTGTAGGAACATCCAGTATCGGCGATTTGCAAAAGTGGCAATCGACAAGGGCAGCTCAAGGCAAAGATGGACTTCCTCGGCATGTCACTAGAATGTGGCCCAAGCGCGAACAAGAATTACTTGCAGGCGGATCAATTTACTGGGTTATAAAAGGAGTTATTCAATGTCGCCAGAAAATTATCCGTTTTGATGAAGTAGTTAGAAAAGATGGTATTAGAAAATGTGCAATAGTACTTGAACCTAAATACACCAGAACAAGCCCAGTAGTAAAAAAACCGTTCCAAGGATGGAGATACCTTAAAATAGACAAGACACCTCCTGATTTAGGGATGCACCGTGACTCGGACGATGAACTTCCACCTGAATTAGCTGGTGAGTTGGCAAAAATTGGTGTTATTTAGTCACTTAAAATAAGTGTCAAAAAAGTACTTGCGGCAGCTCTTTGTTTCTCACTAAAAAATGCGGACTTAGACTTGAACAAAGTGGCTTCAGAGCTATGAATCAGCCCATCATCTAAAATTTTCAAGTGGTTTGCTTTTAATGTTTCTCCAGTAGAAGTTATGTCAGCTATAGCTTCAGCCGTCTCATTTTTCACAGTACCCTCGGTGGCTCCCTGGCTATCAACAAGTTGATAATCAGCTACACCCGCTGACTTTAAAAACTCTCGAGCAAGGTAATGGTACTTAGTAGCGATACGCAAACGAAACCCATGTTTCTCTCGAAAAGCTTCGGCTGCAGAATCAAGATCATCTAGAGTATCTACATCTATCCAGAATTTCGGCACAGACAGTACAAGATCTGCAAAGCCAAAGCCCAGATACTTTATGGCTTCTAAATTTTGACCCCAATTGGGTACTTTTTCACATACTAAATCTGATCCAGTGACACCAAAGTGAATTCGACCCTCATTTAACTCTGTGGGAATTTCACTCGCTGACAGAAGTAAAAGTTCTATGCCCTGTATACCTTTAACGTATCCTGCATATTCCCTTTTAGACTCCGTACGCTCTAGATGCACCCCACGCGAGTCAAACCAGGAAAAAGTCTCCTCCATCAATCTTCCTTTCGAAGGCACACCTAGCTTAACCATTGGTTTCAAAACCCTTCGATTTCACTATTAAATCCGGTCGGACTACACCTCCAACGGCAGGAATCTCTCGACCCTTACCAATATGCTTGGTTAGAGCATCGTATCTTCCACCTGTAGCTATTGGAGGAAGATCAGCGTAGCTATCCGAGTAAAAGCCAAAAACAAATCCATCGTAATATTCCATAGAAGTCCTACCGTAGCTTGCCTCAAAATCAATTGAAGATAGATTAACATTAGCATGATCCAGGGCTGTCAGTCGTTTTTCAAATTTTTCGATAGCACTCTGAAGAGCAGGCATATCAGGTAATAGATTTTTAAGCTCAGTTAATGCTTGAGGACATTTGTCGCCAATATTAAGCAATGAATTTATTAACCCCAACTCTGTCTTAGAAATTGGAGATACTTTACTATCTTGCCGTAAACTTTCAATACGCTCAATTATCTCAGACTTGCTTCTTAAGCCAATTTCTTTAGCTTGGTTCTCAAAACTTTTTTCTTCGTCAAAACTATCAAATCGTTTAGTTGATAAGCTCACTTCATCCGTAAATTTTTCTAAAATAGTTTTAAATCTTTGAGGGCGCCATATATGGCGCAACAGAGATTTTTTGCGTCTATCGGTCGTTTTCAAACCAGATACAGCAGCCATTAGTATACCAATATCACCGGTAGCAACTTTGAGAGGCAAATCGCTCAAAGCATTTTTTATTCTACAAAAAGCATCCGCATCAGATTGGATCACGTCTGTGCGATCGAAAATCTCATAACCTACCTGCAAATATTCACTCGCTCGATCAGAGTTTTTTTCCTGCCGTCGAAATACCTTACCACAGTAAGCATAACGGGCAGTTTCATTCCCTGATAAATCGTTCATGTGGGCTTTTACAATAGGTACTGTAAAATCAGGCCGCAACATCATCTCACCATTAAAGGGATCACTTGTAACATACGCACGTGCCCGGATATCCTCACCATATAAATCCAGCAAAGTATCGGCCTGCTGCAAAATAGTCGGCTGTACTATTTTTGCTCCTGAATTCGAAAATAACCGTAAAATCCGGTCTGCTTCAATTTCTATCTGTTTCTGCTCATTCACTTTTTCAAAGCTTTCAGCATCTCTTGCACCGTAGAAACCATTTCGTTTCTGGGCACAGTAAATTGACTTGGCCTTTCCTTCCATTCTTCCAAGGTGGCGCTTTTGGCAAGTTGCGTGCCCAATATTAAGTCTTTAATTTGGATAAGGCCCTTATCTCTTTCCTCACTGCCCTCTATGATGGCCAGGGGTGAACGCCGTTTGTCAGCATACTTCAATTGGTTGCCAAAATTCTTCGGGTTTCCGAAATACATTTCTGCACGAATACCAGCAGACCTTAATTCTGACACGATACGTATGTAATCATTGAGCCTTTCTCGATCCATAACCGTTACAACAACTGGCCCAATTGTATCAATTCTAGATCCTGCTTTATCCCGCAGTGCAGCCATAAGTCTATCTACCCCAATAGAAACGCCAGTCGCTGGAATAGTTTGCCCAGTGAAGCGTTTAACTAAGTCATCGTATCGCCCTCCACCTGCAACAGAGCCAAATTGTCTTTTTCTTCCCTTTTTGTCATATATCTCGAATGTTAACTCTGCCTCAAATACCGGACCCGTATAATACTCCAAACCTCTTACAACAGATGGGTCCAGCTGAACCCGTTTAGAGGTATAATCGCCTACAGTTAGAAATTCGGCCATCATATCCAATTCTGATATACCCTCGAGACCAGTACTCGAATTCCCAACCACGTCCCGTAAATTCAAAAGTGTTTTTTCATTTGTGTCACCCTTTGCAGTAAGAAATGCAACAACAGGCGCAGCTTGATCTTTTGACAGCCCGACACCATCAATATATGCCCCTGAAGCATCCAATCTACCAGAGCCTAAAAGTTCTTCTACTCCCTGAACGCCAACCTTATCAAATTTATCAATAACCCTTAACACTGCAAGGCGCTCTGCCTGATTTTCAAGCCCGATCATTTCCAAGACACCATTAAGAATTTTTCGATTATTTATCCGCACCATATAATCGCCAAAAGGTATCCCGACCTCTTCTAAGGCATCTGCCAACATTGCACAAACTTCAGCATCCGCCGATACATTTGAAGCTCCAATTGTATCTGCATCACATTGATAGAACTGTCTAAAACGCCCCGGCCCTGGTTTTTCATTCCTCCAAACAGGTCCCATTGCATACCTACGATACGGGTTGGGTAATTCATTTCTGTATTGGGCATAAACACGAGCAAGAGGAGCAGTTAAGTCATAACGTAACGCGAGCCATGAATTGTCATCTTCTTGCCACGCAAATACTCCGTCATTTGGTCGATCGACATCTGGTAAAAACTTCCCCAGCGCGTCAACGTTTTCAACTGCTGATGTTTCCAGTGCATCAAAGCCGTGATGATGGTAGACTCGCGCAACCTGCTGCAGCATCTCGTTTCTTTCAGAAACTTCTTGATCAAAATAGTCACGAAAACCTTTAGGAGTTTCGGCCTTTGGTCGTGATTGTTTTTTATCCTTCGCCATCTGAAATGGACCCCAAATCATATTTTCTCGGCATGATTTATTACAGAGTAAGCAAATGAGCAAGAAATCTTCTTGAATGTTACTTGCGGGCATCTATCTCCAAGGTAATGAAGAGAGCTTTAATATTAGGCGCGTCTGGTGGAATAGGAAGCGCAGTAGCAAACAATTTAAAGAAGCAATACTGGGATGTTACCAGCCTCTCTCGATCTTTAGATCAATTTGACATCACAAATGAAGACAGCGTGCGGTCTTCTTTAAGTTCTGTGAGAGGCCCATTTAATTATATCCTAATAGCCACAGGAGCTTTAGAAATTAAAAGCACGCCAGAAAAATCAATAAACCACCTCTCACAATGCAATATGATTGACCATTTTGTTACAAACACTATCGGCCCAGCTCTAGTTTTAAAACATATAAGGTTACTTTTAGATAAAAAGTCATCTTCAATAGTTACAGTATTATCAGCCAGAGTCGGATCAATTGAAGATAATAAATTGGGAGGATGGTATTCTTATCGAGCAGCCAAGGCCGCAGTGAACCAAATTGTTAAAAGTTTTTCTATTGAATTATCCAGATCTCACCCAAAAGCTTGTTTGCTCGCTATACATCCAGGGACCGTTGATACAAATCTTACCCATAAATATTCGAGTAATTATCCAAAGCAAACGCCAGCAGAAGCAGCTCAAAATATTTTAGATGTAACTCTTAATAAGGACACATCTCACACGGGGAAATTTTTTGATTGGGCTAATAAGGAGATCCCGTGGTAAAACCAAACCTAATCCTCGTCTTGGGAGATCAATTAACTTTGGATTTGGCAGCAATTAGGCAAGCAGACAAATCAAAGGATGTAATAATAATGGCCGAAGCGGATGCTGAAGCAGAATATGTTAATCATCATCCTAAAAAAATCGCTTTTATTTTTTCAGCTATGAGGCATTTTGCAAATACTCTCTGGGCATCTGGTTGGAAAGTTTTATACAGTAAAGTCGATGATCCGCAGAATTCTCAAAACATTTTGGGCGAAATTCTTCGATACGCGGACGAAGTAGGCGCAAATGAACTGATCGTTACAAAACCGGGTGAGTGGCGTCTAATAGAACTACTTAATGAAGCGCCATTAGAGGTTAAAATGATCGAAGATGATCGCTTTATTGCATCACAGGTAGAATTTGAAAATTGGGCACATGACAAAAAAACATTGAGAATGGAATTTTTTTATCGTGAGATGAGAAGAAAGACCGGTTTATTAATGGATGGTGATAAACCCATTGGCGACAAATGGAACTTCGATCAAGAAAATCGAAAGTCACCACCTAAAAAAATTATCAGTCCAGCACCTACTGAATTCAATAACGACAAAATAACGGAAGATGTTTTGGTTCTTGTTAATGCAAGGTACAATTCGCACTTTGGTGACGTATATCCTTTCAATTACGCAGTAACACCTGACGACGCTAACGTCGCTCTTGATAAATTCATAAAAAATTCACTACCGTTATTTGGGGACTATCAAGACGCTATGATGCTTGGCGAACCGTTTCTATATCACGCCCTTATTTCGTTGTACCTTAACACCGGACTACTCGATCCCTTAGAAACCTGCCGAAAGGTGGAAAAGGCTTTTATTACTGGTCTTGCGCCATTAAACGCTGTGGAAGGTTTCATTCGGCAAATAATTGGATGGCGCGAATACATTAGAGGAATCTATTTCCTAAAGGGTCCGGATTATATCAATCAAAATTATTTAAATGCAAAGGCAAAACTCCCAAGTTTTTATTGGAGTGGCGATACAAAAATGCAGTGCATATCTCAAGCTGTTCTACAAACTAAGAAGTACTCGTATGCTCACCATATACAGCGTCTTATGGTCACGGGCAACTTTGCTCTTCTAGCAGATATTGACCCAAAAGAAGTTCATCGTTGGTATCTTTCTGTGTACATCGACGCTTTTGAGTGGGTTGAGGCACCCAATACTTTGGGAATGAGCCAATTTTCTGATGGAGGGGTGGTCGCATCAAAACCGTACATCAGTAGCGGTGCATACATAAGTAGAATGTCAAACTATTGTAAGAGTTGCCATTACGACGTTAAAGACAAATTGGGCGATCGAGCCTGTCCATTTAATGCCCTATACTGGGATTTCCTTATTAGGCATGAAGAAAAATTTTCTTCAAACCCTAGAATGAGACAAATGTACCGCAATTGGGAAAGACAGGACGCAAATCTAAAATCTGCGACCTTAGCTAAAGCCAAAAAAATTCTTTCTGATATTTCAAAAAATCGTATGATTTAATCGCAGTTAATATCATTCATTGCCAGTAGATGCCTCAATATCCGTATCGGTTACTGAAGTCCCGGACTCAATAAGTGCACCATCTTGCCAATTACCTTTAGCCGACCTTCCGTTTGCAAATTTGATTGTGCCTTGACCTTGGCGGCGCCCATTAACGAAAGTTCCTTCATAAACATCTCCATTTGAATAAGTGGCGATGCCCTTACCAGTTATTTCACCAGCCAACCATTCACCCTCATATCTAAAGCCATCCGCAAGAGTGATTTTACCTACACCATGGCGTTTGCCGTTCAAATAATCCCCTTCATAAACCATTCCATCGGCAAATTTTGACACCCCCTTGCCATGGCGGTTACCATCTTTCCAATCACCTTCGTAAATGTATCCATTTCCATAATCCATTATTCCAAAACCATGATTACGGGCATTTTTAAATCCACCCTCATAAACGACCCCATTTGAATACTGAGCGCGGCCTATACCCTCGATAACCCCAGCCTTCCACTCTCCCTCGTACAAAGAGCCATCTGGATATTGAATTTTACCAGTACCACTAGCTAATCCATTTACAAAATTACCTGCGTAGAATGAACCATCAGGATAAGTAACTTCACCCGCACCTTGAATTTGCCCCTCGGCCCACTCCCCTACATACTTATAGCCATCAGAACCTAGGAAAGTGCCCTGACCTGCTCTTTGATCTTCTTTAAATTCTCCATCATATATGTCGCCGTTTGCATACTCTACAACCCCGTTACCGTTTCTTTTTCCATTAGAAAGTTCACCTTTGTAGATGTCGCCATTTGGCTGAGTTAATTTCCCTAATCCGTTAATCTCACCATTTTTCCAAAAGCCCTCAAAGATCAAACCTTCTGGCATCTCAAGGGTCCCTTTACCTTCTCGAGCTCCGCGAATGACACTTCCGCTATACACTGATCCATCGGGGTAGGTAATTTTCGCTGAACCTTCCTTGACGCCATTTACCCAATCACCGTCATATACATAGCCATCAGAGTTAGTCATGACACCTTGCCCATGATGCATTGCTTCCAAAAATCCGCCCTCGAACCGAGATCCGTTTGCGTAAACAGCTATACCCTGACCAGTTATTTTTCCATCTAACCAAGTTCCTTCGTAAGTTCCCCCGTCTGCAAAAATTATTTTGCCAGAGCCCTCCGGTTTACCTTTTATAAAATTTCCTTCATATACAGAGCCATTTGGGAATTTTGCTACACCAACTCCCAGAATCTCGCCGTCAACCCATTCGCCGCTATACTCATATCCATTCGGCAAACGATATGTTCCTATTCCATGCTGAACACCGTTTTTAAAGGTACCCTCATACATACCGCCATCGTCATATTGCTTTGTAACGACAACATCATCTTGAGCACCAACACTGAAGGGAACTGAAAACACCAAAAATGCTGATAGAAATAACTTAACAAAAAATTTCATAGTACGCCCATTTGTGCTTTATTTTATTTTTTAATAAAGCCTACTTTAGCTTCGATAGAATGACAATTGCTTTCGTATCTACCAATGTGGTGGAAGTTTTTCATCTGTAACCGTATTTTCGGCATTTTGACGTTCAAAGTCTCTCTCCAGAAGCCACTGTAGGCTATCCTTAATTCTGGATATTTCTTTATCTTGAGCCGCAACAATATCGGACAAATCTTCGCTATTGCGCACCAAATTAGAAATCACTGCTTCAATTTTTTCTATTCTTTCTTCCATTTGCTTGTTCAAAACTATTAGCCTCTTTAAAATCTCACTCGATATATAAAATATAACCTGATGCGCTATGTGTCTACTGCACACACTTTACGATCAAAAATTATTTTATTGTTTTCTTTTAGACCAATGCATGTATAAGTTCTCCCTCAAGAAACGTCTTGGTGTAAATGAGTTCAATGTCCAAAATTTGTAAGGTAATAGATCAACGTCAAAATCTGATACTAGGCAGCCTCTGAGCGTGCCAGAAAGGTGCGTCCGCTCAGAGGAGACAATGACCGCATCGAACTTATTTTTAAATACCAAACATAGAGATTCCAAATGAAAAATAATAACCATAGTGACAGGGTAGTAATTTTTGACACCACTCTCCGTGATGGCGAACAGTCACCAGGAGCAACTATGACCCATGACGAAAAACTTGAAATTGCTGAGCTATTGGATGAAATGGGTGTCGATATCATAGAGGCTGGGTTCCCGATTGCCTCAGAAGGAGACTTTAAAGCGGTCAGTGAAATCGCTCGACGCTCAAAAAATTCTACGATATGTGGTTTAGCTCGGGCTAATTACAAAGATATTGACCGGTGTTGGGAAGCTGTGAAAAATTCTAGTGCACCTCGGATACACACGTTTATTGGAACGTCGCCATTACACCGCGCCATTCCAAATCTTGATAAAGACCAGATGGCTGAGCTAATTCACGATACAGTTACACATGCTCGAAACTTATGCGACAATGTTCAATGGTCTCCTATGGATGCAACTCGAACAGAACATGATTACTTGATGCGCGTGGTAGAAATAGCAATAAGGGCCGGCGCTGCAACCATAAACATTCCTGACACTGTAGGCTATACTGCACCAGTCGAATCCGCTGATTTAATTCGTATGCTAATCGAGAAAGTCCCAGGGGCAGATGAGGTCGTGTTTGCAACTCACTGTCACAATGATTTAGGTATGGCCACGGCCAATGCTCTTGCAGCGGTAGAAGGAGGGGCTCGGCAAATAGAGTGCACAATTAATGGACTTGGCGAACGAGCTGGCAATACTGCACTCGAAGAAGTTGTAATGGCACTCAAAGTGAGAGGCGATATAATGCCTTACCACACAAGAATAGATGCAACTAAATTAATGAATCTCTCAAGGAGAGTTGCAACAGTTTCAGGTTTTCCAGTCCAATTTAATAAAGCAATTGTTGGCAAAAATGCATTTGCCCATGAAAGTGGCATACACCAAGACGGAATGCTAAAAAACTCTGAAACTTTTGAAATAATGCGCCCTGAAGATATAGGATTGTCTGAAACAAATCTTGTCTTAGGAAAACACTCAGGGCGGGCAGCTCTGAGAGCTAAATTGGAAGATTTGGGTTATCAGTTGGCGGATAATCAATTAAAAGATGTGTTTGTGCGTTTCAAAGAATTAGCCGATAGAAAAAAAGAGGTTTATGACGAAGACCTTATTGCGCTTATGCGTGCTGGAGAAGATACAGAAAATGATCACATAGTTTTAAAATCTTTAGAGGTTATATGTGGAACTCATGGGCCACAAAGTGCCAAAATGATCTTAGTAATTGATGGTAATGAGGTATCGACTGATGCTACGGGTGATGGACCAGTTGACGCAACTTTTAATGCAGTTAAAGCGCTTTATCCTCACAGTGCGAAATTGCAGCTATATCAAGTTCATGCAGTAACAGAGGGAACGGACGCACAAGCTACAGTGACTGTTCGGATGGACGACAAAGGAAATATTTCTACAGGCCAATCCGCAGATACTGACACTGTAGTTGCGTCAGCTAAAGCGTATTTAAATGCTCTAAATAGACTCCATATTCGACGCGGTCGGCTTGGAGAGGATAAAAAAGAGATAAACTACAAAGATACCGCAGTTTAAACCCTAAGAATTAATAGTTAAAGAAATGTAACTTATCGCGTTAACCAATTAGGGCGAACTCTTGCGCGCTGTAATTCGATCAAGCCCATTGCCGTCCAACCGACAAAATTAGTCTCTATGGTGTCCTTCCTCAGCGCGGACTTAAGAGCGTTTTCAACTATTTTACGGTCTTGCCGCAACATCGGAGCAGGATCTACGACTATTTGCCCACCCAACCCTCTCAAACGCAGTTGACGTGGCAAATCTTTAGCCATCGCCAAATTCGCCTTGAGCCCAGCGGCAAATGATATATCGCCGGCAGTATTTACATCAATCGCTACAAAGGCCTTTGTTGGTTCAATGTAATAATTACCATTATTTTGAATTACTTTTGAATGTTTTAATTCATCGATTAACTCTAAAACGCCATGTTCAGCAAACGTACCACTTGTTTTATCTAAAGCAGGCATATCAATCCACTCCCGCCATGCCAATTGATGAGGAGAAGGGGCTCGATGTATTAAACCCATCTGTTTATCCTCAGCTGATAATACATTCTGCGCCGTCGTTATTGTATTTTTACAGTCGCTGATAATTTCACTCTTATTAGCGGATGCGCAAGATGATCGCATAATCATACCATACGGTATATGGTCAAGCCCCTCTAAAACTAATTGCTTTAGCTGAATTCTTCTTTCATTATCTTGGATATTCTTCGCTATATTTAAGCCCTCATTAAACGGTGTTACGATTACATATCTACTTTTAAAAAGTAATTTTGTTGTAACGCGAGGAAGTTTTTCTCTGTCACCATAACTGCTGACTTGGACTAAAATAACATCTCCAGAATTTATTCCCTGCGTTTTATGCAAAAAGAAATCTCCATCTGGACTTTCGACGAAAATTCCTCCACTTCCTTTTATTTGATGTTTAACTTTCACCTTAAAGATGGAACCAGGCGCATTTGCGCCTGGTTCTGCAAAAAAATCATGCAATTCACCATCGATTAGCAATGCAGCTGCCTCTTTCCCATCAAAGTAATCAAGTAGAGCTATCTTCCCTTTCATTCTAAGACTCTTCGAATGGTATAACCTGCTTTGGTCAACAAGTTATTCGTTTCAAAAAGAGGCAGCCCCACTATTGCCGAGAAAGAACCTGCTATCCAAGGAATAAATTTACTAGCATGGCCTTGGATTCCATAGGCTCCAGCTTTTCCAATCCAATCGCCAGTTGCAATGTAATCTTCAACTTCTTTTTTCGAGAGAACCTTAAATTTTACTGTATTGACAACATCTTGTGTCCAAATTTTTTTGCTATTTCGCACTGCTATTGCCGTTATAACGCGATGCCTTCTACCGGAGAGAGAAGTTAAATACTCCATTGCTTGGTCAGCATCTTTCGGTTTGCCCAGAATACGCCTACCTAAAGCTACAGTCGTGTCCCCACACAAAGTAACTTCATCTCCCTTACATGATAGTGCATTAATTTTCGCTAATACTATTCTGTTGCAATAGTGGCGCGGAAGTTCGCCTCTTTTATATCTTTCATCAATGTTGGGTGCTTGAATTTTATCAGGGACCACACCTATTTGGGTAAGCAAATCCAGCCGCCGAGGGCTACTTGATCCAAGTGTAAGCTTCAAGTGTTATTTATGGCGAAAATTTATACGCCCCTTTGTCAAATCATAGGGTGTCATTTCAACCTGAACGCGGTCACCTGCAAGAACACGGATACGGTTTTTTCTCATTTTACCAGCCGTATGCGCAATAATTTCATGGCCATTTTCAAGTTCAACTCGGAATGTAGCGTTAGGAAGTAACTCTTTTACAACCCCTGGAAACTCGAGTAATTCTTCTTTGGCCATTTTATCTCCTAAAATACAAACCGGCGGTACACGCGCCGTTTAAAATACGTCTGTGTTTAGTCTTGTTTGTAACAAAAATTCAAGAGTCCATTTTTTTGCTGATGCTCTTTGTGACATCTTGGCATCTTATTCATCCATAACTTATACTGCATCGAATGAGACGTTGCGCGAAATCTAGCTAATTTCTGTTTAGTTACAATTGCGATAATGACTTTATAAAATTTCTAATTACCGGGCCAATATACGCCACAATCGCCTCGACTCCCTTATTGTTTGGATG
The DNA here is from genome assembly GCA_002457055.1 of Rhodobacteraceae bacterium MED-G08. Classification (GTDB taxonomy): domain Bacteria; phylum Pseudomonadota; class Alphaproteobacteria; order Rhodobacterales; family Rhodobacteraceae; genus Salinivivens; species Salinivivens marinus. Next base: position 134,022 of record NTKT01000003.1, read on the forward strand.
AATACCATCATATTGTACCAAGTTAATTGAAATTTGCTGTGTTTGTTTGTCTACTAAAGGAGCGAAAAAGCTATCAACGTAAAAAAGACCATAATCCTTCGCCAATGCAGGGAAAATGTCGTCAAATTCCTTTTTAAATTCTGATCCATAGTTTAAGGGAGAAATAGTACCAACGACCGCAGCACTGATGCCCTTCGATTTTAACTTCATAAAAATTTTGTCCAGATTATTTTTTGTAAATTCTGGATCAAAGCCACGTAACAGATCATTTCCACCGAGAGCAACGACCACACCGTCTATATCTGGAGTAAGCAACCAATCTAACCGTTCAAGTCCACCCAGGGTCGTATCGCCAGAAACCCCACCATTTATTAACAAAACCTCTGTTTCATTACTTGATAGCCAGCGCTGAAGCACTGGGACTAATCCACTTTTTTCTTCTAAACCATAACCTTGGGTTAAACTATCGCCAAGCATAAGTATTTTTACTTGATTGTCTGCAATGGCAAATGAGGATACCACAAATAGTGAAATGATCATCTTGTTGAAGACCAAAAACAAACCATATTTTAATCTGTTAAGTAAAATCATGAGAGAGCTTTCATGGGAGCACCGATAATTTCATTACAAAATGTGTCTTTGACGCTTAAAGGCAATGCAGGCAATGTGAACATTATAAAAAATATTTCTCTAGACATTAATAAAGGTGAGAGTATCGGATTAATAGGTCCATCTGGATCTGGTAAATCGTCGTTATTGATGCTCGCTGGCGGACTAGAAAAACCATCAAGTGGGGAAATAAAAATTTTGGACCAGTTTATTACTGGATTGTCTGAAGACAGACTTTCTAAGCTTCGGCAAAATAATATTGGTGTTGTTTTTCAATCTTTTCATTTGATACCCACACTTACAGCACTGGAGAACGTTGCAACACCTTTAGAAATCTCTTCTTCAAAGAAACCGGCCGAATACGCTATGAAAGCATTAGATAGGGTTGGATTGTTAAAGCGCGCTGATCATTACCCTTCCCAGCTATCTGGTGGAGAACAACAGCGTGTGGCATTGGCCAGAGCATATGTTTCAAACCCTAAAATCCTTTTGGCAGATGAGCCCACTGGAAATTTGGATGAAGAAAATACGAAAGCAATCGTAGATTTACTTTTTGAACTTAAAGATGAGCAAGAGACTACCCTTTTTTTGGTAACGCACTCTCGCGAGCTCGCAAAAAAATGTGATAGGATCATAAAAATTAGAGATGGAAAACTCCAGTGACCAGTATTGGAAAATTGAAATTCCCAATGCTGATGGCAATCCGCGAATTACGCTCAGGTGTATCTGGTTTCCGTATTTTCCTCGCATGCTTAATTCTTGGGGTTGGCACTATTTCAGCCATTGGAACCGTGAAGAGTGGAATAGAAATTGCGATTAGTGAGAAAGGGTCTGAATTACTGGGTGGCAATGCAGAAGCAGAATTTACCTATCGATTAGCAAACACAGAAGAACTAAAATGGCTGGAAACGATATCTCAAAATATATCTGGAATTATTGAGTTCAGATCGATGGCCAAGTTCGTCAAGGGAGGTGCAAGCGAAAGAGCTCTAACTCAGGTAAAAGCTGTGGACAATGAATATCCGCTTATTGGAAATGTCCAACTCGCGAGTGGAAAATCATTCAAGGACGTGTTCCGCCAACCCAAAAGTGCAGTCATGGAGAGTGATCTTGCTTCAAGATTAGGAATTGATATAGGCGAAACTTTCAGTCTCGGGCTTACCAAATTTGTTTTACGAGATATAATTCAATCCTCACCAGACGATGCAGGAACTAATTTTGGTTTTGGTCCACGTACAATTATAAAAAGTGATGATCTTTTAGACTCTGGATTAATTGCGCCAGGAACGCTTTTTACAGCAAAATATAGGCTTTTAATTGATCCTTTTGAAAACTTGGATGAACTCAGAGCTCTAGCAAAAATTAAATTTGAAAATAATGGAATGCGTTGGAGGGATGCCAGAAATGGTGCGCCGGGTATTTCTGAATTTGTGAATAGATTATCAGCCTTTTTTATTATGGTTGGTTTGGCCGGACTCGTAGTAGGTGGTGTCGGAATCGGATCAGCCGTTAAAAGTTACCTAAATCGGAAAATTTCAACGATAGCCGTCATGAGGAGTTTAGGCGCTACAAATTTCCAGATTTTTATGACCTACTTCGTTCAGCTGGCTATCATCTCCTTCATTGGCATTACCATAGGTTTAGTAATTGGCGCGAGTGTGCCACATCTTTGCGCACCCCTGCTAAAAGTTTTACTCCCAATTCCAATAAGCATAGTTTTTTCCATCAAGCCAATAGTAGAGGCGGCTATTTATGGCACTTTAATTGCGACGTTATTTACACTTTGGCCATTATCAAGATGTGAAAATATACAAGCTGCAGCACTATTTAGAGAAATGAATTTAATTAAAGATGGCTTCCCACGTTTGAAATACTTAGTTTTGAGCTTTATCTTGGTACTTATTCTTTTAATTATCTCGGCCGTATTTAATCAGAATCCTGAACTTACAAGTTGGTTTGCGCTGGGATTTACGGTCGCGTTGGTAACTTTATTTTTGTCAGCGCGTATCTTGATGTACTGTATCAAAAAGTTTGGCCGGGTTATCAATGGCCATCCATCTACTCGTTGGGCGCTTGCTGCAATGGGGGGCACTCAAGAAGGAACCAATAATTCACTGATTGCAATAGGTCTAGGCTTAACCGTGCTTGCCATAATAGGTCAGGTTGACGGTAATCTGCGGACATCAATCAATAACGATTTGCCTGAAGTTGCGCCATCTTATTTCGTAATCGATATCCAAAAATCTCAAATTGAGGAAGTTCGAGACATTTTAAACTCTAATAAAGGGGTCATTTCTTTCGATGAAGCTCCGATGCTGAGAGGCATTATAACAAAAATAAATAACAAGCAGGCATCTGAGGTTGCTGGTGATCATTGGGTTATAAGAGGCGATAGAGGCATCACATACTTTGAGGAGTTACCCAAAAGATTCAATCTTACAAAAGGTCAGCTGTGGCCCAAAGACTATTCGGGTGCAACCCAAATAAGTTTTGCTGCTGAACAGGCCGAAGAGCTAGGAATTGGAATTGGTGATAGTGTAACAGTGAATATAATGGGAAGAGAAATTACTGGAGAAATTACAAGTCTTCGTAATGTAGATTTTTCATCCGCTGGAATTGGCTTCGTCATAGCTATGAATCCTAGTGCGCTCAAAACGGCTCCCCATAGCTTTATAATGACAATTTATGCGAGTACTGAAGCCGAGACTACGGTTTTCAATAATTTATCAAGTAAATTTTCCAACATTACCCTCATAAAAGTAAGAAATGTAATAGAACGTGTGAGTAATTTACTAAGCTCTATGGCGACAGCGAGTTCATATGGTGCGCTGACAACCTTAGCAATGGGCTTTTTAGTACTTTTAGGATCAGCAGCATCAGGGCAAAGCGCAAGGTCCTATGACGCAGCCATCTTGAAGACTTTGGGTGCTACCCGAAAGGACCTTATAATTAGTTATATAATTCGCTTTTCGTTAATAGGTGCTACAGCAGGCTTCGTGGCAATATTTTTTGCAATTGGTGGAGCATGGTGTATAACATCGCTCGTTCTGGAGCTCCCGTTTAAGATAATTTGGGATACCGCTTTAATGATTATAATAGGTGGATTAATTGCAAATCTCTTGGCTGGACTTTATTTCGCAACGCAGGCCCTGAAGATAAAACCAGCTAACTTTCTTCGGGCCCAGTAATTAAATAATTTGCTGACTTCAATATGTAATTTTCTCCAATTTTTTTGCCAAATTTTTCCTAATAAATTTTGATGGTCTCATTTGACTTACTATTTTTAAAGATTGAACTATTATTTTGAGGTATAAAGTATAATTTGGGATAGCTTGATGAACGTAAAGACACCATTTCCTGTTAAGCTAGAAGCGGGTTCAGATTACTTCTGGTGCAGCTGCGGTCAGAGTAAGCATCAACCATTTTGTGATGGAAGCCACAAAGGTACTCAACACAGTCCAAGAAAATTTACTGCTCAAAAAACAGAGACTGCATACCTGTGCGGCTGTAAAAAAACCTCAAACAGTCCGTTCTGCGACGGCACCCATAACCATTTGGAATTGCAAACGGAAGAGATAACATTCACTGCCTTGGTGCAGCCTGATAACCGAGAAATTGACATTACTGAAGAAGAGTCAATTCTTCTGGCTTCTTTAAGAAATAATATAGCCCATCTAAGTGCGTGTGGTGGTACAGGGAAGTGCTCTACTTGTCGTGTTGAAATTTTAGACGGCCTAGAAAATTGTCATCCAAGAAGTGAACTAGAGGAAAAGCTTGCCCAAAAGCTTTCATTTCCACCTAACATTAGGTTGGGATGTCAAACAAAATTGAGCGGCAATGTGTCCTTTCGCAGGCTGCTTTTAGACAAAAGAGATGCTGATCTTAACAATCAAATAACCGAAAAAAAATTAGAGTCTGTGGGAACCATACGGAACCTAACAATACTTTTTTGTGACATAAAAGGCTTTACCCCATTTGCAGCGTCTTTATCCGCATACGATGTCATATTTATCCTGAACAGATATTTTTCAATAATGAGGGAAGTCATTATACGCCACGGAGGCGAAGTTAATAACTACATTGGCGACGCTATCTTGGCAATCTTTGGCCTCAAAGAGTCGAGACAACAATCTTTGCGAGCAGTGAGCGCGAGCGTTGAAATGTTGAAGGAAATGGATCAGTTCAAATCATACCTAAAACAAGCTTACGGACGAGATTTCGATATAAGAGTTGGAGTACATTACGGAGAGGTTATTTCCGGATCTGTTGGAATTGGTGAGGATAGAAAAGTTACCGTTATTGGCGACGCAGTTAATATTGCAAGCAGAATTGAAGCCATTAACAAGGAAGCCGGTACCAGACTACTTATTTCTGAAACGGTATATGATCAAATTAAAGAAAAAGTCTCGGTTAAAAATTATCTCAGATTGAAACTACGGGGAACCAGTAACTTGATTACTTTGTACGAAGTAAGCGACGTAAACAGTAGTGCATTGGAGTTAAATGTTACCGAAGTCGAAAGAAATATAGATGGCAAAAAGTGGTTCCGAACCTTACCTATTGAGGAGTTGAATTTGGGTGAGAAGAAAAAGTTTAAACTTAAGGAAAAAGAAATTCTTTTGATCAACGAAGGCGAAATTTATGCCATTGAAAATCTTTGTCCTCACATGGACTTACCATTAGATATCGGACAAATAACCGAAAAAGCTACAATATTGTGCCCGTATCACAAAAGTGAGTTTTGCTTTAAGTCGGGCGAGGTTAAAAAATGGGTTGGCAAAAGACCTCAAGAACATCAAGATGAATGCAAACCTCTGAATACTATAAGCGTTGACACGGACGAAGATTACATTTGGGTTACAGACGACTAGTATCTGGATCAGATCTTTAATATTTTGTTGTTAAAAAAATATCAGTCTCCGCCTGGATAGCTACTAGAATGAAGAAAATTTTAATCACTTTTACTTTAATATTCTTGACAGGGCATGCATATGCTATGGATGCTTGGGTCATAACTTGGACAACAATACAGCCTGACTTCATTCACTCAGAAATTGTAGCTTACCCTCAATATCATTACAAAACACAGAATGAGTGTGAGAAAAACCTCCTGCCCTATTTAAATAATCAAGGTGCTGTTTCTAAAAATATTGCAGGCTTCATACAAATAGTGGAAGGTTCAAACCAGGTTGGCAATGGGGGCAATTTTAAACAGATGTGGAAGTGTAGCTACCTCAAAATAAACATTGATAAGTAAAAATATCTCAAGGTATAATTTTAACTAAAATATTATGCTTAATCCAAATTACTATTTGGATTGGATCTGCTCAACTGAGCTATTAATAAAACGATTTAGAGATGCTTTAAGGCAGTTGCTGTTTGATAATTATAGCAAATGGTATCTCACAAAAATTGGTGGAGCCTAGGGGGATCGAACCCCTGACCTCTACAATGCCATTGTAGCGCTCTCCCGGCTGAGCTAAGGCCCCAATTTTTGCAGTCTCTCTCTGAATTTAACTAAAATAACTTTGCCGGAAGCACAAGTTATTATCCTGCCAGGCTTAACTAACTTTCGTCCTCATCTGAAGAAACGTCCGCTATATCGTCCAATGAAACGTTATCATCGTCATCTTCTTCTAGAAGATCATCATCTAATTCGACATCCATATCATCATCATCTAGCACGACATCATCGTCTGATACGGCGGTCTCAGTTGCCCTTCGCACTGACAAATCTTCTCCATCCGCTTGTATCAAGCGCGACTTTGTATCGTCTAGTTTAACGTCCTCACCTGTGTACGGGCTTACTATAGGATCACGATTAAGGTCGTAGAAGCGCTTGCCGGTTGTGGGGCAGACGCGTTTTACACCCCATTCTTCTTTGGGCATGGGAAATTCCTTTTAAATAATGTACAAACTTAAAAGTTTCCGGCCATTTCGCATAAGATAGCCAATATGTCAAAGCCTTATCTGTGCAAAATGATGAAATTTAAGCAAGATTGTAAAAATTAATGTCAAAATCCATATTTTTTTTCGGAGAACCCCAAATCAAAGTGTCAGTTCGGAAAGTGCGAAATTCGAAAAGATTGTCACTCAGAGTCTCCTCCATAACCAAAAATGTAGTATTAACAGCTCCTGTCAATACGAAACACGATGTTTTGCTAAACTTTTTGAAAAGTAAAGAAAAGTGGATACGAGATAAGTTAATCAAAGTTTCAGAAAGAAATATAAAAGTGGGCGTCGGTGCATATGTCCCAATTTTTGGCATTGATAAACGTATAGAAGTTTGTTCGGAGTTGCCAAATGTAGTAATTGGTAACAATAATATTTATGTGCCAAGTAAGGTTTCAAAGCCAAGTCTAGTTGTTGAAAATTACCTTAAAAATTTAGCTAAAGAAGAGTTTACAAACACTGCAAATTCATACTGCAAAAAATTAGGAGTATCATACTCTAAAATTAAACTACGGGACCCAAGATCTCGCTGGGGCTCATGCTCTTTTAACGGTAATTTAATGTTTTCATGGAGGTTAATTATGGCACCCAAAAATATAATTAAATACTTAGTTGCTCATGAAGTGGCACATCTGGAACATTTTAATCATTCCATAGATTTTTGGACAGCGGTTTTATTTTTATTTGGACCTTATGAAAATGAACGTAAGTGGCTGAGAACAGAAGGCACAAAACTTCACTTTTATAAATTTAAAGGTTGACCAAAACTGGCTTTGTGATCACAAAATAATTATGGCAAATTCACAAGACAACATAGATAACAATTCATTGGCGCACGACCGCGTTTACAAGGGTCTTCGAATGAAAATCATGTATGGTCAAATTCAGCCGGGTCAATCATTAACACTAAGGGGAATTGGGGAAAGCTACGGCGTTTCGATGACCCCTTCTAGGGAGGCTGTCCGCCGACTAGTGGCAGAAGGCGCACTTGCTATGACTGCATCAGGCCGAGTTTTTACGCCAGAACTGACCAACGAGAGAATAGAAGAACTGGCGGCAATGAGATCTTTAATTGAAGTTGAACTTTCAAGTAGAGCTTTGCCACGAGCGCACCTAGCGTTAATCGATAGACTTCAAGCGATCAATGCACGTGTAGCTCAAGCTATAGATGATCATGACGCCGTAACCTATATCAAAACAAATCTTGAATTTCACAGGACACTATACTTAAGAGCGCAAGCTCCTGCGATGTTGGCAACCGCTGAGACTGTTTGGTTACAACTGGGTCCAACCATGCGCGCACTTTACGGAAGACTAAAAAGAAAGGAGCCCCCACATTTTCACAGACTAATTCTCTCCGCTTTGAGTGCCGGAGATGAACCCGGCTTACGAGTTGCAGTCAGGTCCGACGTCACTCAGGGTCTAAGAATGTTAAAAAATTGATTAAGACACCAAACCCTGTTGACCGAGAGATAAAAACTTATCTCTGCGATGTTTTATTAAATCTCCACGCTTCTTTTCGGCTAAGTCCAATAAAGCCTTACTGATAGCATTTTTGACTTCCTTAAAAATCATTTTTCTGTCTCGGTGTGCTCCACCTGTGGGCTCTTCGATAATAATATCATTTACGCCAAGTTTTGTAAGATCTTGAGCTGTTAGCCTCAATGCTTCAGCTGCCTCTCGCATCTTATCAGCATCTTTCCACAATATTGAAGCACAACCTTCAGGACTTATCACCGAGTATATAGAGTGCTCCAACATTATGACTTTGTTTGCAGTTGCAAAAGCGACCGCTCCACCAGATCCCCCTTCACCTATTATGAGTGAAATAATTGGCACACCAATTTGCAAACATTTTTCAGTAGACCGAGCTATCGCCTCAGACTGGCCTCGCTCTTCTGCACCTTTTCCAGGGTATGCGCCTGGAGTATCAACCAAAGTTATCACTGGTAAACCAAATTTATCTGCGAGATTCATTAAGCGTATGGCTTTTCTGTAGCCTTCAGGACGCGCCATTCCAAAATTTCTCTCAATTCGGGTCTTTGTGTCATTACCCTTCTCATTTCCAATGACCATTACAGGTGTATCGTTAAATCGAGCTATACCCCCAACAACTGCGTGGTCGTCTGCAAAATTCCTATCACCGGATAGTGGGGTGAATTCGGAGAAAAGTTCATTTACATATTCGATACAATGAGGCCTTTCAGGATGACGCGCAACTTGACACTTTCTCCAAGGGGTAAGATTCCGATAAAGATCTTTAAGCATTATCTCTGCCTTTTTATCTAAGGCCTCAGCCTCAGCTTCGACATCCATCTCATCATTCTGACGCGCTAAAGCTCTAAGTTCCTCCGCTTTTCCTTCTATTTCTGCCAAAGGTTTTTCGAAATCTAAGTAATGCCTCAAAAGATTCTCCAAGATTTTGATAGATAGTTTTCAAAATTGTGCTCTGATATTTCCTTTAAGGGATAAAGCAATAAAAGAAAATGATTTTTGATAGCTTGGTCTCATAGTTATCAAACTATATAAATTATAGACCGTGCCATTTACTTAGTTTTACAGTATCACTCAATAAACAGTCAAAAGTGGAGTTATTATAATTGCAGTTGCAAAGCAATAAGACTAAATCCTGTGATAATAGAGGGAGCTTAAACCAATGAGAACTGTCTATCTAAATGGAAGTTTTATTCCAGAAAATGAGGCCAAAATATCAATTTTCGACCGAGGCTTTTTAATGTCGGACGGCGTTTATGAGGTAACTTCAGTAATAGAGCGAAAACTTATTGATTTTGAAGGGCACTTTCATCGATTAGAAAGATCACTATCCGAACTGGACATGACCACTCCTCTTACTAAGGAAGGTTTATTGTCAATTCACAGAAGATTAATTGATAAAAACAGCGTAAATAACGGCTTAATATACTTACAAATAACACGCGGTTCGGCGGGTGATCGAGATTTTGTTTTTCCCGACCCTGAAACAACTCCTCAAACTGTAGTCATGTTTAGCCAAAATAAAGAGAACCTTTTGGATAGTCCTTCAGCTATTTCAGGTATCAAGATTATATCAATTGAGGATCAGAGGTGGGGACGTCGTGACATCAAAACGACACAACTTCTTTATCCATCAATTGGTAAAATGATGGCTAAAAAAGTAAATGCAGATGATGCTTGGATGGTTCAAGATGGTTATGTCACAGAGGGAACTTCAAACAACGCGTACATAATAAAAAATGGCAAAATCATTACGCGAGCCAAATCCAACGATATTTTACATGGGATAACGCGTGCTGCTGTATTACGTTTTGCAGAAGAAGCTCAAATGGAGATAGAAGAGCGAAACTTCTCAATAAGTGAAGCAAGAGATGCCGAGGAAGCTTTTATAACTTCAGCGTCATCTTTTGTCACTCCAGTTGTTAGTATTGACGGCCAAAATATCGCAAATGGATCTCCTGGACCTATGACCCAAAGGTTGCGCGAAATCTATCTCGATGAGAGTATAAAAACTGCAATTTAGTCATCTGCACATATCAATTTGATGATCGATTAGCGCATTATCAACTGCTGCGTAAAAACTATTCTCGTATTCTTGAGCACGAGGATATCTAGGCATCTCTCTATCGTCGAAGATACCACAATCCCAGCAGTCAGTTGTTTCAAAAAAGCTTAAAAACCCTTGTTTCCCAAATCGTTGTAAAAACCCCATCAGAACCACGTCTAGATAACTTAATAAGATCGGACATTTCTCAACACCCGCTAAATTATAATTAGGTATCCGATAAAAAGAGATACTATCCGCCTTTGAGGACATGTGTTCGACCATTTCAGACCCTATAATTCGCTCATATCCAGTCTCTCTTTCATCCAATTTCTTCCAATCACCATTAGGTACATTTGCGATAACGCCATCGATGCTAGACCCACCAGATTTGTGAACACTTAAAAATGAGAAATTTCTAAGGTTCGTTCTTTGCCATACTCTCCGCCATCCAATCAAGCGTGCGTTCGATATATCGCCAAAAGTATGTGAAGAAGTATTTACGAGACTACCATAGCCAAAGAAAAATTGATTACTCATACTTTGGATGTCACATAAAAAATTTAATTCTGTCAAATGACATTTAACTTGAAATGAACAATCTCAGTGTCTATCGTCAAAAAGAATAGTGGGAGAACTGGTGTATCAGTGCCGAAGGAGCAACCGCCCCGGAAACTCTCAGGCAAACGGACCACTGTTTTATAAAATCTGGAGAGAGATGCGAAAGCATCCGCCGAAGGGATAACGATCTCAGGCAAAGGGACAGAAAGGGGCATCATTTACGGCAAACGCCGTATTCATTTGATGCCGGAATCTTTCATAACTGGCTATTCGTTTGGGAAAGTTAATGTCTGATAAACTCATGCATACGCCATTAAATAATTTGCATAAAAACAGTCATGTCAGAATGATGCCTTTTGCTGGTTACGAGATGCCACTTCAATATAAAAACGGAATTATGAGCGAACATCTCCACACACGGAGCCACGCAGGGCTTTTCGATGTCAGCCATATGGGACAGGTCGTTTTAAGAGGTAATGACTTCAAACAAACGGCAAAAGCACTTGAAACATTGATACCAATGGAGGTTGAAACTTTAAATGTCGACCGGCAGAGGTATGGATTTTTCACAAACAGTACTGGGGGAATATTCGATGATTTTATGTTTTCCAATCGTGGTGATCACATATATATGGTAGTTAACGCTTCACGAAAAGAAGACGATATTAAATACTTGCGAGAGAATTTAGAACCGCTCGGGGTTAGTGTCAGAAATTTAGAAAATAGAGCCTTGATTGCATTGCAAGGACCTACCTCACAGAAAGTGCTTGAAGAACATTTCCCCAAGATTTCCAAAATGCGCTTTATGGATGTATCTACCATACCAATAGCAGGAGCGGAGTGCTGGGTATCAAGATCAGGTTATACCGGTGACGATGGGTTTGAAATTTCAATACCAAGCCAGGCAGCAGAAATTGTAACCACTAGTTTGTTGGAGCATGAAACTGTCGAACTTGCCGGCTTAGGAGCTAGGGACTCTTTAAGATTGGAAGCAGGACTTTGTCTATACGGACAAGATATTGATGCTACAACCTCTCCAGTTGCCGCAGGCTTGAAGTGGGCCATGCATACTTCAAGATTAAGTGGAGGGGATAAAGAAGGAAAATTTCCTGGAGCAGAAAAAATATTATCTGAAATAAGTGATGGGACAGAATATAAATTGGTGGGATTTGTTCCCCTTGGTAAAGCCCCAATCAGAGCAAACACTGAGCTTTTTGGTCACGATTCATCTTCAGATAAAATAGGATGGATAACATCAGGTTCATTCAGCCCCACATTAAAACACCCAATTGCACTCGGGTATGTGAAAAAAGAATATTCAATTCAAGGTAATAGAGTGAATGCGCAAGTTCGAGGAAAGTTGCTTGAAATAGAAGTCACTCAGCTACCGTTTGTAAAGAAGAATTTTAAAAAATAAATTTTGGAGGAACAAATGAAATTTACTGAAGAACATGAATGGCTTAGAGTTGAAGGCGATTTAGTAGTTGTTGGTATAACCGAGCATGCTAGCTCTCAGTTAGGTGATATTGTCTTTATCGAATTACCAGATGAAGGGACAACAGTGTCAAAAGATGATGAAATTGTTGTGATAGAAAGTGTTAAAGCAGCTTCTGACATCCTTTCCCCCCTTGATGGACAAATTGTTGAAATAAATGAGATGCTCGTAGATGAACCTAGCAAAGTAAATGAAGATCCTGTGGGAGATGCGTGGTTCTTCAAAATGAAACCAGATAACATGGATCAAATCGATGAATATATGGATGAAGCAGCATATTCAAAACTGATCAGCTAACCGCTTAGTTTGCAAATTACAAACAATAAAAATTTGGAGGTCTAAGATGCCTTTTACACCAACTGATTATCTTCCCTATGATTTTGCGAATCGTAGACATATAGGTCCGTCGCCATCTGAAATGGAGGAAATGTTCAAAACGATCGGAGTTGAATCACTAGATGAGTTGATAAATCAAACGGTTCCAGAAAGCATTCGTCAGAAAGATGCGCTAGACTTCGGAAAACCAATGTCCGAAAGAGAGCTTTTGAGACATATGCGCATCACGTCTTCAAAAAACAAAATTCTTACAAGTTTGATTGGCCAAGGTTATTACGGAACAGTAACGCCGCCAGTAATACAAAGAAATATACTTGAAAACCCTGCTTGGTATACGGCTTACACTCCCTATCAACCTGAAATAAGCCAGGGCCGATTAGAAGCACTTCTTAATTTTCAAACTATGATCTCGGACTTAACGGGTTTAGAAATAGCAAACGCTTCACTTTTAGATGAAGCGACTGCCTGTGCAGAGGCCATGACAATGGCTCAACGCATCTCGCGGTCAAAGAACACAATGTTTTTTGTGGATGAAAATTGTCATCCACAAAATATCTCAGTTTTGAAAACTCGAGCTAAGCCACTGTGTATTTCTTTAATAATTGATGACGTAGATAACCTTGACGCTAGTCAAGTTTTTGGCGCCATTTTTCAGTATCCTGGAACAAACGGTAATGTTAGAGATTTTACTGCAGAAATACGGAAGTTGCATGAATTTAAAGCTATAGGTGTAATTTCTGCAGATCCACTATCACTTACTTTACTGAAAGAACCGGGAGCCATGGGTGCAGATATAGCAGTAGGCACAACTCAAAGGTTTGGAGTGCCAGTAGGATATGGTGGGCCACATGCTGCTTACATGGCAACAAAAGATACTTACAAAAGATCAATGCCTGGAAGAATTGTTGGCGTTTCCATTGATGCCAATGGTAATAAAGCTTATCGATTAGCTCTTCAAACCCGCGAGCAGCATATCAGACGAGAAAAAGCAACGTCAAATGTTTGCACAGCACAAGCGCTGCTTGCTGTTATGGCATCATTCTATGCCGTATTTCATGGGCCTGAGGGTTTAAAAGCGATTGCTCAACGCATTCACCGAAAAACTGTGAGGCTCGCTAAGGGTTTAGAAAAAGCTGGGTTCAAAGTTGAACCTGACGCCTTCTTTGATACCATCACAGTCGATGTCGGATTATTTCAAAAAGGTGTCATGAGCGCGGCAGTCCAAGCAGGAATTAATTTAAGAGCAATTGGAAAAAATAAAGTAGCAGTATCTTACGATGAAACAACCAGACGCGATACTACGGAAGCTGTCTGGAGAGCCTTTGGCCTAAATATGAGGGACAATGATTTAGAACCAAGCTATAGAATACCCAATAACCTATTACGCCAAAGTACTTATTTGGAACATGAAGTATTTCATATGAATAGGGCCGAGACAGAAATGATGCGTTATATGAGGCGGCTGTCTGATAGGGATCTGGCACTAGACCGAGCGATGATACCCCTTGGTTCCTGCACTATGAAGTTGAATTCCGCGGCTGAAATGATGCCCGTAAGCTGGCGAGAGTTTTCCTTGCTCCACCCTTTTGCACCCAGAGACCAAGCAAAAGGGTATGAGGAATTAATAACAGATTTATCTCAAAAACTTTGTACCATCACCGGATATGACGCTATTTCCATGCAACCAAACTCTGGAGCTCAAGGAGAATATGCAGGTCTTTTAACTATCGCCGATTACCATAATTCGAGAGGTGAAAGTCATCGGAATGTGTGTCTTATTCCGACGTCCGCACATGGCACCAATCCGGCAAGTGCACAGATGGTAGGCTGGAAAGTGGTACCAGTTAATTCTGCCGATAATGGAGATATAGACATTGACGACTTTAAGGCGAAAGCAGAGCTTTATAGTAATGAACTAGCAGGTTGCATGATTACGTATCCGTCCACTCATGGAGTTTTTGAAAAAACAGTACACTCAGTTTGTGATATAACCCACATCCATGGTGGGCAGGTATATATCGATGGTGCAAATATGAACGCTATGGTGGGATTATCACGGCCTGGGGACTTAGGTGGAGATGTAAGTCATTTAAATTTACACAAGACTTTTTGCATTCCACATGGTGGTGGAGGACCAGGAATGGGTCCAATCGGAGTAAAAAAGCACCTGAAACCACACCTGCCGAATAATTTACACTCGGAAGGCGGTATTGGCCCAGTGTCCGCTGCACCATTTGGATCTCCTTCATTACTTCCAATAAGTTGGGCATACTGCCTGATGATGGGGGGAGATGGGCTCACACAGGCGACAAGGGTCGCCATATTGAATGCAAACTATATTGCAAAACGCTTACAAGGTAACTTTGATGTTTTGTATAAGGGTGAGTTTGATAGAGTTGCGCATGAATGTATTTTAGATGTACGTCCATTTTCAGATACTGCAGATATTTCGGTGGAAGATATTGCAAAACGATTAATTGATTGTGGCTTTCACGCTCCAACCATGAGTTGGCCTGTAGCTGGCACTCTGATGGTTGAGCCTACAGAGTCAGAAACAAAAGCTGAGTTAGACCGGTTTTGTGATGCAATGTTAGCGATACGAGAAGAAATAAGGCAAATAGAAGAAAATAAAATGGACCGCGAGAACAATCCCTTAAAGAACGCACCGCACACTGTGGAGGATTTAGTTGGGGATTGGAACCGCCCCTATTCCAGAGATCAAGGATGCTTTCCGCCTGGCGCATTTCGCGTAGATAAGTACTGGCCACCAGTTAACCGAGTTGACAATGCCCACGGGGATCGAAACCTCGTTTGTATCTGCCCACCTGTGTCAAATTATGCCGAGGCCGCAGAATGAATAGATCTGAGACAATTTAATTGAGTGCTAAAATTGCGGCTTCGAGACTTTTTTGCTTAACGTGACCGTATCCTTTTACTTTGAGTGCAGCGTCTAATTGGGCTTCCGATTTTTCTGGCATCTGCATCAGTTTTTTTGGATTTGAGAGTTTTGCAATTAAAGCAGCTCTAAAGCTGACTTCTAATTTTCTCTCACGACTGTGCGCAAAAGGATCAAAAGCAGTTCCACGCAAACTCTTCAATTTAGTCAGCACCCAAAATACAGTACGCACCCAAGATCCAAAGCGAACTTTTTTCGGAAAACCATTAGCATCTTTCAAAAAACTTAAAAAAGGAGGCGCTAAATAATAACTCGAGGGGCGAGAGTTGCCAAATTTTGATTTTAATGTTTGCCCAAAAGTTGGAGAAAGCATTAGGCGGGCAACTTCGTATTCATCTTTAATTGCCATTGCCCTAAATAATGCTTTCGCACTTTTTTGAGAGATGATATTATCACCAAACTGGGCAGTAATCGGATCCATAATCTTGCGATAACTTTTTGCATAATTTGCGTCTTGATATAAAATTAACTTTTCTGAAAAAGCATTCAATAACTCGTCTATTCCTGCATTTTCTAGTCCGGTATTTATTGAGCTAACTTTATTATGCCCAGAGACTTCAAGAACATACTGTTTATCATACGCAAGCCATCTTCCCCATTTTAGGGCTATTAAGTTATCTTGGACCGATGCACCATTTAAGGTTAAAGCCTTTTCTACTGATGCCACCGAAATAGGTATCATTCCCTTCTGCAAAGCAATGCCAAGCATCATAACATTTGCAGTAACCTTATTTCCCATCAAACTCTCACAAATTTGCTGTATACTGTACGTTGAGAATTTTTTGCTATCCAAAAACTTTTCCAATCTTGAAAAAATGACTTTTTCTGGGACAGTTGTACCATTGCCAAATCCAACGACACCTACGGGATCAACATCAATATTAATTATTGCTTGAGATTTATTCTTACTCAAAGTCTTTAAAGAATTATCAGCCACTCCCACAACTGCATCACAAGCTAGAAGCAAGTCAGCCTCACCATCCGGAATTCGGGACATCCGTAAACTGAGATCTTCAGATTTCGTGATTCTGATTTGACTGGTAACAGCACCGTTTTTTTGAGACAGTCCAGTTTGGCTCACAGCTTGAGCGTAAATATCATCAAGACGCGCGGCCATTACTAAAACTGCAGACAAGGTGGAAATGCCTGTACCACCAATCCCCGCTAGATATATATTTGTGATTTCTTTATCTAAAATAACCGGATCTGGAAGTTTACCGTTTTCTGGTAATTTAATTTTTTTTCTAGCATCTCCTACGCTTGGAACTACTGCAACGAAACTCGGACAGAAACCGTCTAGACAGGAATAATCATCATTACAAACTGAATGATCAATTACCCGTTTATATGCCTCGCCATCAAATTTAGGTTTAAGAGCAACGCAATTTGAACTTTTTGCACAATCACCACAACCCTCACAAACGGCTGCATTAATATACACACGCTCAGCCCGCTGAGGTATAGTTTTGCGCTTTCGACGACGTCGAAGTTCAGTAGCGCAGGTTTGTACATGTAACAGTGCACTAACACCTTTTATTTGAGACAATTCATCCTGAACTTTGAGTATTTTGTCCCTATGAAAGAAATCTACGGAGGCAGGCCAACGCGCGCTTTTACGAATTTGATCTGGCTGATCGGAGACAATCACAACTTTTTTAATACCTTCCGCTAATAACTGTTCAGTCATTGAAAACGGGCTTGATCCACCTTGTGCACTTTGCCCACCAGTCATAGCGACGGCGTCATTAACTAACATTTTGAATGTTATATTTACTCCAGCCGCAACTGCCGCACGGACACCTAAATATCCAGAGTGAGCATAAGTGCCATCACCCATGTTCTGAAAAGAATGCGAGCGCTCCGAGAATGGTGCACGACCGATCCAAAATGCTCCCTCACCACCCATCTGCGTAAAATTGGTTATGGTATCAGGGTTAATGAAACCAGATATTGAGTGGCACCCAATTCCCATCCCAACAATTTCACCATCAGATGCTTTGGTACTGCTATTATGTGGGCAACCAGCACAATAATAGGGTTGCCGAACTGGTATCTCATCCAATTTATTTACTATTGAAATCTTTTTAAGAGGATTTAGCTCTATAGAATGATGGGATGCTCTTTCCGCAATTACATTTATAATGTTCTCAAGTGATAGTTCGCCATAAGATGGTAATAAATTTTTTCCATATGGGTTAGTTTTCCCGGAAAGGAGCATATTACGATCTTTTTTTACACAAATTTTAGCAATTTGGTCTTCAACAAAAGAGCGTTTTTCCTCAATTACTAAGACTTCTTCAGCAATAGACAGCATATCAGATAAACTTTGCTCTGGTAATGGCCATGGCATATTTAAAGCAGTAAATGCCACTGTCTGGCTTTTACCTCCGTCAGGTAAAAGAGTAATTAAGGCCTCATTAATTTCGTTAGCAATTTTTCCAACGCCAATTATACCAAGCCTTGTTTTGCCTTTTTTCACCGGTAGGTAGATTTGCACAGCATTTTCACTTTTTGCACACCACTTCTGGACTTCAGGCAGTCTTATTTCATGAAGCTTACTTTCCCGGGCACCAGCTGGGTCATGCTTGGTTACATGGACGAGCTTGTTAGGCTTCATTTTTGGAAAATTTGGACGTAACCTAGACATATCTACGACCGCATTACTGTCTGCAGTATCCACCACAATTTTCAAACCAACACAACATCCGGAGTATCGTGAAAGTGCAAACGCCTCTAACCCCATGGGAATAATCTCAGAAACATTTTTGGGGAAAAAGTATGGAATTCCAAGTGAATGAAAATTCTGATCAGATTGGTACGCTAATGTAGACGATTTGCCTGTTGGGTCATCCCCCACAGCTATTAACATTCCACCATGTGGCGCGACACCCCCTTGGTTAGCATGGCGAAGCGCATCCATTGCCCTATCCAAGCCTGGCCCTTTACCATACCACATTGAAAAAACACCTTGGACACTAGGATTATCGTATAAATTTATATGCTGACTTCCCCATAAAGCAGTAGCAGCAAGTTCTTCATTAACTGCAGGTTGGAAATAAATTCCTTCTTCATCCAAAAAAGACTTTGCTTTCCCAAGCGCAATGTCCAAACCACCTAGTGGAGAACCAGGGTAACCACTTACCAGCCCCTTGGTTCTAAGGCCATTCATACGATCAATTCTAGATTGCTCAAGAAGTAATCGCACTAAGGCTTCAGTGCCAGACATAAGGGCCTTGCCTTCGCTCAGTGTATAACAATCTGTTAACTTTACTTCCAAAAAAACCTCGTTTTTATATAAATTTCTATTCAGCCCAATTGTATTTTCAATAGAATTTAATCAGCAAATTTAAATATCGTTCACTATTTAAACATGTATTTCTTCTTCCTGAGTTTCAACTAATTTATGCTACATCTTGAAATTGCTATTATTTTAAAGCCAGCAAAAATAACTAATTTCTTCAGCAAAAAATTTGACTTTTAGATCGAAATTCCTTTCACTTAGGTCTCAACCAAATCATGAGAAATCGTAAGGAAATGATGCCCTACTTCGCCTTACTTCCTGCCCTAATTTTTGTGTGTTACAGAAAACTAAAATTTGAAAGCAATACTCAAGGAATTAGAAATGTACGATCTGATAATTGAAAATGCAAATTTAGTTACTTGCGACAAAAATCATAACGTTTTTGAGAACGCCTCGATGGCAATTACTGATGGCAAAATACAAGCTGTAGAAAGCAATGTTGCAGAATCTTTCAAACAATTACCAGCATCACAAAAGATAAATGCGCAAAATAAAATAGTTATGCCTGGATTGATTAATATGCATTGCCATGCTGCAGATAGTTTATTTCGGGGATTAGTGGAAGAACTATCTTTAGAAGCATGGCTTCAAAAAGTATGGGTTGCAGAGAAAGCTATTCTAACACCAGAAACTACTTACACCGGCTCTGTGCTTGGATTTGCAGAGAATTTGTTGGCTGGCGTCACGAGTATAATGGACATGTTCTGGTACCCAACCCAAGCAGTAAAAGCTGCAAATGACTTAGGAATGCGAATTTCTACTGGAGGTATCTTCTTCGATTATCCAGGTATTGGGAACAGATCTCACGAGGATTTTTTACAGGAGGCTGAAAAATTCTTTGAAGATTACAATAGCAATGAAGCCGTTTTCCCGGCAGTGATGCCACACGGATCATATACAGTGTCGCCTGAACACCTTAAAGAAGCAAAAAAAATTGCATCAAAATACAATGGTTTATATCATATACATGCGGCCGAAACCCTCACAGAACAGTCTGATATCAACGAGCGATACGGAGAGTCGGTTATAAGGCATCTGCACTCTCATGGATTACTAGATCAGCAAGCTATTCTCGCTCATTGCGTGCATGTAGATGATACTGAGATCCAATTAATTGCTGATAATGAGAGTATTGTCGTACATAATCCGATGTCGAATTTAAAGTTAGGTTCAGGCATTGCACCTATTGATAAGATGTTTGAAGCGGGGGTCACTCTAACACTTGGAACCGATGGAGCGATAAGCGGTAATGACCTTGATATGTGGCTTACAATGCGTTTAGCCGCAAGTCTGCCAAAGGGAAATACACTAGACCCAAAAGTTATGAACGCCAAAACGGTACTGCATATGGCGACTCTTAACGGGGCAAAAGCATTAGGTAAAGAAGGCAAACTAGGTAGCTTAGAAGTTGGTAAAATAGCCGATTTTATATTCATTGACATCAATAAAATTCACGCCATTCCAGTTTTTGATCCTATTACCCACCTAGTTTATTCTGCGTGTAAGTCAGATATTAGCGATGTGTTTATTGGAGGAAAACAAGTAGTAAAGGATGGCGTCATTTGTACCCTTGATATAAACAACGTTATTGAAGAGGTGCGTGCACTATCTCCAAAAATTGCTGCTAGTTTGGTGTAAGGGAATGCTAGATAATCTTGAGGAAATGATTGCAACTATTGAAAGTGCCTCCAATCAAATACTGTCGAGAATTGGTAACCCGGTAGAATGCTTGTTAATGCTTGGAACTGGCCTAGGATCTATCGCAAACAAAGTCGAAGTAGAGTTCCGTTTTTCGTATGAGGAAATACCTGGTTTCCCGGTATCAACGGCTCCTACGCATGAAGGTAATTTAATTATAGGAAAGATAGGCGGTAAGCGCGTTGCAATTATGCAAGGACGATTTCACCTTTATGAAGGTTGGACCCCTTCTCAAATAGCCATGCCCATTCGAGTAATAAGAAAACTTGGCGCGACCCGATTTCTCGTTACAAATGCCGCAGGGGGCCTAAACATGTCATTTAAACCAGGTGACGTTATGATAATTCAAGATCATATCAATATGACCGGCTCAAATCCGTTGGTTGGTCCGCACGATGATCGATTGGGTTTGAGATTTCCTGACATGTCCGATCCATATGATAAAAATCTGCAAAATATCGTCAGCCAGCTCTTTGAAAAATATGATATAGCAGTTGCTAAGGGTATTTACATTGGGATAACGGGCCCATCGTTAGAAACTTCTGCCGAAAGAAGGTTTCTTGCACAGAGTGGTGGTGATGCCATCGGCATGTCTACTGTAATGGAGGTCATTGCAGCCAAACAAGCTGGTTTTCAGATTATTGGGCTTTCAGCTATAACGAATAAGGCAGATGGAGGACCTGACCAGAAACCAGATACAATCGAAGATGTGCTTTTGAACGCTACTACTGCAGGTCAGAAAATACTTAAAATTCTTCCGGAGCTACTAGAAAATTGGTAAAAAAGATCACAAGATCATGAACACTCCAGCATTCGAAAATTTATTAAACTTACAAGGACGTCACGCGCTGATTACCGGGGCAACTCAAGGCATTGGGCGAAGTATTGCACAACGCCTGACACAGGCAGGTGCTGAAGTCGTTTTACACTGCAGGGATGATCGCCCAGAACTGCATGCTTTGATTGATGAATTAAAAAAATTAAATAAGACAAAACCAAAGTATGTTACGGGGGATTTAAGAAAACCTGAAATTTGCAATGAAATAATGCGACATACTTTGGAAAAAGTTCCTAAGGTGGATATACTTATAAACAATGCAGCAATCCAACCAACTACGTCTTTAGAAAATATCACTGAAAAAGAAGTATCTGAAATGCTGACAATAAATTTGGCAACTCCATTACTTCTAATACAGGCGTTTTCTAAGCAAAAAATTGACAATGGATCGGTTGTTAATATTAGTTCAATAGAAGCCATTCGCCCAGCAATAAACCATAGCCATTATGCGTCCACAAAAGCCGGCTTACTCAATTTAACAATGTCTTCTGCACTAGAATTAGGTAAAAAAAATATAAGAGTTAACAGCATATGTCCCGGTTTAACGGATCGCCCTGGACTTGAGCAAGATTGGCCTGAGGGAGTAAAAAGTTGGCTAGATAAGGTACCACTTGGCAGATTGTGTAGAGGAGACGACATCGCCAATTCCACCTTATTCCTTGTAAGTGACGCATCAAGTTTTATTACAGGTGCATGCATTACAGTTGATGGGGGTATTAGTAGTGTCTCAGGCTGGTAATTAATAACCGATAACTGGAGTTCGTTATGCCAGAAATAATTGATAGCAAGAAAATTTCAGAGTTCTGGACATCAGAGCGTTGTTTTATCCTCGAAATTCTAAATGACCCAGCGCATCCCAAAAGTTCACTTGCAGTGGCTCGCGTTCCGCCAGGCGTGACAACACAATTGCATCGACTTAATGCTACTGAGGAAACATATATTATAAAAAAAGGTTGGGGAATTTTGGAAATAGACGGCGAAAAGTCAGAGTTAAAGCAAAGTGATGCTATTATTATTCCGGCCGGCGCCTCTCAAAGGATTTCAAATGATGGTCACGAAGACCTTGAGTTCTACTGCTTATGCACGCCCCGTTTTTCACCAGAATGCTATGAAAATTTAGAGGGTTAATATAAAACTCGTCAAACTCAATTTTTAATAATTGTCTAATGACTAAAGGAAATTAAATGGAAAAAAGTAGGATAAAAAATTCGAATATTCGAATTTCTAAGCTCTCCTTTGGGACTTCAGCTTTGGGGGACATGCCAGACACATATGGTTATAGCGTGGATGAGGGGCGAGCAAGAGAAACTATAAATGCTATTTTTGAAAGTGAGTGCAACCTGATTGATACCTCTAGGAATTATGGGTTCGGGAATGCCGAAAAAAGAATAGGCCAGGTAATCCAAGAACGGGGCGGTTTGCCAGATGGCTTTGTAATCTCTACAAAATTAGACCGTGACATGAAAACACAAAAGTTTGATGCAACAAGAGCACGCAAGTCCATTGAAGAAAGCCTGGATGCATTGAAGGTAGATAGTATTGGATTGCTACATCTCCACGATCCAGAACATTGTAGAGACATTACGGAAATCACCAGCCAACATGGCTCTTTGACCGAACTATTCAAGATGAAAGAAGAAGGCCTAGCCGAAACGGTTGGTTTAGCAATGGGCAAGACAGATTTAATGCTTGAAATAATTAAAGATTGGCCCTTCGATGCTATTATTAATCATAACCGTTTCACCATTCTAAATAGAAATGCAGATGAACTGTACAACTATGCTTATACAAATAACATCAGCATCATCAATGCAGCACCCTACGCGAGTGGTGTTTTAGCAAAAGGAACTGAAAGAAGCCGGCTAATCGCATATTCAGAAGCGACTGATAAGGAACTCGAGCCTGTAAAAGAACTAGAAAAAATTTGCCGCAAATACAATATCCCATTACCGGCCGCCGCACTACAATTTTCACTGAATGATAAGAGGATTAGCTCTACTCTTGTTGGCGTAACGAAACCCAAAAGGGTTATTGATACGATTGAGTTATCAAAATTTATTATCCCGAATGAGGCGTGGGACGAAATTAATCAACTCCCTTATACTACTCATGATGTAGAGGCAGCTCG
This sequence comes from Rhodobacteraceae bacterium MED-G08, assembly GCA_002457055.1. Lineage (GTDB taxonomy): Bacteria > Pseudomonadota > Alphaproteobacteria > Rhodobacterales > Rhodobacteraceae > Salinivivens > Salinivivens marinus. The sequence goes on from NTKT01000003.1 coordinate 157,434, forward strand.
CGAATATAAACCTGGCTAATGAACTTTCCAGCCATAAATTCCTTACAAAAATCAAAAATATATCCTTTAGTATTTAATGTTTAATGTATAAGGCTATGTTTAATTGTCTGCTTAACTTTTGAGGATGAAATGAAACTTTTAAGATACGGTGATACAGGCTTTGAAAAACCCGGACTGATGGATAGTGAAGGGGATATCAGAGATCTGTCTGCAGTAGTTGATGATATCACAGGTGCAGTATTGGATGAAGACAAGCTTGCGGATCTGAAAGCCCTTGATCCTGCAACATTACCTCTCGTTAGCGCTGATACGAGACTGGGACCTTGCGTTGGCCAAGTAGGTAAGCTTATGTGTATTGGCTTGAACTACGCTGATCACGCAGAAGAGACAGGTGCCGATATACCAGAACACCCTATCTTGTTTATGAAAGCCAATTCCGCAATTAATGGCCCAAACGACGACATTATACCACCTAGAGGTTCAAAATATACTGATTGGGAAGTTGAATTGGGTGTGGTAATTGGAAAAGCCGCTAAATACGTAGATGAGAATAATGCGTTAGATTATGTTGCAGGATACTGTTTGGTTAATGACGTTACAGAGCGCAAATTTCAAAGCAAACTTTCAGGTCAATGGACCAAAGGAAAATCATGCGATACGTTTGGCCCCATTGGTCCATGGATGGTAACGAAAGACGAAATTGGCGACCCTCAAAATCTAGATATGTGGCTAGATGTTAACGGGCAACGCATGCAAACTGGTAATACGAAAACAATGATTTTCAATGTAAAACAAATTGTTTCCCACCTATCTCAACTTTTTACACTATACCCAGGTGATATTATCTCAACTGGAACACCGCCCGGTGTTGGTATGGGAATGAAACCAAATCCTATTTTTCTTAAAGATGGAGACGTAATGACTCTTCACGTTGATGGGCTTGGCCAGCAAACTCAAAAAGTTAAATTCGAATAATACAAATATTAGATCAGATTAGGAACTGGGGCTTGTTCCTCGATTAAACCACTGTCCCTCACAGAGGACCAAAACTCGTTAGGAATTTTTGTCTGATACCAGTCCAAGATTTGTAGTAATTCACTTTTCGTTCTTGGACCCGGTATTACTGAAGAAATTATGTTATTCGCCAGAGGAAATTGGATTGCAGCGGCACCGAGTGGAATTGAATGTGCTTGGGCAATTTCATTCAATATTGCTGCTTTTTTAATTACTTTTTTTGGCGCCTTTGAGTAGTTCCAGGTTTCCCTGCCAACTAAAACCCCAGAATTGAACGGGCCACCACAAATTATACTCGTTCCTTGCTGAGCACACTTCGGAAATAGTTCAACCAAAGCGGTTTGTTCCAATAAGGTATATCTACCTGCCAATAGAAATACATCCCAATGACCGATGTTCATTACATCCAAACAGATCTGATTTTCATTGACTCCTAAACCAATAGCCGAAACAAGACCGGCATCTTTCAATTCAATTAAAGCCCTATATCCTGATTGAGCCAAATCACGAAAATAACTTTCATTTTGTTCGCCATGTTGAAAAACACCGATATCATGGACTAGCAGGATATCAATTCTATCGAGGCCAAGCCTTTGAAGATTATCCTCGTAAGCTCTGATAATTCCATCATAACTATAATCATACTTTACATTGAACGGAAGAGGATCGACCATCCCATAATTTGACGGGTCACTCACAGCTCCAGGCGCAAGTAATCTTCCAACTTTGTCAGATAAAATATAATTAAAGCCCCTAATACAGTCACCAACAACACGTTCTGATCTACCAAAACCATACCAAGGAGCCGTATCAAAATATTCTATACCATTTTCCATAGCGGCATGAATGAGGGCGGCAGCTTCTTCCCGGCTGAGATCGACCAAATTCCCACCTAATGGAGCACAGCCAAGACCCAATTCACTTATTTGAACATTTGTCTGACCAATATTTCTTTTGGGAATATTTTGTATCATTAATCCGTTAAAATTTCCAAAATGTTAAGTATTTGTCCATCCGCCATCAATCGAAATCGCTTGCCCGGTCACAAAAGAACTCTCATTCGATGCAAGATAAATTGCCAACTCTGCAATTTCATTTGGCTGACCTATTCTACCCATAGGCTGCCGATCAACAAAAGCTTTTCTCACATCTTCTATCTCTTTTTCATTAGTTGCTCGAGATCTTACCCTTTCATGCCAGCTAGGAGATTCTACTGTACCTGGACATATCGCATTAGCCCTTAAGCCCTGAGTTATAAAATCAGCCGCAATTGATTTCATCATTCCAATCACTGCTGCTTTTGATGCGCCATAAATAAAACGATTTGGTGCTGCGATCAGTGAAGAAACGGCTGAGGCGACAAATATTATGCTGGTGTTTTCACGTTTCAGCATATTTGGCAAAAATGCCTTTGTAACTTGATAGTTTCCTTTAACATTTAAGTTCATCGAAAAATCATAGGCCGCCTCATCACAATCTAGTATAGACCCGTGATGAACATAGCCGGCACAGTTAAACAAAATATCAACGCTAGCATATCTTTCGGCAAAGCTGTTTAAAGTGCTACTATCTAAAACATCTAACTGTGAAGTTTCTATTCCTAGCTTCTGTAATTCTGCAAATGAATTAGTATTTATATCAGTAGCGATGACGCGAGCCCCTTGTTCTGCAAAAGCAACTGCAGTTGCCCTTCCGATACCAGCTCCAGCCGCAGTTATCACAGCTGTCTTTCCCTTAAGCCTCATAAATTGCTCCCGAATTATAAAACATTACATAACCGCACCAATTTGCCACGGTACGAATTCCGAACCACCAAACCCAAGCTTTTCACTTTTAGTTCTATGACCGGACGCAACGCTAACTATTTGATCAAATATTTGTTTGCCTTTTTCTTCAAGGGTAACTCCACCTTCGATTATGTCTCCACAATCTAAATCTATATCACCGGACATTCGACGATACATACTTGTATTGGTTGATAGTTTTATGCAAGGAGACGGCTTGTAACCTGAAACTGATCCTCGTCCCGTTGTGAAGACAATTATATTTGCCCCCGACGCTATTTGCCCTGTGACTGAACATGGATCATATCCAGGGCTATCCATATACACAAACCCCTGAGTAGTAATTTTTTCTCCATATTCAAAAACACCCGCCAATGGTGCAACACCGCCTTTGGCCACCGCACCAAGCGACTTTTCAAGGATAGTGGTCAAACCACCCCGCTTGTTGCCTGGAGATGGATTATTATTCATTTCACCACCATTTCTGGCTGTGTAGTCTTCCCACCAGCTAATCCTATCTAATAATTTTTTCCCAATTTCTTCCGTTAATGCTCTACGAGTTAAAAGATGCTCAGCACCATAAATTTCAGGAGTTTCAGACAATATAGAAATACCGCCATTTTGAACAAGAATATCAGAGGCTACACCTAATGCAGGATTGGCAGTTATTCCCGAATAACCGTCAGATCCTCCACATTGCAAGCCAACTGTGAGTTTCGAAACTGATGTCGGTTGTCTGGTGGACTGGTCCGCACATTCTAATAATTCTGTTAAAATGCTTATGCCCCGCTCAATTGTCCTAGAAGTCCCACCCTCATTCTGAATTGTCATGTAGCGGAAACTGTCCTCGCTCTGTAACCTGCTTTTACCAACTAGATCGGCAATCTGCATAACCTCACAACCCAGGCCAATGAGTAAAATGGCTGCAAAGTTGGGGTTTCTTGCGTACCCTGAAAGTGTTCGAAATAATAATTCATAACCTTCGCCAGAATTAGCCATCCCACACCCGCTACCATGAACAATTGGAACAATCCCATCGATATTTTTATAGCGCTTTAGTAACCCACTTTTTTCAGCTTCCTCTGCAACAAATTTAGCTACACTTCCCGAACAATTAACAGAAGTCAGAATCCCGATATAGTTGCGTGTGCCTACTTTGCCATCATCTCGGTGATAGCCTAAAAACTCAGCATTAACCTCAACATTGAATTTATTTTGAGTCTCAGTAGCAAATTGATATCCTGTTTTATGATCAGTAAATTCGATATTGTGTGTATGCACATGCTCTCCAGCTAAAATAGCTGTTGTTGACCTACCTATTATTTGGCCATACTTAAAAACAGCATCTCCACGAGCTATTGCTCGTTTTGCAACTTTATGTCCTTTTGGAATATCTGTCTTAGCGGTTAGACCTAACTCGTCTATCAAATCATCCTTTAAGATCGCTGTTAATGCAATTGCGACGTTGTCTTTATCACCTAAAACAATTGTTGAATGCGGTTTATGCACTTTGGATACTTTCGGCTGTAACTACAGTAGCTGTTGCCAGTTAGATAGTAGTTATACTAACATGTTAGTATTATCTACTATCCTTAGATGATTGCAATAGCTAAGTATTAAAGTTAATGACACTGACACTAAAAATACGTACCTTGGATAATTTCCAAGGATCACTTACAGACAGAACCTTTCTAGCCATTCGCGAAGCAATAATGGAGCTCAATTTTTTGCCTGGCGAAATAATTCGCAAACATGATATTTGCAATACTTTAGGGGTATCGCGTTCCCCTGTCTCAGAGGCTTTGGCAAAGCTTAGAAACGAAGGTTTGGTTGAGGTTGTTCCGCAGTCGGGAACATTTGTTTCAAAATTTTCACTGCAGGATATAAAAGAAGGGGCCTTTTTGAGAGAAGCTATAGAATTAGCATGTATTGAAATCCTTGCCTCCAACATATCAGAGAAGCAACTTATAGATCTAAATAGAAACCTAAAATTGCAGAAAGTCTTGGCTGAAACCGATGATTATCAAGGTTTTTATCAATTGGATGCCGAAATGCATAGTATGATTATGGATTTTACGGGGTATAAAAATCTAGCAAAAGTGACAAAGACTGGGTGGGTTCAAGTCGATAGAGCACGTCAGCTATTGTTACCAGTCCACGGTAGACTAAAAAAAGCATTTCAAGAACATAGAGCTGTAATTAAAGCCTTAGAAAAAAACGATGTTGCACTTGCTAGGGAAAAGATGCGAACCCATTTAAACCAACTTATCTTGTTGCTAACACCCCTTGAAAAAAAACATCCGCATCTTTTTGAAAATAGCTGAGGCATTTTAGTGAACCATCCAAAAACATCCCCCAAATACGCTGCAAGACTAAACGCCTTTAAGTCATTGGCGAACAATCGAGGCATACTGGGGATGATTGAAGCCGCCGGGCTCGTTGATGGGATGGATGCAGCAGACTTAAATTTTCCAGACCATATTTCGTCAACCGAAGAAAAAGACATTATAAAAGCACTTAATGATAACGGGCTAAAATTAAATGGTTTGGCAATGCGCTATTACTCTGAGCCTGCTTTTGCCCTTGGAGCGTTTACAAATCCCGACAAATTAATAAGACAAAAAGCTATAGACTTAACTAAAAGAGGAATTGATACTGTAAAACGCATGAGTGGCGATGTAATGACTTTGTGGATGGGTCAGGACGGGTTTGACTACCCAATGCAAGCTGACTACTCCTCGATGTGGGAAAATACACTGGATGCACTTGATCAAGTCAGTGCTCATGATCCAACTTGCAAAGTTGCTATTGAATATAAACCAAATGAACCCAGAGCTAATGCTCTTCTTCCTAATATGGCTACAACTTTACTCGCAATCAGAGAGGTAAGAGCAGATAATATTGGCGTAACTATAGACTTTGCCCATATATTATACGCAGGTGAAATGCCTGCTTTCTCAGCATTTTTGGCAAATCGTTATTCAAAAATATTTGGGATTCATTTGAATGATGGATATGGAAAGCGAGATGATGGTTTGATGGCCGGAACGATCAACCCAATCGCCACGGTTGAACTTTTTATTCAATTGAAAAAACTAAATTACGAGGGTGTTATTTACTTCGATACATTTCCAGATCATTCCGGCTTAAATCCAATAGAAGAATCAAATACGAATATTTTAATTGTTAATCGATTAAAAAAAATAGCGAACAATTTATACCAAAACACTGAATTAAACCGCGCAATAGAAAGACAAGACGCCACAATCTCTCAAAGATTAATAGCACTAGAACTATACGGAAATAAAAATTAGATGGCTGGCAAAATACTTGTGTTAGGATCTTTGCACCTGGATGTTATTGTACACTCCTCAAGGCTTCCAAAACCGGAGGAAACGTTACTTGGTGATAAAGTTTCATATAGATTTGGAGGCAAAGGAGGCAATCAGGCACTAGCTGCTGCCAAAATAGATGTTCAGGTTTTTATGGCAGGGCGGATTGGAACCGACAATTTTGGCAAACAAATCTACGATACTCTCTCGAACCAGAATATAAATTTAGACGGACTTAAAATGGTGGATGAAGCTACCGGCATGAGCGTTGCATTGATTGGTTATGATGGTATCTATTCTGCAGTAGTAGTATCAGGTGTAAATCAAACAATTGATTTATCGGAGATCGCCCTCCCAGATGATTTATCCGTCCTTGTTTTGCAAAATGAAATAAACACTAATGCAAATTTTGACATTGTAAAAAAAGTTCCAGAATCTACATTCGTTATCTTTAATGCCGCTCCGGCGTTAACCCCTAACAAAGATTTTTTTGAGCGAATAGACTTATTAATTGTCAATCAATTGGAAGCAAAAATGCTTATAAACGAGGAATCCAGTATATTTAACAACTTCGATGCTCTTCAGAAGTTACAAAATTTAGGTCCTAAAGAGGTAATTATAACTTTAGGCGCTGACGGCTATACGGGTATATCTAAAAATGGAGAAATTTTTTCTGAACCTGGAATAAAAGTGGATGTGCTATCAACGCATGGAGCAGGAGATAGCTTTGTAGGAACACTTGCAGCATTTATTTGCAAAGGTGAGCCAATCAGTGTTGCTGCACAATACGCACAAGCTTCATCAGCATTGCACGTAAAAACACCAATCGATCAGCGTGAGAAAATTTTACAAGCTGATATAGAATATATGTTTTCCTTAAACCAATAACTTGTATGCCTTGATAGCATTTTTCCCAAATACATTAGCTTTGTTATCACTTGAGAGATGAGCTGTAAGCTCAGAGGCTGTACCGTGCCACGCATCGTACTCCGCACGCAATCGACATACTGGCCAATCTGAGCCCCACAAAATTCTATTTGCTCCAAATTTCATTAAAATATGCTCAACATATGGTCGCAGATCATCGATGATCCAATCTTCAGATGCTTCAGTAATTAAACCTGAGAATTTTATATATGCAGGTGTATCTTCAGCTAATGCCGAAATACCATCCGCCCAAAAATTAAAATTATCTTGTGAATGATTTTCTATTCTTGGCTTCATAAAATGATCAATAACAGTTCTCATATCTTTGTGCTTAAGCAAACATTTTCTAAAATTCTCAAGATGCTTTGGAAATCCTAAAGCGTCAAACGTTAGATCCATTTCTTTGATGGCAGCAAACGCCCATTGAATATCATCCCTTAGAACCCAAGTCTCATCAGGTATATCCTGAACCATTGGACGTACCCCCACAAATTTTGGATGCTTTGACAGACGCTCTAATTGAGAATAATCGGTAGCTTTTTCAAAATTTACCCATCCCACAACACCCGCAACGACCGTCGAAGAGTCTGCTATTCCTAAAAGATACTCGGTTTCTTCAATACTGGGTGCTGCCTGGACCAATATTGTCTTATCAATACCAAGTTTTTTTAAATACGGCTCCAGATCATGTTGTAAATAAGTTCTATAGAGAATTTTATTATCCTCAGGCATCCAGCCATAATCTCCCCTGGCTGGATTCCAAAAATGTTGATGAGCATCAATTTTCATTTACTCTCCCACGTTAAATCATAACTTTTTTAACTTAATGTAAAAAAATTTTTTTAATAATAACTATTTTATTAACCAATTCCATAAAATATCCTTGGGTAGAAATTTAATTAACGGTAAGCTGTTCCAAATATAAAAAACCAGAGGTTTGAATTGAAAAATTTTGAAAGCATCCTCAGAAACAAAAAGCCTGTGATCGCAATGGTCCATCTTGGAGCTTTACCCGGCACACCACTTTATGAAGAAGATGACGGGTTAGAGGGCATTGTAAAAAATGCACATAAAGACCTTACTGCATTACAAAATGCTGGTGTTGATGCAGTAATGTTTGGCAATGAAAATGATCGGCCGTATGAGTTGACGGTAGATGCCGCATCAACGGCGACAATGGCATATGTAATTGGATCCCTCAAAAGAGAGATTAAAATACCATTTGGCGTTAATGTTTTGTGGGATCCGATGGCAACAATTGCTCTTGCTGCCGCAACTGGAGCAGCCTTCGTCCGTGAAATATTCACCGGTACCTATGCATCAGATATGGGGTTCTGGGCTCCAAATGCAGGGCAAGCACTTAGGTATAAGAAACGCCTTGGGATAGATGATGTACTGACTCTTTTTAATGTATCCGCTGAATTTGCCGATAGTCTTGATCGCAGGCCTCTGCCAGATAGGGCACGAAGTGCAGTCTTTTCATCTATACCTGATGCTGTATTGGTATCAGGTGCGATTACGGGCGAGGCCGCTAAATTAGAAGACCTAGAAAGTGTGAAAAAAGTTTTACCTGAAACGCCCGTATTGGCAAATACAGGCGTGACCCACGAAACAGTAGAACAAGTTTTCGATATTGCAGATGGATGTATTATCGGATCGGCTTTGAAAGTTGATGGTAATACCTGGAACCCTGTTGACCCCGATCGTGCCAAATCATTCATGGAATTGGTTAAAAAAATAAGATGAAAGCACGTATAAAATCAGATTTGATGGAGTTGATGATGGTACCGGGACTGTCTGGCCATGAAGATCTTATTCGTGCTGAAATAAGAAAAAAGCTAAAGACTGAAGACATACAATGCGCGTCCGATCGCCTAGGAAATCTCATATCTACCTTCAAAGGGGATGCAGGTCCATCCGTAATGGTATTTGCACATATGGATCAACTAGGGTTTGTTGTACGCAAAATTAATGATGATGGTATTATAAAAGTTGTTCGCATGGGAGGAGTGCCAGAACGAGCCCTTTTATCACAATCAGTCATTCTTTACTCTAAACACAAGCCTTACCTTGAGGGTATAATCTACAATAAAAGCCATCACATTACTGAGCCCAATGAAAAGTATATTGTTCCAAAAGCATCCGAGATTAGTATTGATACTGGTTTAAGAAGCAAACTTGAAGTGGAACAGTACGGTATAAAAATTGGTTCGCCTGTAGTATATAAACCGCAATCCCTTGAAGTGAAAAATGACTGCATCGCTGGAACATCGATCGATGACCGAGCCGGCTGCGCTGTTCTTTTAGAGTTAGCGCGGCATCTTAAGAAAAGAAAAAATGGTCCAACAGTTCACATTGTATTTTCAGTACAGGAAGAATTTAACCTCAGGGGCGCAATGAGCGCAGCTCATCAGGTCAAACCAGATATTGCTATTCAAATTGATTTGATGCTGGCGACCGATACTCCAGAAACGCACGACTATGGCGAAATGGAACTAGGAAAGGGTCCAGGTATGTCATTATTTTCTTTTCATGGACGGGGAACACTGAATGGGGTCATTCCTCACCCAAGTCTAGTGGATCTGATGGAGCAAAGTGCGGATCTAAAAAATATAAAGCTACAGCGTAGCGCTCAGGTAGGAGTTTTAACAGACTTATCATATATCCAGCAATTGGGAAACGGTGTTGCATCAATAGACATGGGCTTTCCTATCCGTAATAGCCATTCAAGCTTAGAAATATGTAATATAAATGATCTCGTTTCATTAGAGGTTTTATTAGAAACTGCCTTGTCCAATATAACTAGCGAGTTTTCATTGATACGGAGTTAATATCCACCCATGCAATATTTTTTAGGGATTGATATAGGAACATATGAGTCAAAGGGCGTTTTAACTGATAAAGACGGATTTGTTCTCGCCAGCGCAAATCATCCTCACAAAATGTTAATTCCGGAGCCGGGATGGGCAGAACATAGACCTGAGGAAGATTGGTGGAACGATTTTGTTACAATAACAAAAACAATACTTAAATCTTCACAAATAAATCCTAAAAATATTTCCTGTATAGCAACTTCTGCAATTGGTCCGTGCATGCTACCTGTTTCACCGCAGGGTGAACCATTAATGAATGCTGTTCTGTATGGCGTCGATACGAGAGCCGAAAAGGAAATTAACGAGTTAAATGAAGAAATAGGGAAAGAAAATATCCTGCAGAGCTGTGGTAATGCTTTAACCTCACAATCCGTTGGCCCCAAAATTCTTTGGCTAAAAAAAAATTGTCCTAAGATTTACCAAAAAGTTGGCAAAATCTTGTCCTCGACTTCCTATCTTGTCCAAAAACTGACCAACGAAAATGTAATAGACCACTACACCGCAGCAAATTTTACTCCGTTGTATGATATAAATAACCTCAAATGGACTGATGCACTGACTAGCAATATAATTGAGATTGAACGACTCCCAAAACTTATGTGGACTACTGAAATTGCTGGCTATGTATCAAAGTTAGCAGCTGATGAAACCGGTCTAGCACCAGGAACGCCAGTGACTGTCGGTACAATTGATGCGGCAGCAGAAGCCGTGAGTGTCGGCGTTTGTGGCGCCGGTGATATGATGATGATGTATGGATCCACAATTTTTATGATCCAAGTAACCAATAAAAAAATAATAGATGAGCGTTTATGGTACGCACCTTGGCTTTTCAAAGGCTTGCACGGTTCCATGGCAGGCCTAGCAACATCAGGTACCCTAACCCACTGGTTTAGAGACAATTTTGCAAAAGAGATACCGAAAGACAAAGCTTTTGAAATACTAGCAGCTGAAGCGGCTGAAGCGCCACCTGGTGCAAAGGGGCTGATTGTCTTACCGTACTTCTCAGGAGAGAGAACGCCAATACATGATCCAAAAGCGAGAGGTACAATTTTTGGTTTAGATTTAACTCATAATCGAGCAGATATTTTTAGAGCTTTCTTAGAAGGCATCGCAATGGGTACTGCACATGTATTTGACACCTATGAGGCCATTGGACATAAACCAAAAAAAGTCATGGCTGTTGGAGGCGGGACTAAGAATAATATCTGGATGCAAGCAACCTCTGATTTCAGTAAGATTGACCAAGTGATATCTGAAAAAAGTACAGGAGCTAGCTACGGGAACGCGTTTTTGGCTGCTATCGCAGTAGGTGCAGTTTCGCAAAGCGATATAACAAGATGGAACCCTGCTCTATCTACAATAAAAACACAGCACTCAGCATTTCATACACAAAAAAATCAACTTTTCAGGCAACTTTACAAAGACTCCAAAGCTGTCGCACACGCAGTGGCTGGTTCCTAATAACAAATAAATAATTTGAGTTTACTTAACCGCACCTGCAGCCATACCTTTAATAATATAGCGCTCAAGTATAATGGCTATTACAATTAAAGGAAGAATAGCTGCAAAGGATAATGCAGCCATAGACCACCATGAAATACCCTGTGAACCAGTCTGGCTAGCCACCATAACAGGCAAAGTTTTTGCATGAGAGGATGTTAATAATGCAGCAAAAAAATATTCGTTCCAAGTGAGTACTAATGATAATATAAATGCTGCAACCATGCCCGGAAGTGCTATTGGCATTATAATTGTTGTAAAAGCACCCCAAATCGACAAACCGTCAACTAATGCCGCTTCTTCAAGTTCAGTAGGTATCGAACTGAACTGGTCTCGCATAATCCATATCACTATGGGTAAAACTGTCAGCGTATATAGTAGAATTAACCCGATGCGGGTGTCCAATAGGTCTAGCGATTTATACAGAACCAAAAAAGGCAAAGCTAGCACCACAGGTGGCAGTATAAGCTGACTCAAAAAGAAAAATGAAATGTCAGAATTCCTCATAAAACCAAAGCGATAATTGAAGCGGGACAGACCATAGGCCGCACAACTCCCCAAGCCAACTGCAAGTATAGAAGAGCAAACTGAAACTATAGCGGAGTTCCAAAACCGTTTGAGAAACTCTTCTCTTACAGTTGACTCAATTCCAATTGTTTCTGGCGATAGACCCAAAGAACGCCATCCAAGCCATTTGGGAGTAAAGTCGACCCAAGGAATTATATTACCTTTCATTACATCGGGAGCCATTTTAAATGATGTTGTAATGGTCCAATAAATGGGGAAAAGACATATAAACGCCCAGAGCAAAAGGATCGAGTAGACAAATACACGACCGGTGAGCCAAGATGCTGAAAATTGCCGATCGCTTTCACTATCTCTGAAAATTTGATTATTCATATTAATACCTTGGCTTCATCCATCGATCAGCGAGCTTAATGAGAATTGTCATAGCTATGACAATAATGACCAAATATACTATCGCTAACAAAGTACCATACCCGACATTCGATCGGTCTCTATATTCACGAAAAATAAAGCTTGTAACGCTATCTGTGGCGCCTCCTGGCCCACCTGAAGTAATATTTATAATAATATCTGCAAGCTTTAACTTAAAAATTATCCTTATCAGGACTGCTGTGATACTCACCGGTAGCATTAGCGGAAATGTAATTTCCAGGAACTGACGCCAGCGAGATGCGCCATCGACTTCAGACGCTTCATAAAGTTCACGGGGAATAGCTTGCAGTCCAGCCAAAATCATGATCATCATAAATGGTATAAAGGTCCATGCATCCATGGCCATGATCATTGTCCGAGCAATACCAGCAGAGCCAAAAAATGAGGGGCTAGCCCAGCCAAACCACTGTGCAAGATCAGCAATATAAATACCAGGATAGTACAAAAGCGCTGGAAGATCTTCTGATGGCTCAGAAGCAAGCCAGCGTAAAAAACGAGATATTGGCCCAAATCTAATCTCCAACATTGACTTTCCAATCATCCAGCTAACCGCCACAGGAGACAGCATTAATGGTAAAAGAAAGGCTACCCTAAAGAATTTACGAGCTCGGATTTGACTATTTAGTAATATAGCAAGGCCAAATGCTACGGCATATTCGATTATAATAACAGTCGTATACCAAACCATATTCTTTAAGGCATTCCAATAAAAAGGATCACCCCACATTTGCCTTACATTGTCCAGACCATTAAAAGTTCGGCCATCTGGGGACGAAAGGTTCCAATCTGAAAATGCTATTACTAATCCGAATAAAAGTGGGAATACCACCATAGAAATGACGAAGAGCGCGGCCGGCAATACGAATAAAACTCGTTTTCCATGCTCTCCACGAGTTAAAACCTGAGAAACACACAAACAAAAAGCCCAAAAAACATATGCATATAATGATGGTCGCCACGTTTCTAGATCAATAGTAAGATAAGAGTTCGTATCTAAAGCCTGTATAAAAAGCGTAAAGGCCAGAATTATGGCCGAACCCCAAACGAGGAATTTTCCTAATCGTTTTTTGTTATTTGAAATATCATCAGCCGTTACAACGTGAAGCTTGTCACCTTCTTCTGTGCTCATGAACTATTTTCCTGTAAAATAGCAGTAGTTGCTGAGGCCGATATTCAAGTATCGGCCTCGCAAGTTTCTTTTAAAGCCCCAATGCAGCTTTATACAGCTTTATTTGACTTTCACGACCGATTTGATCGGTAATTTTTTCCCATGCGACCGCTATAGCATCAGCAGTTTCTTGTGCAGATCCATACTGTCCTGCATAACCTTTCGCAAGTTCATCCTCTGCTACAGAATAGTATTGGAAGATACCAGGGATTCTCGGCTCATTTAGCGAATTTGGATGATTATAAGTATCGAGATTTGAACCTAAATAATCTTCCACGAACGCTCTATCGTAACCAGCCGCTTCCCACTCATCATAATTAAAATGTGAATTTCTATATGGTTGGAAACCAGAAGGATAGGCTGAGGTCCAAAGCGAAATATCTTTACCGCCGATATGAGCTGCGGCTGACCATGCTGCTTTCCTCTTTTTAGCATCACCTTCTACACGATTAGTTACGTATACACCCCAACCGAGATAAGCATTATTTGGTGCCTCATTATAGGTATTTTCCCAAGCACCCTTGCTATGGTTATATACTCGATCAGAGCCAGGAATAGCGCTAAATCCAACCACATCACCGATTACCGACGTATCAGATGTGCGAGCATTAGATCCAATATCACCCCACCAAGTGAGCATTGACCCAGTTCCCGCAAGGAACTGTTGGAATCCAGTAGTACCAGGATCAGCATTTATTTGATCTGCTGGATACGCACCCTCTATTTTTATGAGATCCATAACATCTTGTATCGCCTGAACCCAACCCGGGTTGTTTATACGAGGCTTCATAGTATCAATATCAAATAAGAAAGCAGGATCATCAGGATGTTTCACATAAGGCCCGGCTCTATCGGTCAAGAAATACATTCCGAAACCGCCCCATCCCTTAAGAGGATCCAAGAATCCATGCGCTGGAAGCCCAGTGAGTGGATCTGTCTTGCCAACAACATCTTTAGATATCTGATTGACTTCTTGCCAAGTATTTGGTGGGTTCATTCGCCCAGTAATCGACCCTGTGCCAAAGTAGTCTTTTCGATAACAAAATGTATGACAATCACCATCAATATTTATTCTGTAGGCTTTTCCGTCCCATGTACCTACTGGTGGTTGCAGGTATCCAACCAAATCATCATACTCAATTTGATCCTTCACCCATTCAGGCATTTCATTCAACAAACCCTGACCAGCGGTATCACCCTCGAAAGGTGCACCCATCTCTATAATGTCAAAGTCGACAGTCTTAGTAGCAATTGACTGTTGTAGCCTTGGGTTATAATCAGCTTGAGCCAAATCAATCCAATTGATTTTTGCCCCTGTGTACGCTTCCCAAGGCTTTAAAAACCCTCTGAAAAGAAAGTTATGCAAGTTTTGGTTGTTCAAACCCATAAAGGTCAACTCAACGCCCTTGAATTCTCCCTCTGCAACTCTCTCCTTTACTGGTCCCATGCAAAGTTCACCAACCTTTTGCCACTCAGGGTCACCAGGTGATCCCATCCCGACACCAGGAATCTTCATAATTTCAGCTCGCACACCTCCATGTGCACCAGCAGTGGCGGCTCCTCCTAAGCCACCCATTGCAGCAACTGCACCTAAACTCGCCGAACCCTTCAACATTTTACGTCGGCTCATTTGCGCAGAAACTATAGCATTGTATAAGTCTACTTTCACAGATCTTCCTCCCAGTTAGCTCTACTAAATTACTTAACAATAAACTCAAAATCATCTCAAAGAGATTCTCTTGAATACTGATAATATCAGTCTCTCAGTGACCGCTTAACAAGTCAAGAACTAACATGTTAGTATGCTAAAGTAATGGACAGACGAAAATTTTAATATTAGTTGTGAAAAGAAAAACATCAGAAGGTTTACGTAGTATGGCAGAGGTAACAATCCGAGATTTAAAAAAATCCTATGATGACCTGCAAGTTCTACATGGCCTAGACATCGACATACATGACGGTGAATTTGTAGTTTTAGTGGGGCCTTCTGGCTGTGGTAAATCCACATTACTCAGAATGATTGCAGGTTTAGAGAGCATAAGCGGTGGATCAATTCATATTAATGAACGTTTGGTTAACAACCTCCCCCCAGCCGAACGAGACATTGCAATGGTTTTTCAGAACTACGCTCTCTATCCCCATAAAACTGTGCGAGGAAATATTTCTTTTTCTCTGCGAATGAAGGGTTTATCTAAAAATGATATTGAGGATAGGGTGCAAAAAGCAGCAGAAATTCTAGGCCTGCTCCCATACTTAGACCGCTATCCAAGAGCATTATCTGGCGGCCAAAGACAACGGGTGGCGATGGGAAGAGCAATTGTGCGGGATCCACAAGTTTTTCTTTTTGATGAACCACTTTCTAATCTAGATGCAAAACTTCGCGTACAAATGCGAACAGAAATTAGAGAACTACACCAACGCTTAAAAACGACAACTATTTATGTAACGCATGATCAAATTGAAGCGATGACAATGGCTGATAAAATTGTTGTATTACAAAACGGCGTTATCGAACAAATTGGCTCTCCCTTGGACCTTTACGATAATCCTGCAAATCAATTCGTGGCAGGCTTTATTGGATCCCCCGCGATGAATTTCTTTACTGGGGATGTTGAAGTTCATGAGAATAAGTTAGTTGCACGTCTTAATAGCGGTACTCTTCCATTAAATGAAACCAAACATATTTCTGCTGGCCAGAAAATAAAAATAGGTATTCGTCCAGAGAACTTAATAATCACTGACTCAGGGATATCCGCAACAGCTTCTGTAATAGAGCCCACTGGACCCGAAACACATGTTGTCCTTCGCGATATAGAAGGATCAGAAATAACATTAGTTTCAAGGGAACGACGGAACTTCGAGGTTGGAGAAAAGCTCCATTTAACCGTGAAGCCAAACAATATGCACATATTCGATTCAGAAAACGGAAATAGTATAACTTGAACCATTTATTTTAGGAGGCCACTAATGCTAAAAGGAATAGATAATAGATTAAACGCAGAAGTACTTCATGCTTTGCGATTGATGGGTCACGGAGACGTTTTAATAGTCGCAGATACAAATTTTCCGTCAGACTCTATATCAAGATCCACAGTTTATGGAAAACTTTTAAGGATGGAGAATTTAAGTGCTGCTGAAACCATAGATGCGATTCTTTCCGTTATGCCTTTGGATACATTTGTTGATGATTTCGCAGGTAGAATGGAGATCGTGGGAGAACCAGACACACTACCACCTGTCCAAGAGGAAGTGCAAAAATTAATTATAAAGAATGATGAGAGAAAAAGACCTATGATTTCAATCGAGCGCTTTGCTTTTTATGATTTTGCAAAAACCAGTTATGCCGTCATACAGACTGGAGAACGACGGTTTTATGGATGCTTTATGCTTAGAAAAGGTGTCATACCACCAGAAGAGTGATAAAAATGTCTAATAAAAATATAGTAATTCTTGGGGTCTTTGTTGCGGATACAGCATACCGTGCATCGCGCCAACCAGAAATGGGCGAAACAATAATCGGAAATGAGTTCTCTCTAGGACCGGGAGGCAAGGGATCTAACCAAGCAGTCGCTGCGGCGTTGGCAGGGGGAAATGTACATTTTATATCACGCCTTGGAAAAGACGATTTTGCCAACATGGCCATAAGACTTTGGGAACAATCTGGCATCGAACCACATGTGACTCAGCATTCGGATAGCTACACTGGTGCAGCGTATATTTTTATAGAAAACAGCAGTGGAAATAATGCAATAATCGTCAGCCCTGGAGCCGCTGCAGATATAAACGACGATGATATATTGGCTAATAGGGAATTAATTCAACGATCACGCGTATTTATGACACAACTTGAGCAGTCACTTGATGCTGCGAATACAGCTCTCGCTTATGCTAAAGAAGGGGGGTCAATCACTATCTTAAATCCCGCTCCTGCCCAACCGTTGGGTGAAAATATTCTAAGACTATGCGATTTTGTTACTCCAAACGAAATAGAGGCAGAACAGATTACCGGGATACCTGTTAAAACTATTAGTGATGCAGAGGTTGCAGCAGATAAGTTACTTGAAAAAGGTGCCAGCGCTGCGGTAATTACGCTTGGGGAACAAGGTGCACTGTTTAAAGATAGTAAACAAATAGTCCATCAACCATCATTTCAGGTTGGGCCAATTGTTGAGACTACTGGTGCTGGAGACGCCTTTAATGGAGGACTTGCTGTAGCATTAGCAGAGGAAATGCCAATTGATAAAGCACTTCGTTTTGCATGTGCCACAGCTAGCATTTCAGTAACACGACCAGGCACAGCACCATCAATGCCAGATAGAAATGAAATAGACACACTACTCACATAACGTAGTTTCCTGTCATAGATGGGAAACTTTTAAAAATTATACCGCATCAGATAAATGATGATTGTAGGGTTTTGCAGTCGATGGGAGCTCCCTATTAATCCGATACTCAGGATCACTTAGCTGCCGTCTTAAAGCATAAAACACCTCTTTCAATCCATCTACAAAACCATGGTTTGGTTCAGGTAAATCATGCTTAATTAGCCGGTGTAATCGCGGAAGATTATGATATGGAACCATGGGAAACATATGATGCTCCACGTGATAATTCATGTTCCAATATATAAATCTACTAAAGAAATTCATATAGACTGTCCGAGTATTTAATCTGTGGTCAAGTACATTATCAGCCAGACCAGTATGCTGGAGCAAACCTGTCATAATTAAATGCCATGAGCCTAAAATAGCTGGACCAACGCCGACAAGCATCAGTGGCAAAATAGATTTTTTAATCAATGCTAAAAGCACCACACAAATCACAATTAAAACCCATACTCTTGCTATTTTCTGCGCCTCATCCACATATTGAGGAGGCGTGAACTCCCGCTCTTCTTCACTCAATCCTTGCACTGCGTGACGAAAAGTTGCTTTCAAACCCTCAAAGGTGTGTAGACCAAAAAACAGCATTGCAACTTTGATTAAATCTGGCGGCCGCATGGTTACTATCTCGGCATCGCGACCAACAATGATTGTATCTGTATGATGTCTTGAATGACTCCACCGCCATAAAACTGGATTCCGAAAAAGCATAAAGCAAGCTATTTGATAAACAAAGTTATTCATCCATTGGGTTTTAAATGCCGTTCTGTGGCCTGCTTCATGCCACCTACTGTCGGCACCCGCTGTATAAAGCAGGGAATAAACCAGCCAAAATGGTATACAATAAAGAGTGCCCCATAGCAAAACACCCAGGATCGCCGTTGATAAAAGTAAGAGATAATATATCAAAATATCCCTAATCGCAGGTAAATCTCTGCGCTGCATAAGGTCTTTCATGTCTTCTCTTGAGATATCACTATGATACCACTTTGCAGCAGCCAGTCCCTTTTTTTCAGCATCTTTAGCAGAAGGCCCCAATAAACTGTAATCACGAAGCATTTTCACAAACCTGTTATTTCAAGTAACATCGCTCTCAAATATTATTAAATAAAATTTTATGTCAAATATATAGCGCTCAATTGGATTAGGGCGATTACCACAAAGATGATCGCAAAAAGTATTTTTAATATGGGAAACGGTATTGACTGCATAGCATTCCCATAGTTTGAGCTCTTCATCTTATCATCCATATCACTGACTAAAAGTGTCATATTTGTAAGTAGTCTTATTATCCCAAAAGAACCAATTAAACACGGCCCAATGACTGAAGCCGCAACCACACTTTCTTTTCCCTCAATATCCGCAAATACAATAACCATCATTGTGGATAATTGAGAAATTGTCGTAAGCACCATCACTATCATAAAATAATAGAATGTACTTGTTTGAATAGATGCTCTTAAAGTTTGATCCATTTTAGTCCCTCCTATGGCTAACGTAAGTTTAGCAAGCCAAGAACTAACTTTCTACATGTCTCGAAAATAACGTAAAGTAATTTTTCTGGTATAATACTGATCTTCTTTACAATTTTGTAAAATCAGGAAACAAAACCCTAAATTTAAAACTTTTCATTAAACAACAATAATATTAAAAACCCGAAGGTTATGCTAAATTGTGATCATGTGAATTCCTAAATAAATTAACTGAGTAAGAAGATTAAAATTTTGATAAATGGCTAATCCTTTGTATGACAATCTGATAGGTAAGCATGCAACTAATGACGCATGCTTTTTGAGGCAACCTGGAAAGCCAACTGTTAGTTTCCGTCAATTTTCTGAACGAACAAGCCAGGTTGCAAATCTACTTTTGAAACATGGCCTTAAGCCTGGAGACCGAGTTGCAGTACAGGCATCTAAAACTATAGAAATGGTCATCTTGTACGGAGCGACCATTCAAGCAGGAGGTGTTTTTCTTTCATTAAACACAGATTATAAGAAAGATGAAATCTCGTACTTCATCAAAGATGCTTCTCCAAAAATCTTTGTATGTGACCCGCAGAAACGAATAGAGCTAGAGGACATCGCAGACCAAGTTGCTTCGCAAGTCTTAACTTTGGACAAAGATGGGCAAGGCAGCCTGCAATCTCAAGCCAATATGTTGTCGAAAACATTCAACACTATAGATAGGGGACCTGATGATTTAGTCGCCCTTCTATATACTTCCGGCACTACAGGACGGTCCAAAGGGGCGATGCTAACGCAGAATAACTTGCTCTCGAATGCAAAAACTTTGAAAAATTTATGGGAAGTCAATGAAGATGATATTCTTATTCATGCATTACCAATCTTCCACACCCATGGCTTATTTGTGGCTTTAAATACGGCGTTACTGGCCGGGGCTGAGGTAACCTTTTTACAGAAATTTGAAATCACCGAAATTATTGAGGCAATACGCGCTTCAACACTTATAATGGGTGTCCCAACTTTTTATACCCGGCTGTTAGCAGATGAACGACTTACAGCGCACCTTGCAAAAAATATGAGATTATTTATCTCAGGAAGTGCACCACTTTTAGCCGAAACTCATGAAGAATTTACCAGGCGGACAGGCCACTACATTCTAGAAAGATATGGAATGACCGAAACAAATATGATCACTTCTAATCCATACAATGGTGAAAGAAGACCTGGCACGGTTGGCAAACCCTTACCTGATGTTGAAATCCAAATAAATGATTCACAAACGGGAAGGGAAAATGCCGACGGCGAGATTGGCATGATAGAAGTACGTGGACCAAATGTTTTTAAGGGTTACTGGAATATGCCTGACAAAACTGCTCTTGAGTTAAAGGAAAATGGATTTTTTATTACAGGTGATTTAGGGAAATTGAGTTCTGATGGATACTTATCGATTGTGGGTAGAGAAAAGGACTTGATAATAACTGGGGGTTACAACGTGTACCCCAAAGAGATTGAGGATGTGCTGAACGAACTAGAGAAAATTGATGAAACAGCAGTGTTTGGTATTTCGGACACCGATTTTGGAGAACGAGTGGTTGCTGCTGTTGTGATGGCAGAAAATGAAAGTTTCGATAAAAGCGAAACTGAGATTTTTGTTAATCACAAATTAGCTCGCTATAAGCAACCCAAGGAATACTTTGTATTAAAATCTCTGCCAAGAAATTCAATGGGCAAAGTTCAGAAAAACGAATTACGAAAACAATTTTCCATGTGACGAGCTTACTGCAAACTCCTCAGGAGTTGAAACAAGATGAAATAATATTAATTTAACATAAATTGCATCAGTTCGTCATCAACTTGCCACACCGCCCATGTACTCCAAGACGCCCCTGAAACCCAGCTAATGCTTTTCTTGCAGCGCTAATGCAATCTTAGAATTCGGTCGTCAGATCTTTATGCAGACTGAACCCCTGCAACTCAATGTCGCGATCAGAGTCAAAAAGCCAGTTGCGGTGATCTTCAATTTCACGCGGAGCAAGGCAAGCGCCAATTTTAAGCGGAGTCATAAGCAAGGTTCCTTCTTGGATCTTCAATTTTCATATAGGCGAGGAATGAAACAAATACGCAAAGCGCCATGACTGCGAAACTCCACCATCCACCATAAGTTTGCGTTAACCAGGCAAAGACAAATGGAGCGGTTGCGTTGACTGCCATTGACACGGACGCAATCCATCCCAAGCGCACCCCGTATCCTTTATTACCAAAAAGTGCGAGTGGAAGCGTTCCGCGAACAATCGTTTTAATGCCATCGCCCATTCCATAGATTGCGGCTGCTATCATGAGTCCAGGCAATGTAAAGCCAATAAACAAAAGTACAGCAAAACCAATAAACTGGAGCGATAATGCGAGAAGGTAAGTACCCAGCGGGTGCATGTTTTTAGCGATAAGCATTTCAAAAAACCGCCCAACCGTCTTAAAGGGTCCTATGACGGCTCCGGCTAGGGCAGCCATAGCCACAGTATGCCCAAGGTCTTGTACATTAGTAACCCAAAGAGCCATTACAGCACCCATCAGGTAACCAGAGAAGATAAAGGAAATTACCATCCAAAGCATCCCACGCTTACGGGCAGCGCCTTGCAGCTCAGGCCAATCGCTTCCTTTTTCCTGATTTTCCAATACTGTGAGATGTGCTGGACCACGTAG
The DNA here is from genome assembly GCA_002457055.1 of Rhodobacteraceae bacterium MED-G08. GTDB lineage: Bacteria > Pseudomonadota > Alphaproteobacteria > Rhodobacterales > Rhodobacteraceae > Salinivivens > Salinivivens marinus. The sequence continues at coordinate 179,537 of NTKT01000003.1, forward strand.
AGCAAACCCATGAATCGGTAGGCACACAATAAGATAAGCCACCCCGAGGATGACCCAGGTAGTCTGCCAGCCATGTTCATTGAATAGAAAAAGTGTCAGCGGCCAGAAAACTGTCGAGGCAACGCCACCAAAAAGAGTGATGATTGAGATTGAGCGCTGCGCGGGAACGCTCAGATCAAGGCGCACCACTGCGGCAAAGGCAACGTTATACAGTACGAACATGCCCGCGCCTTCAGCAACAATGATCGTGACAAGAAGCTGCTGCCAATTGGTGACTTGACCCATGGAGATTAAAGCCAGCCCCGCAACGAGCGAACCGCCTACCATTATCCAACGGCCGCCAAAACGGTCCGTCAGGCTCCCTGAAAGAGGCGAGAAAAGCCCGCCAAACAACAGACCTGCCGAAAGTACACCAAAGATCTGGCTCAGACTCAGCCCAAGTTCTATCGCCATATGCGGCAAAAGCACAGCGTAGGCGTACATGAGTGTACCGTAGCCCATGATTTGCGTGATACCCAGGCCAATAGCAGGAAGATAATCAAAATTAAACCTCATGCAATCAATGGCACCCTACTGTACATGCTCGTTTCATGGGCATATAAGAACTCCACAAATCGTGCTTTAGAATTAGTAATTGTTAAGCTTTGTGAAATAAAATTCTTCAAAAATGCGTCTTTCAAAATAACGTTCCAACAGTTGGCAGCAAAGTAGGTTAACCCTTCAACCTTCGAACATGCTGAAGTGAAGTTAATTTACCATACGACAATTCAGCGAAAATCATAAAGATATTCTCACCATTTTCTTCCATTGTAAGTCCGGTTAAGACCAATGCACTAATACTTTGATATAGCGACTTAAAAGTCACCCCGCCTCGGGAGTTTCGAATGAGATCAAACCATTGAACTTTATTCCGAGCATGCGTTTTAAGACCTGATTTCGTTAATGAAATCCAAACCGCCTTTTCGTCAATCATTCTATCTAGCTGGTCTGGTATTTCTTGGTTATTATGCGCTTCCTAAGAAGCATTGATAAAATTATCTCCACAAGACATCAGTTACTCAACATTTTAATTATTAAGCAGTTATAATATGAGAATGAAACAATTTTCTCACAGCCAATCAAAAATTTTATGACACGCACCTATGCTCAAGAACCTATTTATTATTCCTGTACTGCCACTACTTGGGCAGCTTCACTCTTATCAATTGACAAAGTTTACCTTATCCACCGTCCTATCAATGTATGCGTCAAAACCCCCTCATACTTCCGATAACGGGGACTTTGTCATTTCAATCGTTGGGGAATGAGTTATACCCATTTGAGCAAGCTAGATCTCCAACAGTTTACTAACGTATATTATCTGGTGTTGATTGAGTATCATCTCAATACGCCCAGATTTCTATATAACGCGAAAAAGAAGTTACAGGCATGTTTTACAGTATTCTAACGTAGCAACGAACGCGGCAATATTTCTGAGGCGCTCGATGAGATACGAAGCCGTTACGTTCTTAGGTTATTGTATTTGTTCGCTTAATTTTGGTTGCGGGGAGAGGATTTGAACCTCTGACCTTCAGGTTATGAGCCTGACGAGCTACCTGGCTGCTCCACCCCGCGACAGAGGTTGTGTATATTGCATTTTATTAGGTTTGGCGGTGACTTACTCTCCCACACCTTAAGATGCAGTACCATCAGCGCGACAGTGCTTAACGGCCGGGTTCGGGAAGGGACCGGGTGTTTCACTTGTGCTATAGCCACCAAACCGAATAAAATGCAACGTACACCAATTGTACGTGATTGAGAGATACAAATTTTAATCTGACTATTTCTGAATCAAATCAAGCCTATCGGGCAATTAGTACCGGTCAACTGAACATGTTACCATGCTTACATCTCCGGCCTATCGACGTGGTGGTCTTCCACGGCCCTCAGGGATACCTTGTTTTGAGGGGGGCTTCCCGCTTAGATGCCTTCAGCGGTTATCCTGTCCGATCATAGCTACCCTGCACTGCTGCTGGCGCAACAACAGGTCCACCAGTGGATCGTTCAC
>NTKT01000030.1 GCA_002457055.1 Rhodobacteraceae bacterium MED-G08
CCTGAAAATCACCAAAGTATTTTGTAATCGCTGCTGTCAATGTCGTCTTACCATGGTCAACGTGACCAATCGTTCCAATGTTGCAGTGCGGTTTACTACGATCAAATTTTTCCTTTGCCATCGTGGCCTCCTTTTAAGTTTTGCCTTCGAGATGACCTCAGTGGCAGATTTCTAATTATGCAAATTTCGCTTGAATTTCGTCCGAGATGTTTTGCGGCACTGGATCATAATGGTCGAATTGCATTGTAAATTGAGCTCGTCCTGACGACATCGAACGCAAATTATTTATATATCCGAACATATTAGCAAGAGGTACGAAAGCATTTATTGCCACAGCATTACCCCGAGGCTCCTGACCAGTTACTTGGCCCCGTCGAGAAGTCAAATCACCAATTATTCCGCCTGTATATTCCTCAGGAGTAACAACCTCTACCTTCATCACAGGCTCCAAAAGCTTTGCACCAGCCTTTTTCATGCCCTCTCGCATTCCCATCCGCGCAGCAATTTCGAATGCAAGGACAGAAGAATCTACATCATGGAATTTTCCATCGATCAAGGCTACTTTAAAATCGATAACGGGGAAGCCGGCCAACGGACCGCTGTCCATGACAGAATTTATTCCCTTTTCAACCCCAGGAATATACTCTTTCGGAACTGCTCCACCCACGATACGGCTTTCAAATGAATATCCCTCGCCTGGCGCTGTGGGTGTAATTATCATTTTAACTTCTGCAAACTGACCAGAACCACCTGATTGCTTTTTATGAGTGTACGTATGCTCAACTTCATGCGAAATTGTTTCTCTGTAGGCCACCTGCGGTGCACCAATGTTAGCCTCAACTTTGAATTCACGCTTCAATCGATCAACTAAAATATCGAGATGGAGCTCCCCCATCCCCTTCATAATGGTTTGACCCGACTCCATATCAGTCTCTACTCTGAAAGAAGGGTCTTCGGCTGCCAGTCTTGCAAGACCTTGAGACATTTTTTCTTGGTCACCTTTGGTTTTGGGCTCTACCGCAATTTCGATCACTGGCTCTGGAAACGTCATGGTCTCCAAGACAACAGCCTCTTTTGCATCGCAAATAGTATCACCAGTAGTTGTGTCCTTAAGGCCAGCCAAGGCAATAATATCTCCAGCGAAGGCCTCGTCTATCTCTTCCCTGTTATTTGAGTGCATCATCATCATTCGCCCAATACGTTCTTTCTTGGACTTAGTTGAATTCAGAACAGTATCACCCTTGTTCAGAACCCCGGAGTAAACACGGGTAAACGTTAAAGAGCCTACGAAAGGATCGTTCATTATTTTAAACGCAAGTCCGGAAAATGGCATGCCGTCATCCGCTCGGCGCGCAATGTTGCGTTCTTCCGCATCATCCCCGGGTGCAAAGCCCATGTAATCAACGACATCCAACGGACTCGGAAGATAGTCAATAACGGCATTCAAAAGTGGCTGAACCCCTTTATTTTTGAAAGCAGAGCCGCCTAAGACCGGGACGAATGAAAGACTCAGAGTCCCTTTTCTTAAAAGGTCCCTTAGTGTGCCGACATCAGGCTCCTCACCCTCCAGGTATGCCATCATGGCATCATCATCCATTTCGACAGCAGCCTCGATCATCTTACCGCGCCACTCTTCTGCCATACCTTTGAGACTATCACGAATATCAGCCTGAATCCACGATGCTCCTAAATCTTCGCCTTGCCACAACCATTCCTTCATTGTGACTAAATCCACAAGACCTTCCAGTTCTGTTTCCGCACCAATTGGAACTGCTACTGGCACTGCCCGCGCTCCAGTCCGATCTTCGATCATGTTTACGCAATTGAAAAAGTCTGCACCAATTTTATCCATTTTATTCACAAAAACGATCCGCGGAACCTTATATCTATCAGCTTGACGCCAAACCGTTTCAGTTTGTGGCTCGACGCCTGCATTAGCATCCAAAACACATACAGCACCATCTAGAACTGCCAAAGACCGCTCAACTTCGATAGTGAAATCTACGTGCCCAGGAGTATCGATAATGTTGAGACGATGCTTAGGGGTGTCTGCTTTCTCTCCATCCTCGGTTCGCTCCCAAAACGTAGTCGTAGCGGCAGAAGTAATTGTGATACCACGCTCCTGTTCCTGTTCCATCCAATCCATGGTCGCAGCGCCGTCATGCACCTCACCTATATTGTGGGATTTTCCTGTGTAGTACAGAATTCTCTCAGAACAGGTTGTTTTGCCAGCATCAATGTGAGCCATGATACCAAAATTACGATATAACTCTAATGGATATTCTCGTGCCATTTTTTCTGCCCCTACCTTTACCAGCGATAATGACTAAATGCCTTGTTCGCATCAGCCATTTTGTGTGTATCTTCGCGTTTTTTAACTGCAGAGCCCCTTGAATTAACCGCATCCATCAACTCTCCAGCCAGACGCTCTTCCATAGTATTTTCATTTCGGCCACGGCTTGCAGATATTAACCAGCGAATAGCCAAAGCCTCTCTTCTCTCAGGGCGAACCTCTACAGGGACTTGGTAAGTTGCACCACCTACCCGTCTAGACCTGACCTCTACTGTCGGCTTGATATTATCCAAGGCCTCATGGAACACTTCTACCGGAGCACGCTTTAGTTTTCCCTCAACACGGTCAAGAGCATTATATACAATTTTCTCGGCTATAGACTTCTTACCATCCACCATGAGATTATTCATGAACTTACTAAGCACACGATCTCCAAATTTTGCATCTGGAAGAATTTCACGTTTTTCGGCCGCATGACGTCGAGACATATTCTATTCCCCCTATTTAGGCCGCTTGGCGCCGTACTTCGAACGACGTTGCTTTCTATCTTTTACGCCTTGGGTGTCCAACACTCCACGCAAAATATGATAACGTACACCAGGTAAATCTTTAACACGGCCACCTCTTATGAGAACAACTGAGTGCTCTTGTAAGTTATGTTTTTCACCAGGAATGTATGAAATAACTTCATATCCGTTAGTAAGCCTAACTTTCGCCACTTTTCTCATGGCAGAGTTTGGTTTTTTTGGTGTAGTTGTGTACACTCTGGTGCACACACCCCGCTTTTGAGGACACTGTTCTAAGTGCATTGACTTGGAACGCTTTATCTTTGGCTGTCGTGGCTTACGTATCAGCTGCTGTATTGTAGGCATTCAGGCATTCCCCGTTTGGCTCTTACATTTTATTTTGCACCTACCAAAAGCTAGATGCGACGAATTTTTCGCGCTTTATGTTCACACAAACGCAAATGCCGCTTTTGCTCCCATTCTTGCGAGAACTAAGCGGTAGGTTTCCAGAGGATCGGGGAACTACCCGGATCTTGACTACTACATATTTGGATACGAAATGAGATACCCATCCGAATTACGCGTGCATATATGAGGAGTCGGTTAATTTGTCAACAGTGGGGAATTTTTTATTTATCAAATAATTAAATGGCAGATGACCAGCAGAATACAGAAAATAAGCTATTACAGTCTCAATTAATTAAAAGAGCACTGAACGAGCCCCGACTAGTAGAACGTGAGAACGATTGTTAGACACTTATAGAAAAACCCGCGGCAAGACCACGGGTTTTTATAAACTTTTTTCTATTTATTCTGCCTCTGACCCAACAACTTCTTCCGAAGAGGGAGCCTCCAACTGAGCGGCAGCATTTTCTTCCTCAATCCTAGCGTCTATCACGACTTTATCTCGCGCACTAGCTATACGCCGAACTCTTAATGCTGCACCGCCAGTACCCGCCGGTATCAATCTTCCTACAATCACATTTTCTTTCAAACCAACGAGCTTATCCTTTTTACCCTGAACAGATGCCTCGGTTAGTACCCGAGTAGTTTCCTGAAAAGAAGCTGCGGAAATAAATGAGCGTGTCTGCAAAGACGCCTTAGTAATACCTAACAGGATAGGCTCACCTTGTGCTGGTCGTCCACCTTTAGCGAGAGACTTTTCATTAGCAGCAACAAATTCAGCCTTATCAACATGCTCTCCTTTAAGTAGGGTTGTGTCACCGCTTTCAGCAATTTCCCATTTCTGTAGCATTTGACGAACAATAACTTCTACATGTTTATCGTTGATTTTAACACCCTGCAAACGATAAACATCCTGAACCTCGTCAATCATATAATTTGCAAGCGCTTCTATACCCATAATTGCAAGAATATCATGTGGCGCAGGATTACCATCCATAATATAATCGCCTTTTTGAACGAAATCACCTTCCACCACTGGTATATGCTTACCTTTTGGCACCATATATTCCACGGGCTCTAATGTTTCATCAGCAGGCTCTATTGTAATGCGCCTTTTATTTTTATAATCACGCCCAAATCTTACGTAACCGTCTATCTCGGCTATAATTGCATGATCTTTCGGACGCCTAGCCTCAAATAACTCAGCCACACGCGGTAAACCACCTGTGATATCTTTGGTTTTAGCCCCTTCCCGTGGTATTCGGGCGATCACATCGCCAGCTTTAATCTCCGAACCATCTTCAATAGATAAAATAGCATCTACAGACATCGGATAAGTTATTGGGTTGTCAGCATCATTGCGAACAGGCTCCCCGGCTTTATCCACTAATATTATTTCAGGCTTCAAATCATTTCCTTTGGGAGCAGCACGCCAATCGACAACAATTTTTTGTGTCATACCGGTTGCATCATCGGTTTCTTCTCGCACTGCAATACCGTTTACTAAGTCAACCAATTTAGCAGTACCCGCCTTTTCAGCAATAATAGGTAGCGTGTATGGATCCCACTCAAACAACTTATCACCACGCGATACCTTAGCACCCTCTTTTATAAAGATTTTTGAACCATAGCCAAGTTTGTGACTTGCTCTTTCATTTCCCTGCTCGTCAACAATTCGAAGCTTCATATTTCTACCAACAACCAATGTTTCTCCGGAGGAATTCTTAAGTGTCATGGGATTTTCGTAAGATATGACACCATCCTGGCTAGCTTCCAGAAATGATTGCTGCCCACCTTGAGCTACGCCACCAATATGGAAGGTTCTCATTGTAAGCTGAGTACCAGGCTCACCAATAGACTGTGCTGCTATAATTCCTACCGCTTCTCCAACATTTACTTTCGTACCTCGAGCAAGATCGCGACCGTAACAATTTGCACAGACACCTTCTTCCGCCTCACAGGTCAGTGGGCTTCGTATTCGTGCTGACTGCAATCCACACTCATCAATACGATCTGCCATGAGCTCGTCTACCATATCACCCTTGGCGGTTATGACTTCGTCATTCTCTGGATTACAAATATCCTCCGCAGCGATACGGCCCAAGACACGCTCTGATAACGAAGCGACAACTTCTCCATCATTCACTGCTGGCTCTGCAGTTATACAATTCTCGGTACCGCAATCCTGCATTCGTACTATGCAATCCTGCGCCACATCCACCAGACGGCGTGTTAGGTACCCGGAGTTAGCAGTCTTTAGAGCTGTGTCAGATAAGCCTTTCCTTGCCCCGTGAGTAGAATTAAAATACTCCAAAACAGTTAGACCCTCTTTAAAGTTCGAAATAATAGGGGTCTCGATAATATCTCCATTTGGCTTAGCCATTAAACCGCGCATCCCACCTAACTGCTTCATTTGAGTAACTGAACCCCGAGCGCCAGAATGTGCCATCATGTAAACTGAGTTTGGTTCTGCTTCCGCACCGCCCTCATCACGGGTACCAGACGAAATTGTTCCCATCATTGCATCGGTAACTTTATCATTACATTTTGACCATGCATCCACTACTTTATTATATTTCTCACCTTGAGTTATAAGGCCGTCCATATATTGCTGCTCAAAATCCTTTACCTGGCTTCTAGTCTCTTCAACTAACCCCCACTTATCTTCTGGGATAACCATATCGTCTTTTCCGAATGATATCCCTGCTCTAAAAGCCTCTTTAAACCCCATTCCCATGATCTGATCACAGAAAATTACAGATTCTTTTTGACCACAATATCTATACACATTATCGATTACGCTCTGGACGTCTTTCTTACGCAAAAGTTTGTTAACCAAATCAAAAGGTGCTTTTGCATTTTTTGGAAGCAGTGATCCAATTCTTACACGGCCTGGAGTGGTATCGAACCGTTTGAAAATTTCATTTCCCTCTTCATCAATCTGACCAATTCTAGCTTGAATCTTTGCATGAAGGTGTACTGTTCCAGTATCTAGCGCATACTGAACTTCTTCAGTAGAGCTGAAAGACATTCCTTCACCTTTCATACCTTCACGCTCTATAGTTGTATAATATAATCCAAGTATCATGTCCTGAGACGGAACGATAATGGGAGCTCCGTTTGCAGGCGACAAAACATTGTTTGTCGACATCATCAATACCCTGGCCTCTAATTGAGCTTCAAGGCTTAAAGGCACGTGAACTGCCATTTGATCTCCATCAAAATCAGCGTTAAAGGCAGCACATACCAGAGGATGGAGCTGAATAGCTTTTCCTTCAATTAAAACTGGTTCAAAAGCTTGAATGCCTAAACGGTGAAGCGTAGGAGCCCTATTCAACATAACCGGATGCTCACGTATCACTTCGTCTAAGATATCCCAAACTTCCGGCCGCTCTTTTTCGACTAACTTTTTAGCCTGCTTTACTGTAGATGAAAGCCCTTTAGCCTCAAGCCTAGAATAAATGAATGGCTTAAAGAGTTCCAATGCCATTTTTTTGGGAAGCCCACACTGATGTAGTTTCAGCTCCGGTCCTGTAACAATTACCGATCTGCCAGAAAAATCAACACGTTTACCTAAAAGGTTTTGTCTAAAACGGCCCTGCTTACCTTTAAGCATATCCGATAAAGATTTAAGTGGGCGCTTGTTAGTTCCAGTGATTACACGTCCCCTCCGACCATTGTCAAAAAGAGCATCAACAGATTCCTGAAGCATCCGTTTTTCATTACGTACTATGATATCCGGTGCCCTAAGTTCTATCAAACGCTTTAAGCGATTGTTTCTGTTTATAACTCTGCGATATAGATCGTTAAGATCCGATGTAGCAAAGCGACCACCATCTAACGGTACTAACGGCCTCAACTCCGGCGGGATAACTGGTACCACTGTCAAAATCATCCACTCAGGACGGTTTCCAGACTCAAGAAAACTTTCAACAACTTTTAGACGCTTTATAATTTTCTTTGGCTTTAATTCTCCCGTAGCTTCTTTCAGCTCTTCTCTTAAGCGGTCAGCCTCAGCTTCCAGATCTATTACAGCGAGCATTTCGCGAATAGCCTCAGCACCAATGTTTGCGGTGAACGCATCTATGCCATAGGTATCCTGGGCATCCATATACTCTTCTTCTGAGAGCATTTGTCCATATGAGAGATCGGTAAGGCCAGGTTCTATTACTACATAATTTTCGAAGTAGAGGACACGTTCAAGATCTCGCAAGGTCATATCTAGCATTAGTCCTATCCGTGATGGAAGCGACTTCAAGAACCAAATATGAGCAACAGGCGACGCAAGCTCTATATGTCCCATCCTTTCGCGCCGAACCTTTTGCAAAGTAACTTCGACACCACATTTTTCACAGACGACACCCCTGTATTTCATACGCTTATATTTACCACAAAGGCATTCATAATCTTTGGTTGGGCCAAAGATACGGGCACAGAACAAACCATCTCGTTCTGGTTTAAAAGTCCTGTAGTTAATCGTCTCAGGCTTTTTGATTTCTCCATAAGACCATGAAAGAATTCGTTCAGGTGATGCTAGAGAAACTTTTATTTCATCAAAAACCTTGGGGGAGGCCAGAGGGTTAAAAGGATTATTTGTAATTTCTTGGTTCATTTTTTATACCTCGATATGAGCAATAGGATTATCTTAAATAAAGCTTAGTTGCTTTAATCGTCCTCCTTTGCATCAAGAAGTTCCATGTTGAGCCCTAGTCCACGAACCTCTTTAACTAAAACGTTAAATGACTCAGGAACGCCAGCCTCAAAATTATCTTCACCTTTGACGATGGACTCGTAAACTTTTGTGCGACCAGCCACATCGTCAGATTTTACTGTAAGCATTTCTTGCAAAGTATAAGCAGCACCATAAGCCTCTAAAGCCCAAACTTCCATTTCCCCAAAACGCTGACCGCCAAATTGAGCTTTACCACCTAGCGGCTGTTGCGTCACAAGCGAATAAGGTCCTGTGGACCGAGCATGGATTTTGTCATCAACAAGATGGTGAAGCTTAAGAAGATACTTAATTCCAACGGTTACAGGTCTGCTAAATTGTTCACCTGTGCGGCCATCATACAGGATAGATTGCCCGGACTGATCAAATCCAGCTCGTCGGAGAGCATCATCAACATCACCCTCTTTGGCGCCATCAAAAACTGGGGTAGCAATAGGGACACCCCGAGCTACATTTCCAGCTGCCTCAAGTAATAACTCATCATCGATACCACTTAAACCCTCATCGTAAACGTCTTGTCCATACGCAAGGCGCATGGCCTCTTTGACCGGGGACAAATCACCAGTTCTACGGTAATCTTGGAGAGCCTCGTCTATTTGCAAGCCAAGCCCTCTTGCAGCCCACCCCATGTGCGTCTCCAAAATCTGACCCACGTTCATTCGAGAAGGAACACCAAGCGGATTCAAGCAAAAATCGACTGGGGTTCCGTCCTCAAGAAACGGCATATCCTCCATCGGGACAACTTTGGATATTACACCTTTATTTCCATGACGCCCCGCCATTTTGTCACCAGGCTGGAGCTTGCGCTTTACCGCTATAAAAACCTTCACCATTTTCATAACGCCTGGAGGTAAATCATCCCCACGACGCACTTTCTCTACTTTGTCGTCAAAGCGAGCATCCAGTGCGCGTTTTTGAGCGTCATACTGGTCATTCAATGCCTCAACGATTTGAGCGTCTTTTTCCTCTGATAGCGCAAGCTGCCACCACTGTCCTTTCGTTAACGAAGCAAGCACTTCATCATCGATTTTAGTATTTGGTTTGACGCCTTTCGGCCCTTTAACGACCTTCTTACCAACTAATGTGTTTTTTAGCCTTGCATAGATATTACGATCTAATATCGCTAGTTCGTCATCCCGGTCTCTAGCTAAACGCTCTACTTCTTCTCTCTCAATCTGAAGTGCTCTCTCATCTTTTTCGACCCCGTGCCTATTAAACACGCGCACCTCTACAACGGTACCATAATCACCAGGCTTTACCCGAAGGGACGTATCTCTTACGTCAGAAGCCTTTTCCCCAAAGATCGCTCTGAGCAATTTTTCTTCCGGTGTCATTGGGCTCTCACCTTTTGGCGTTATTTTGCCAACCAGAATATCGCCAGGTTCGACATCTGCGCCGATGTATACAATCCCTGCCTCATCAAGATTTCTAAGAGCTTCTTCGCCAACATTAGGAATATCGCGGGTTATTTCCTCGGGACCCAATTTTGTATCACGAGCGGCGACCTCGAACTCTTCTATATGTACCGATGTAAACACATCATCTCTCGCGACTCGCTCAGAGATAAGAATTGAGTCCTCATAGTTGTATCCATTCCACGGCATAAATGCCACGACTACATTCTTACCAAGAGCTAATTCGCCCAAATCAGTTGAGGGGCCATCCGCAATTACTTCACCTTTACCAACTGATTGCCCAACCTTAACTAATGGGCGCTGATTGATACAAGTATTCTGGTTTGACCTTTGAAACTTTCTGAGTCGATATATATCAACTCCAGCGTCACCTAACTCAAGATCATCAGTCGCCCTTATAACTATACGTTGTGCGTCAACTTGATCAATAATTCCGGCCCTCTTTGCCATAATAGCAGCACCAGAATCTCTTGCGACCACGCCTTCCATACCTGTGCCCACTAACGGAGCTTCCGCGCTTAGCAAAGGTACCGCCTGACGCTGCATGTTAGAACCCATTAGGGCCCTATTTGCGTCATCATTTTCCAAAAATGGTATAAGCGACGCCGCGACAGAAACTAACTGTTTGGGGCTCACGTCTATCAGGTCCACGCTTTCATTCGGTGCCAATGTATAATCACCATTCTGCCTGGTAGATACTAAATCGCTGATAAATTTCCCAGATTGGTCCAGCTTCGCGTTGGCCTGGGCAACAGTGTGTCTCATCTCCTCCGTAGCCGATAAATAATGCACCTCATCGGTGACCTGCCCATCCTTGACTATTCGGTATGGGGTTTCAATAAACCCATACTTATTGACACGAGCAAAAGTGGCCAAAGAGTTAATCAAACCAATATTCGGCCCTTCTGGTGTTTCAATCGGACACATACGACCATAATGAGTTGCATGAACATCACGCACTTCAAAACCTGCACGTTCTCTAGTTAGTCCACCAGGCCCTAAAGCCGAAAGTCTCCTCTTGTGAGTGACTTCTGATAAAGGATTAGTTTGATCCATAAACTGAGACAGCTGACTAGATCCAAAAAATTCTCTAACAGCGGCAGCAGCAGGCTTAGCATTAATCAAATCCTGAGGCATCACATTGTCTATCTCAACACTAGACATGCGCTCTCTGATCGCTCTTTCCATTCGAAGTAGACCAACGCGATACTGATTTTCCATTAACTCACCTACAGACCGGACCCGCCGATTTCCCAAGTGATCGATGTCATCTACCTCTCCCTGACCATCGCGAAGCTCTACCAGAGCTTTTATACAAGCAACAATATCTTCACTGCGAAGGGTGCGTTGAGTATCTTCGGCATCAAGTGCCAAACGCATATTCATTTTAACACGCCCAACAGCAGAGAGATCATAACGTTCACTATCGAAAAATAGTGTATCGAACAGTGCAGACGCAGCCTCGACTGTTGGCGGCTCACCAGGGCGCATTACCCTATATATATCTAATAATGCCGTATCTCGGTTCAAATTTTTGTCCTGAGCCATGGTGTTACGTATGTAAGCCCCAACATTGACATTATCGATATCTAAAACAGGTATCTCATCTACACCGGCATCCGCTAGATCTTTAAGCGTGCCACCGATTAGTACACCTTCTTTATCATATTCAGCAGTAAGCTCATCTCCTGCCTCTACATAAATAGCTCCATCATCTTCGTTTATTATGTCTTTGGCAACGTAACGACCAATAATTTGGTCATAGGGAATTAATAACTCAGTTACTTTACCCTCATCTTTAAGCTTCTTTACGGCTCTCGGTGTTACTTTTTTTCCTGCTTCAGCAATTACTTCTCCCGTGGCCGCATCCACTAGATCAAAGGCAGGACGGGTTCCTCTTACTCGGTCAGGAAAAAACTTGGTTACCCATCCTTTTTTCTTGTTTAGTCTGTAGGGTACTGTTTCATAATAAGCATCCATTATACGCTCTTGATCCATGCCAAGTGCATACAACAAGGTTGTTACGGGCAGCTTTCTACGACGATCAATTCGAGCGTAAACAATATCTTTCGCATCAAATTCGAAGTCTAACCAGGAGCCTCGATATGGAATGATTCTGCAGGCAAAGAGCAATTTTCCAGAACTATGCGTTTTCCCTTTATCATGATCAAAAAATACCCCAGGAGATCTGTGCATCTGTGAAACAATTACACGCTCAGTGCCATTAACAACAAATGTACCATTCGGGGTCATAAGAGGCATATCACCCATGAACACGTCTTGCTCTTTAATATCCTTTACCGATTTAGCCCCAGTATCTTCATCAACATCAAAAACGATTAATCTGAGTTTTACCTTAAGTGGGCCACTGTAAGTCATATCCCGCTGTTGGCACTCTTCCACATCATATTTAGGACTTTCCAAGTCATAACTTACAAACTCAAGTATCGAAGTTTCGTTAAAATCCTTGATTGGAAAAACAGACTGGAAGACCCCTTTTATCCCCTCGCCATCGAGAGGTTCAGACTGATCGCCAGATTTTAAAAATAGGTCATAAGAAGATTTCTGAACCTCAATTAGGTTCGGCATATCTAAAACTTCTCTAATTTTTCCGTAATACTTTCTAAGACGTTTTTGGCCGATGTAGGTTTGTGCCATGATATTACACACCTTTTTATTTATCTCACCGGTAATACAATCTGTCGGGTTCCAGATGTATTCCCACACGAGAGAGGAACTACGAAAACCTATTCTTGACTTTCTTCCCGTTAGAAAGTCTCCCGGTTCTTCCATTCTTCCTTATGAAACACCCTGTCAAATGATGCTTTATAAGACAGACGTGGCTGGGCCTGAAATATCACGCCCAGCCAGTAAGTAGTTCAAATGTGAGTTTATGCCAGCTCTACTTCAGCACCAGCAGCTTCAAGCTTAGATTTTATTTCTTCAGCTTCAGCCTTCTCCACACCTTCTTTTAATTTTCCGCCAGCCTCTACAAGGTCTTTAGCCTCTTTCAAGCCTAGACCAGTAATGCCACGAACTTCTTTTATGACAGCAATTTTGTTACCGCCCGCACTCTTAAGAACTACGTCAAACTCAGACTTTTCTTCCGCTGCTGCACCACCAGCATCTCCAGCAGGTCCTGCCATCATTACTGCGCCCCCAGCGGCGGGTTCGATACCATACTCATCTTTGAGGATAGTTTTTAGTTCCTGTGCTTCAAGCAGGGTAAGACCAACGATCTCTTCTGCCAGTTTTTTCAGATCAGCCATTTTCGACTCTTTCCGTTTTAAGTTGTGTTCCAACGTGCTTCGTTACGAATAACACGCCCTTCAGTTGCCTCATGCAGCTCTTTCTTCAATTGTAGAAATGATACTTGCAATGTTGCTCGATGGAGCACCAAGAACACCAGCAACATTTGCTGCAGGTGCCCCAATACATCCAACAATGGAAGAAATAAGTTCATCTCGAGAAGGCATTTTCGATAAAGCCTCTACGCCGACACGATCAAGAGCGTTTTCGCCCATTGATCCACCGAGAATTTGAAACTTACTATTATCTTTAGCGTACTGCTCCGCAACTTTTGCTGCGGCAACAGGATCTTCAGAATAGGTAAGAACCGTCATTCCAGATAAATACTCACCCATGCTTTCACATGATTTTCCATTCAGAGCTATTTTAGCAAGTCTATTCTTTGCCACGCGCACAGATGCTTCCGCCTCACTAGCACGCGCTCTAAGATCTTGCATCTCGGCAACCGTTAGGCCTGTGTATTGTGCAACAACCACAACGCCAGAGCTCTCAAAAATTTGGCCAAGTTCTTCGACCACCTTTTCTTTTTGCGCTCTATCCACAGTTTCACTCCAAATTTGGGGATATTCCCCAGCTCAATTTTGCCGGAATAATTTCCGGCATTCGAGTCCTAGAAATAGGATTCTGAGCGGTTAAGATCACAAGAGCCCTGCGACCTTTATATCTCGTTCCCATCTCAGGAAGGAATTATCAGCTTACGCCAACCCTCCATCTCGGACAGTTGAGAACCTTTACACGATTCTCGCCGGCTATCTATGAGATTTTTGCCAAATAAACAAGAGGCATTTCCAAAAATATTACCGAATACCATTGAATTCAAAGCAGATATAAAATTTTGCCTGCTTCAAGTACATTCTTTAAAAACACTAACCCGCTGATTTATCTATACTTACGGTTACGCCTGGCCCCATGGTTGAGCTCAAAGTAATTACTTTCATGTAGGATCCTTTTGTACCAGTCGGCTTTGCTTTTGCAACTGCATCAATAAAGGCATTTACATTTTCTACCAGCTGCTTCTCGTCGAAAGAGGCTTTACCGATACCCGCGTGCACAACACCGCCCTTTTCAGCTCTGAATTGAACTTCACCGCCCTTTGCAGCTTTTACAGCCTCAGTCACATCAACAGTCACTGTTCCCACCTTTGGGTTCGGCATTAAATTTCTTGGACCCAATACTTTACCTAAACGTCCGACAATTGGCATCATATCAGGTGTAGCTATGCAACGGTCAAAATCGATCGTGCCGGCTTGGACAGTTTCCATTAAATCCTCTGCTCCAACAATATCAGCTCCCGCATCTTTTGCCTCCTGCGCCTTTGCGTCACGCGCAAAAACTGCCACACGCATACTCTTACCGGTACCATTTGGCAAACCAACCACACCTCGAACCATTTGATCTGCATGGCGCGTATCGACACCAAGGTTCATTGCTATCTCTATTGTTTCATCAAACTTAGCAGTTGCATTGGATTTAACTAATTTTACAGCCTCTTCAATTGATACGTTACTTTTACCATTGAAGGCTTCCATTGCTTTTTTTGTTCTTTTACCCACTTTTCCCATTTACTTCACCTCAATACCCATTGACCTTGCTGAACCCAAAATGATTTGCATTGCAGCATCGATATCGTTTGCATTTAGATCTTTCATTTTTGCCTCAGCTATTTCTTTAACTTGGGCAACCGTTACAGATCCCGCAGTTTCCCGACCAGGAGTATTGGCTCCAGACTTCAACTTCGCAGCTTTTTTGAGATAATAGGATGCTGGCGGGGTTTTGATTTCCATTGAAAACGATTTGTCCTGAAAATACTCTATTATGGTTGGACAAGGTGCGCCTTGCTCCATATCCCCGGTCTTTGCGTTGAATGCTTTGCAAAATTCCATAATATTAATGCCACGCTGTCCAAGCGCCGGACCAACTGGCGGTGAAGGGTTAGCCTGACCTGCAGGTATTTGCAATTTAAGTGTGCCCACTAGTTTTTTAGCCATCAAAAGGCTCCTTTTTTCAACATTTCTCTAACGCGTTAGAGAAATTCAAGTTGTGTGGTACGGGCTGCGCATCGCGACACGATACCCTCCCACATTTAATGCTCAAGTTTGCTTAGAAACCTGAGTAAACTCTAACTCAACGGGTGTCTCTCGTCCGAAAATTGATACCGTGACCTTTAACCGCTGATTATCATTATCTACTGCTTCAACCATTCCATCAAAATCTTCGAACGGCCCATCGTTTACCTTTACTTTTTCGCCTACTTCGTAAGTTAAAAGCGTTCTTGGAGATTCTTCACCCTCTTGAACCCTGTTCAAAATGGCATTCACTTCATTATCTCTCATTGGCATTGGGCGGCCTTGAGGCCCCAGAAAACCCGTAACTCTATTGATGGAATTTATCATATGATACCCACGATCTGACATTTCCATCCTAACAAGAACATAACCTGGCATGAACCGTCTTTCTGACGTTACTTTCTTTCCGCGTCGCACCTCAATAACATCTTCTGTTGGCACTAAGATTTCTTCAATCTCATCCTGAAGCCCAGACTCCTCCACTGATGTACGTATTTGTTCGGCAACTTTTTTTTCAAAATTTGAAAGGACACTTACCGAATACCATCGCTTTGCCATTTTATTTAAGTCCTTACTTCATCTCAAATCTCAAACAGAAATATTTTAACACAATCTCTGCATTTAGGATAAAAAATCGGCGCACAACTCGAATCGCTGCACGCCATTTAACATCGGGAGTTGTCCTAAAGGTATTTGATGTCCTTTTCAAGTCGCAATTTATTTCCGAAAAGTTAGCTCAGCTGACCAAAGACAGAATATTCTGTAAACCAAATCGTATAATCCAATCTACTAGCGCAAAAAATACAGCTGCCAAAGCAGATAGTGCAAACACCATCACCGTAGTGAGTAGTACCTCTCTTCGGGTAGGCCATGTTATCTTTGATACCTCTGATCGCACCTGTTGGATAAATCTAAAAGGATTTGTCGTTGCCATCTTACAATTCTTTCTATCTCCGTGAGCGTCTAACCTCACTGGTACCAAAGTTCAAGGGTGCAGTTGGCAGGGGCAGCAGGGTTCGAACCCGCGACCTACGGTTTTGGAGACCGTCGCTCTACCAGCTGAGCTATACCCCTACGCCGGTCCTAATTAATCTTCATGCATATGAATTTCAACCAGAAATTTATATTGGCGCAGAAACAAATTAGTAGAAAAATTAATAATTAGAATGATCAGATCTAATATTACGCTTTATTTTGCGCGAAAAAATTGTTCTAAACCGAGCTCAAAAGAAAAGCTTTTTAAAATATTTAGGAATTATAATGAGTATCAATAGAATTGGAATAATAGGCGCAGGCCAAATGGGCACAGGCATAGCCCATGTAATGGCTCTAGCGAACTACGACGTAATCCTCAACGATGTTTTGCCAGAACATTTGATATCAGCGAAAAATAAAATAGCTCAAAATCTTGATCGGCAGATTGCAGCAAAGAAAATTTCTGGCGATGAAGCTTCTGAAGCTTTGAGTCATGTTAAGACCTCCATAGATCTTGAAGCAGTTGCAAACACAGACTTAATAATAGAGGCAGTAAATGAAGAAGAGGAACTCAAACGAAAAGTCTTCTTGTCTATTATGCCTTACTTAGAGGAACATACCGTACTGACTTCTAATACATCTTCAATTTCAATAACTCGCTTGGCGAGTAGTACAGACAGACCAGAAAAATTTTTAGGTTTTCATTTTATGAACCCAGTTCCGATAATGCAGCTTGTAGAGCTTATTCCCGGTATAGCAACTACTCAAGATACATTTGAAAAATGCAAGGCAGTAGTCGATCGACTCGGTAAAACAGTTGCGAGATCGGAAGATTTTCCAGCTTTTATCGTAAACCGGATTTTAATTCCAATGATAAATGAGGCTATATACACATTGTATGAAGGTGTGGGATCTGTTGAAGCAATAGATACTTCTTTAAAACTGGGCGCTAACCACCCAATGGGGCCTTTAGAATTAGCAGACTTCATAGGATTAGATACATGCCTGTCAATAATGAATGTCTTACACGACGGCTTGGCAGACACAAAATATCGCCCATGCCCATTATTGACTAAATATGTTGAAGCTGGATGGTTGGGAAGAAAATCAAAACGTGGCTTTTATGATTACAAAACGGGAACTCCGTTACCTACCCGATAATCTAGTTTGCGTGCAAACCTAGGGTAATATTTCTCAGCCACTTCATAAATTTTCGCGGACTATTTGACCACTTTTGTATTTCATCTCTTCCTACTAATTCTCCAACAATTGGAGACTGCGGTTTATGCATAGCTTTTACAACTTCCCGAATTAAAAGGCCTTGGCGCAATGTTGCTGATATCTGATTTGCAATTTGATAAGATCTAGAATTCGCCCCTGGAAAACAAATGGGAAGCACTGCTGCACTAGATCGTTGAATTAATTTCGCCGTAAAGGGGTTCCACTCTCTCTCAATAACAGGTCCCCAAAACGACTCCGAAGCTGCTACGGATCCTGAAGGAAAGACAACTACGCAGCCACCATCTTTCAGATGGGTCATTGCACGCTTACGCATTTCTAAATTTTTTTCTAATGCCATTTCTTCATGAGGAAATGGTACTGGAATCATAAATTTATCAATCTGATCAACTCCCGTGAGCAGTGATCTTGTGAGGATTTTATAGTCTGTTCTTACTTTTCCAATAAGTTCGGCCAAAACCATACCATCTATTAAGCCGTGAGGATGATTAGCAGTAACAACTAGTGGACCCGTCGTCGGTATCCGTTCCCATTGATATTGGGGTGTTTCAAGTTTGATATCCAACACATCAAGTGCTTGTGACCAAAAGGGCTGCCCGTATGGTATGCCCAGTCGCTCAAATTTTCGAACACATCTCAAAAGTTTAAGCTGACCTGTCAGCAACTCTATAGACTGTATAATTTTTTTTTGGACTGGATTTGTAAACGTGTTGGCGTATGAAAGGCGTTTCCTATCGTAGCGCTCGGTGTAAATATTTTTGTCAGATTTTTTGGAATGAAGATTTGTGGGCATTATTAAACTTTCAATCAATCACATTTCTTCACCAAAAAGATTTTCAACTAAATTTGATAGAGCTTTGAGTGTATCCTCTGATTGCTTTCCAGACAAAACCAAGTCAATTTCACTGCCTTTAGATGCCCCCAGCATTAGCAACCCCATGATACTATCACCACTGGCTTCTAAACTATCTTTTTTAACAACCACTTTAACATCGAATTTGTCCACTAATTCAACAAACTTAGCTGCAGCACGGGCGTGTAATCCCTTCTCATTCAAAATTCGAAGTCGAACACTTTTGGTATTAGTCATTATTGTATAACAGCATTATTTTCGTACGAGTTAATGTATTTGCGTCCGGCCGATAATGCTAGGTCAACGGCTGACGACAGAGTAAGGTGTTTTGATTGTGAAAGTTTAATCAACAGTGGCAGGTTCATCCCATAGACAATCTTTCGATCACTAATCTGACAAGCCTTTAACGCCAGGTTAGACGGACTAGATCCAAAAAGGTCAGTGGCTACTACCACGCCGAAGCCAGTATCAACAGATTCTGCGGCCTTACAAATTTCGGTTTCCTTTTCAGTTCTATCGCATTCGGCGGCGATTGAAACAGCAACAATATTTGATTGAGGGCCAACTACATGTTCAACGGCCGCTTTGTACTCATTAGCTAGCTGTCCGTGAGCTACAATAACTATACCTATATCACCAACCATAATTAATCTTTTTCACTATTTAACCATATACGCAAGTACGAAAATCCATGTCGAAAACGGCAAGTGTCTAAATCAATTTAAAACCAATAAAACTAATTCGATTTAAATCATGAATTCGTATGTCCAGAATAGGGACCGAATAAAAAACTTATATATCAGTAGCCATAAAATAAGTAATTCAACATAAAATACAAAACCAATGATAAAAATGCAGAAAATTTAACACAGATTTAGTGTGCAATGAAAATTATCATAATTGTGTCAATCTAGAGTTGTATCATAGGTCTAAAAAACCCCCATACTTTGACCAAACGATTATTGCATCAGACAATCCATAAAAATTCTTTCCTTTCACACAGGGAAACTCAACACCAAATAACTCCATTTTATGACCACCCAACCTCGAATCCGACGTTAACTCCATATCGATTATCAGGTCTATACGTGCTTCTGTAGTTAACGGAACGTTTATCAAACCCAAACCCCGCACCTCTAACGCGCCTGGCAATGATGGAGGTTTTGTCATCATCAATATTTTATTTTTCACCTGCAAATGAGCCCTGTCATCACAAACGAGCTGAGCTCCGTTAGCAACGAGCGATAATGCTAGAGAAGATTTTCCTGAACCTGATTCACCTAGAATTAGTATGCCCTTGTTTTCAAAACACACACCACTGGCATGAATGTTTTTTGTTTTAAGAATATTTTTCAAATTGGGGTCCCCAAAATAATGTGATTAGTATAAAAAAGTAACCTCACAATTTTAAAAAGTTAATATCGTTTTAGAGAACAAGACAACATTCTGAAATAGGATAAGATTACTATCCAGAAATTCGAAGGTTAAAAACTGCACATATGGTTAATTTGAAAACAAATACTTGATTTTTTAATGCTTACTTATTATCAGCGCTGAAAAATCATACTCAGGTTCAAAAATAAGGAAAAATTTTCGATGGCAAAGGAAAAATTTGATCGTAGTAAACCGCACTGCAACATTGGAACGATTGGTCACGTTGACCATGGTAAGACGACATTGACAGCAGCGATTACAAAATACTTTGGTGATTTTCAGG
>NTKT01000031.1 GCA_002457055.1 Rhodobacteraceae bacterium MED-G08
ATTATATCTTCGAGAGAGAGAACTCGTGTCATCGGCATATGAAGAAACCGAAGTTCAAGTCGAGTTAGCTACTTCTAAACAATTGGTAACAGCAATTACTTTCGTCATAAAGAAAGATCATGATCAGTACTGTCAATTAACGCTTGATGAGCAAGCAAAGATTATCGCGGAGGCAGAAGGAGAGCGCGGTAGTAATGATGAATATCTGTTTAGTACTGAAAAAAACTCACGGAGTTAGGAGTTTCTTCCGTTGATCTGCGCTATTTGGTGCAACAGGTTAAGAAAATTAAGAGCTGATAGCTTTCACTTTTGTTCACAGAGCGTTAGAATTAAAGAAAAATTAAAACAGGCCTTATTTTATGGTAAAATTAGAACAAGAGGTCGAGCTACATTTTTCTCAGCCAATACGTCAAGTTTTGTTGATGCTCAGCATTCTAGCGCTTACCAGTGCAGGAACAGTTGTAGCGGCACCGAGAGTGTTGGCAGTATTTACAGCTAATTTGTGGTTGAACGGCTTTATCCTTTTTGTCTTTTTTGTTGGAGTAATAAGCTGCTTTGTTCAGGTTGTTCAGTTAATAAAGTCTGTTCGTTGGATAGAGGAGTTCGTAAATAAGCCAGATAAGGGTTCTGCAAAGGCACCCCAGCTACTGGCTCCATTGGCAACCTTGTTAAGGTCGCGTGGAGCAAGTATCCAAATCTCGGCTTCTTCATCGCAGTCAATTCTTGAATCTGTCTCTACTCGAGTCGAAGAGGCTCGAGAAATAACTCGCTATATTGTCAATTTGTTGATTTTCCTAGGACTATTGGGAACATTCTACGGTTTGGCAACAACGGTGCCAGCACTTGTAGAAACAATAAGATCGCTAGCTCCTCAAGAGGGTGAGACAGGCTTTGAGGTTTTTACTAGATTGATGAGTGGCCTTGAGGGACAGTTAAGCGGAATGGGGGTTGCTTTTGCTTCTTCTTTATTGGGGCTTGCAGGATCATTAGTAGTTGGATTGTTAGAACTGTTTGCAGGTCAAGCGCAGAATAGATTTTATCGTGAACTTGAAGAATGGCTTTCTACAATTACTAGTTTCAATGTGACAGTAGACGAAGGCAATTCTTCAACAGACAACACGATTCTCCTAGGTATCTTCGAGCGTTTAGGGGATCAAATCGAATTGATGGAGCGTTTCTTAAATAAAGATCAATCCACTATGGCACCAACCGATCGCGAGTTTGCGATTCTAGAAGATAAATTTGTTAAAGTTATGGACGAGAATAAGTCTAATTTGGAGAATTTGATCGGCAATTTTACTAAATCACAGAAACAATTATTAGATTTTCTTAAGTCAAAAGAGTCGGTTGAGGTTGGGATTGATGCTGAAAGTAGGATGAGACTAAGATCAATCGATGTTCAAATGCTTCACATATCAGAGGAAATAGCCGTTGGAAGGCAGGAAGCTATCAAAGCTATCAGAGAAGAAATAGCTAATTTAGCAGATAGTTTGCAATCAACTAGTGCTAAGAGTTCTGATCGGAAAACATAAACATGGCTCTATCGAGACGCACAGGTCAACGATTTCAGGCATCCATTTGGCCTGGTTTTGTGGATGCAATGACCGGTTTATTGCTCGTATTGATGTTTGTATTAACCATTTTCATGGTCATCCAATTTGTTCTAAGAGAAACTATCACTGGGCAAGAAAGCGAACTTGATGCCCTTGCTGCAGAAATTGTTGCTATTTCGGAGGCCTTAGGCCTTGAAAAATCTAAAGTAGTCAAACTTGAAAGTGACTTGGGAATTTTAACAAGTACACTAAATGACAGAGACGCAGAAAACGAGCAGAAAAGCCTGTTAATAGAAAGCCTGAGGCTTCAAAACAATGAAAGTAAAGTAGCTTTAGATGATGCGCTAACTCAAATCACTCAGTTTGAGGTCCAGGTAGCAAATTTATTAGCAGCACAAGCTACATCTAGAATCCAGATTGATCAATTGGAAACTGAACGCAAATCTTTGTTGGATCAGCAAGAAGCACTTGCTTTGACCCTGTCTCAAGCACGTGATGAAATAGACTTGGCAGAGCAAGAAGCGAGATTGAAAGCAGCGGAGAGAGAAGCATTAGATGCTCTAATTAGGTCATTAGAGACCGAAAAAAGTGATGCAAACAAAACTATAGAATTGCAAGCTAGTGAAATTCAGGATTTAAAAATAGCCCTTGATGATGAAGAAGCTGCCAAACTAATTGAAGCTGCCGCTGCCGCTGAACTCAGGAAGAGGCTTGAAGAAGCCGATGCTGAGCTTACAGCAATGACTTTGGTTTTGGAGGAAGAAAGAAAACGTGCAGAGGACACCCTGACGCTATTGGCAGCTGCAGATGCAGCTAAATTAGAAATCGAAGACAATCTCAGGCAAACTATCATCGCTTTAGAGGCTGCTAATCTAACAATTGGAAATAGTGAAACGGAACTTAAATCTCTACAGGAAGATATTCAGAGTAGTGATGCTGAGTTAGATGAGACCAAAATTGCACTTGCTGCATCGTTAGCAAGGCAGCAGAGATTAGAGTTGGAGCTGTCAAATTTAAGTCAAAATATTAACGAGAAAACAGCACAATTTAAAGATTACAGTGAGAAATTAACAATTGCTGAGAGTGATTTGGCTAGTGCATTAATGGCGTTGGAGCAAGAAAAACTGAGTCGCCAAACCTTTGAGGACGATAGCGTACAAGACATTACTGATCTTCGTTCAAAATTAGCAGATGCGCTAGCGGCTCGATGGGCCGCCGTTCAGTCTCAGAAAGAGGCACTAGAAAATCTTAAAAATGTCCTGGCAGCTAAGCTTGTTTCTGAAAAATTAAATGCAGAGAACACCTCAAATTTAAAGCAAAAAGAAATTTTGTTGCAAAAGGCCCAACAGCAGTTGCTAGAACGGTCTGAACAATTATCTGAAAGTTCTGATAGCCTTTTAAAAAGCCAACGAGAGACGGCACTTTTGAACAAGCAAGTATTAGAGCTTCGTCGTCAGCTGAGTTCGCTACAATCAATTTTAACCCTATCTGAAGAAAAAGATAGGGAAGATGAAATTCAACTCCAAAACTTGGGCAACAGGCTTAACGCTGCACTAGCCCGCGTTGCGTCGGAGGAAAGAAAGAAAAGGCATCTGGAACAAACCTTGAGACTAGAGATTGAAGCTAAATTAAATGAAATTACGATCCTTAATTCACAGTTAATTGCCTCCAAAACAGATTTGGAACGTGCGGAAACAAAAGCCCAAGTCGAAGAAGATAAGCGAATAAAGCTGGAAGTTGCCGAGTTTAATAGATTGCAAGCAGAGCGTGAGCGCCTCCAATCTCAGGCAACTCAATTGGAACGATATAAGTCTGATTTCTTTGGGAGAATAAGAGAATTAGTGGAAGGGAAGGAGGGTATAAAAATTGTAGGCGATAGATTTGTTTTCTCATCTGAGGTATTATTTGATGTTGGAAAAGCCGATTTATCTATGCCGGGTCGATTAGAAATCCAAAAAGTGGCCGTGATTTTAAATCAAGTAGTAAAAGAACTCCCAAAGAATTTAAATTGGATAATAAGAGTTGATGGTCATACGGATAATACTTCCATGGTTTCAGGTGCGGAATTCAAAGATAATTGGGAGCTAAGCCAAGCAAGGGCTCTCTCGGTAGTACGTTTTATGATTTCTGATCTGGGATTCCCAAAAGATCGATTGGCCGCAACTGGTTTTGGAGAATTTCAACCGGTCACATCTGGATCTTCGCCAAAGGAAAGGGCTCAAAACCGTAGAATTGAGATCAAGCTTACTGAAAAATGATTAGTGAGTACAACTAACCTAAAAATCAATTTGCAGGCAGTAACCTGGGTTTTGTTTTCGCAATACGGGCCTTTTGAGGCGGTTTAAGTTCAATATCAATTTTATCATCCTTAATACCGACCTTCACAAGGCCACCTTTAGACAATTTGCCAAAAAGAAGTTCTTCTGCAAGAGGTTTTTTAATATGCTCCTGTATCACACGAGCTAGCGGTCGAGCCCCCATCTTGTCATCATAGCCTTTATTGGCTAACCACTCTGCAGCCGCTTTCGATAACTCGATTGAAACGTTCCGATCCATTAGTTGTACTTCTAATTGAAGTACAAACTTTTCGACAACTTGAAGTATGACTTTCTTTGGCAGTGGGCCAAAACTAATCGTGGCATCTAAACGATTTCTGAATTCTGGTGTAAAGGTACGCTCAATTGCAGCCGTATCCTCTCCTTCTCTCCTGTCACGTCCAAATCCAATTGCTGCTTTGGCTTGCTCAGTAGCCCCAGCATTTGATGTCATTATAAGGATGACATTTCTAAAATCGACAGATCTGCCATTATGATCGGTTAGTGTGCCATGGTCCATAACTTGTAAAAGGATATTGAAAACGTCTGGGTGGGCTTTTTCTATTTCATCTAGAAGCAATACACAGTGGGGATGTTGGTCAACCGTATCAGTTAGCAGCCCGCCTTGATCAAAACCTACGTAGCCTGGGGGTGCCCCTATTAGTCTGCTAACAGCATGTTTTTCCATATACTCAGACATATCAAACCTGTGCAATTCTACGCCCAAAGTATCAGCTAGTTGCTTTGCAACTTCTGTTTTGCCAACTCCAGTTGGACCTGCAAACAGGTAATTGCCAATCGGTTTGTCTGGTTCTCTCAAGCCAGCTCTGGCCAGCTTGATTGCACTTGATAATGCTTCTATAGCTTCGTGCTGACCGAATACTACTCGGTTTAGGTTTTTCTCTAGGTCTTTCAAAACAAGGGTATCGTCCTTGGAAACGTTCTTAGGTGGAATTCTCGCGATTTTTGCTACGACCTCTTCGATCTCTTTGACACCAATAGTTTTGCGTCGCTTGCTGTTCTGTAGATGCTGTGCCGCACCTGCTTCATCTATTACGTCAATTGCTTTGTCTGGTAGCTTTCTATCCGTAATGTAGCGGTCTGACAACTCGACTGCTGTTTTTATTGCATCTGCGGTATATTTTAAGTTGTGGTGATCTTCGAAATAACTTTTTATTCCTCTCAGTATTTTTATTGTGTCAGGAACAGACGGCTCGTTGACATCAATTTTTTGAAAGCGCCTACTAAGAGCTCTATCTTTCTCAAAATGTTGCCTAAACTCTTTGTAGGTAGTAGAACCCATCGTTCGGAGCTTGCCACCTTGCAATGCGGGTTTAAGCAAGTTGGAAGCATCCATTGCTCCTCCAGAAGTAGCTCCAGCTCCTATAACTGTATGAATCTCATCAATGAAGAGTACCGCATCAGGATGGTCTTCCAGCTCTGTTATAACTGCTTTCAATCTTTCTTCAAAGTCGCCCCTGTAGCGAGTGCCGGCAAGCAAGGACCCCATATCTAGAGAAAAGATAGTAGTTTCACTCAAAACTTCTGGGGTGTCTTTCGAAATTATTTTTCGTGCTAGCCCTTCTGCGATCGCCGTCTTCCCGACTCCCGGATCCCCCACAAGTAGCGGATTATTTTTCCTTCGACGACAAAGGACCTGAACACAGCGCTCTATCTCAAAATCCCTACCTATAAGAGGATCGATATCCCCATCTATTGCCTTTGCATTTAAATCGACGCAATATTTTGCCAGTGCACTCTCTTTTTTTTCTGTTTCAGACTCGGCGCCCGACGTAGCAAAATCATCTCCGCCTTCATCGGAACCTTGTACTGATCTTTGTTCTCCAAAAGCAGGATTTTTGGCCACGCCGTGGGCTATAAAATTTACCGCATCATAACGAGTCATTTCTTGTTCTTGTAAAAAGTATGCAGCGTTGGACTCTCTCTCAGCAAAGATTGCTACCAAAACATTAGCACCTGTTACCTCGCTTCGTCCTGATGATTGCACATGTATTGCAGCGCGTTGAATAACTCTTTGAAAGGCAGCTGTTGGTGTTGCCTCCAGATTTTCGTCTTCTTTTGTCATCGATGACAATTCTTCGTCTATAAAGTCGCCTAGTGCTTCGCGTAGTATTGCTAGATCAACGTCACATGCTTTGAGCACGCGTTCTGCATCTGGTTCGTCAATAAGGGTTAAAAGTAAATGTTCCAAGGTGGCGAATTCGTGAGACTTAGAATTTGCTAATGCTAATGCTGCGTGTATGGAATGCTCCAACGTTGTTGTAAAAGAAGGCACGTTAAAATCCCTTTCGGCGTTTACTTTTCACATACTATATAGTGTGGGTGAGAATTCGCACTATTCAAGTCAATAATGCTATTTATGTGCCAAAATTTTTATTTTACCGGGTAAAATCTCAAGATTTCAGCTAATAAGCATCTTTGAGCGCTCTAATTTTTGCGAATACTTCATCATCTGTGGCATCAATCATATCTAAATTAGCTCTGATGTTTTTGCTCCACGGACGCAGGAATGGATTGGTAGCTCGCTCTTCACCCAAATTGCTTGGAACGGTAGGTATGCCGTCTGATCTAAGCTTCTTAATATTTTTATACCTTCGTATTAAATCTTGGTTATGAGGATCGATATTTAGGGCGAAATTAGCATTTGTTTCGGTGTATTCATGGCCGGAACATACAACTGTTTCATCTGGTAAGTTTGAAAGCTTTTTTAGCGATTGCCGCATTTGACCAGGGGTTCCTTCAAATAATCTACCACACCCAAGAGCCATTAAACTATCAGCAGTAAATAGCAATTTGCTCTCTTCAAAATAGACTGCGATATGTCCAATTGTGTGTCCTGAGACCTCAAATACTTTACCAACCTTATTTCCAATTTTTATTTTATCATTTTCTGCGACTGATAAGTGAAGAGGTGGTAAGCGATTGACGTCTGATGAAGACCCTATTACTTGCGGCGAATAATATTCAAGTAATTTAGATAAACCGTCCACATGATCCCAATGATGGTGCGTTATAAGTATGTGAGTTAAATCCCAGTTTTTTTCTCGAAGTTTTAGCAATATAGGATCAGGTTCTGGCGCATCGACTAGCAAAGTAGCCTTAGTGTCAGGATCATGGGCCAAAAATGCGTAATTATCTGATAAGCAGGGTATGGTTAAAAGTTCAAAAGACATGACGTGCCACCAAAAAATGTTTAACGTACACTTATGCTGTCCCAAATGAGAGCTTTATGCAATGCACCTTGATGTTCAAGACTTAAAAAACTTTTATTATAGATCAGCATTAGGCAGAGCTGCTCAAAAAGAAATTAGTAGGGAAGTTGTCAAGATGTGGCCTGTCGGGTCAGGCTATAAAATGATGGGATACGGCTTTGCAAATCCTATTTTGCGGCACTTTTATGATCACTCTAGAAAAATTATTTCGCTTATGCCTGGACCGCAGGGTGCTTTGCATTGGCCGCTAGGGCATCCAAATCAGTCAGTTCTAACCCATGAACATCAATGGCCAATTGATACTGGGTTTGCTGATCGCTTGATAATAATGCATGGGTTAGAGACATCAGAATATCCATCAATGATGCTTGACGAAGCCCTGCGGGTGCTGGGCCCTGGTGGTAAAGCATTATTTATTGTTCCCAACCGAGCAGGACTTTGGTGTCGAAGCGATAAGACACCGTTTGGATATGGGCGACCTTACTCGATTGGACAACTAGAGGCGCAATTGAGATCACAGTCATTCATACCGGAGAGACATACAATGGCTTTGTATCAGCTTCCATCTCATCGAAAAAGTTTGCAAAGAATCGGTCAATTTTTTGAAGGATCTGGAAAATTCCTTCCCATTTTGGCTGGTGGGATAATCATAATTGAAGCAAGCACTCGGTATCCGCCCGTTCACAAAATTAAAAAGTCAGCAAAGGAAAAAGCTATTGGGCTTTTAGGAGGATTGGCTGAGCCCAAACCAGTGGGCTAACCTGCTGCTTTATTCTAAGAATCATATATGAAATTCATCTCAAGATTCCACCTAAGCAGCAGTGTAAAAACATCATAACGGCAAATTATTGAAATTTTGTACGATTAAATCCATTTTAGCATGTTGCTAGAACTGATTAGCTCTGCTAATACCGCATCGATTTCAGTTTGTTCTGAAACGAGTGAGAAGAACAGCGTCAAAGTGAATGTAACTGGCGCATTACTAAGCCGAAAGGTAAAACGTGTCTGAAACTGCTTCAATTTCTATGGGTGTGGCCTCCCGTTATTCAAAAGCTATTTTCGATTTGGTTCTGGAAGATAATGAAGTGGCGAAGTTAGAAACTGACGTTGAAAGTTTAGCTAGAGCACTAAAAGACAGCCAGGAACTTAGGGATCTTATCAGCTCGCCCATGTACACTAGGGATGAGCAAAAGGGTGCCATTGTAGCTATTGGAAATAACATGAAGTTGTTGGTAAATCTCACTAACACTTTGGCTCTCATGGCATCAAAAAGACGTCTATTTGTTATGGACTCATTTCTACGCCAGCTAAAAGCTCTAATAGCTGAGCATAAAGGTGAAATCACGGCTGATGTAGTTAGCGCAAAAAGTCTAACCAAGGCACAATCTGACAAAATAGCGAAAGCTATTAAGGATCGAGTAGGTAAAGAGATTAAAATTAATGCATCTGTTGATGAATCAATCATTGGTGGCATTGTAATTAAGGTTGGATCGAAGATGATAGACACTTCAATTCGATCTAAACTGAATTCCCTTCAAACTGTTATGAAAGAGGTCGGGTAATGGGTATCCAAGCTGCAGAAATATCTGCCATTTTAAAAGATCAAATAAAGAATTTCGGTCAAGAGACTGAGGTTGCCGAAATCGGGCGTGTTTTGTCAGTGGGCGACGGTATTGCCAGGGTTCACGGCCTTGATAACGTTCAGGCTGGTGAAATGGTTGAATTCCCAGGGGGTATTCGTGGAATGGCTCTAAATTTGGAAAGTGACAATGTAGGCGTCGTTATTTTTGGGTCTGACCGGGATATCAAAGAAGGCGATGTAGTAAAGCGTACTAATTCCATCGTGGACGTTCCGGCAGGTGATGCTCTTCTGGGCCGCGTGGTGGATGGTCTAGGAAATCCTCTAGATGGAAAGGGTCCAATCAACGGGGTAGAGCGTAGAGTAGCGGATGTAAAGGCTCCTGGTATTATTCCCCGCAAATCAGTACATGAACCCATGGCGACGGGTCTGAAGTCCGTTGATGCGATGATACCCATTGGTAGAGGTCAACGAGAGTTAATCATTGGAGATCGTCAAACGGGTAAAACAGCAGTAGCTTTGGATACTATTCTTAATCAGAAAAGTTATAATGATGCTGCAGGCGACGATGAGAGCAAAAAATTATATTGCATCTATGTTGCAGTGGGTCAAAAAAGATCAACAGTTGCACAGCTTGTAAAAAAACTAGAGGAAAGTGGTGCGATTGAGTATTCAATCGTAGTTGCTGCAACAGCATCGGATCCAGCCCCTATGCAGTTCTTGGCACCTTATTCAGCCACATCTATGGCGGAATATTTTCGCGATAACGGCAGACATGCTCTTATCATTTACGATGACTTGTCCAAACAAGCAGTTGCTTATCGTCAAATGTCATTGTTGCTTAGACGGCCGCCGGGACGAGAAGCATATCCTGGAGATGTTTTCTATCTACACTCACGGTTGCTGGAGAGATCAGCTAAATTAAATGAAGATAATGGAGCTGGATCTTTAACAGCCTTGCCGGTGATTGAAACGCAAGGTGGGGACGTTTCGGCGTTTATTCCTACAAATGTTATTTCCATTACTGATGGTCAGATTTTTCTTGAAACTGAGTTGTTTTATCAAGGTATACGCCCTGCAGTTAATACCGGGCTATCAGTATCTCGAGTGGGATCATCTGCTCAAACGAATGCCATGAAATCAGTTGCAGGACCAGTGAAATTATCTTTGGCGCAGTATCGTGAAATGGCTGCATTTGCTCAATTTGGATCAGATTTAGACGCAGCCACCCAACAGTTATTAAACCGTGGTGCTCGGCTGACAGAACTTATGAAGCAAGCGCAGTATTCACCTCTAACCAACGCTGAGATTGTTTGTTTGATATATGCGGGGACAAACGGTTACTTGGACAAAGTTGACGTCAATCAAGTTGGCGCTTTCGAGACAGGTTTGTTGGCGCATCTAAGGGGTAAGCATGGCGGGTTGTTAGATCATATTACGAATGATGATCCTAAAATCAAAGGTGAAGTTGAAGATAAAATCCGTTCAGCCTTGGATGAATACACGGCAGATTTTTCTTAAGGGGATTCGGTTATGCCAAGTCTAAAAGACTTAAAAAATCGTATTGAGAGTGTGAAAAACACTCGAAAAATCACCAAGGCTATGCAGATGGTTGCAGCCGCGAAACTGCGACGTGCTCAAGATTCTGCAGAAGCAGCCCGACCCTATACTGAGAGGTTCAATTCTGTATTGGGCGCTTTGGCCTCTGCAAACAATAAAGATTCAGGCGGACCTCAATTATTAGTTGGAACGGGTAAAGACCAGACGCACCTGCTTATCGTAATGACCGCTGAGCGTGGTTTGTGTGGCGGTTTCAACTCTAACATTGCGAAGCTAGCAAAAACACACGCTTTAAAACTTGTAGAGCAGGGCAAGACTGTAAAAATCATAACAGTCGGTAAAAAGGGTCGTGACGTTATAAAGAGGGACCTTAGTGAGCATTTTGTTGATCACGTTGATTTGTCTGAAATAAAGACAGTACGATACACGGATGCGCAGGGGA
This sequence comes from Rhodobacteraceae bacterium MED-G08, assembly GCA_002457055.1. Taxonomy (GTDB): domain Bacteria; phylum Pseudomonadota; class Alphaproteobacteria; order Rhodobacterales; family Rhodobacteraceae; genus Salinivivens; species Salinivivens marinus. The sequence continues at coordinate 10,683 of NTKT01000031.1, forward strand.
TATCCAAATCAATTTTGGATAGGTTCACGGCTGGGGAGTTTGACGTAGCAACTCTTTTTTATTCAAAATTTGTCAATGTTGTTACTCAGATACCAACTGCGCAACAGATTATTCCTGCAAGCTTCGAGGATGCTGAGGACAGCAACGCACAAAGCATGAATTATGAATATGAACCATCGGAGGAAGAAATTCTCGCTGATTTACTGCCAAGAGGAGTAGGCACTCAAATTTTCTCTGCATTATTGGAGAACGGCGCCTCTGAACAGGGTGCTAGAATGTCCGCGATGGATAATGCAACGCGGAACGCAGGTGATATGATCGATAAATTAACAATACAATATAATCGTTCGCGGCAAGCCGTGATAACTAATGAGCTGATTGAAATAATCTCGGGCGCGGAAGCGCTCTAAGAACCGGAGAAACAGATATGGCAAATGCAAAAGGTAGAGTTACACAAGTAATCGGTGCTGTTGTGGACGTACAGTTCGACGATCAATTACCTGAAATTTTGAATGCACTTAATACAGACAACAATGGTAAGACGCTCGTGCTTGAAGTAGCTCAGCACCTTGGTGAAAATACAGTGCGCACAATTGCTATGGATGCCACTGAAGGCTTAGTTAGGGGACAAGAAGTTGTTGATACGGCAGGACCGATTTCTGTACCAGTTGGGAACGCTACATTGGGCCGGATTGTTAATGTTGTTGGTGAACCTGTTGATGAACAAGGTCCCGTTAAGTCAGATGAGTATCGTGCAATTCACCAACCAGCCCCAGAGTTCGCTGAACAGTCTACAGAATCAGAAGTCTTGGTTACAGGTATTAAAGTTATCGATCTCCTAGCGCCTTACTCGAAAGGTGGTAAAATTGGTTTGTTCGGAGGCGCCGGTGTGGGCAAGACTGTTCTGATCATGGAATTGATAAATAATATTGCTAAAGTACACTCCGGTTTCTCTGTATTTGCGGGTGTGGGTGAACGTACCCGTGAAGGTAATGATTTGTATCACGAAATGATTGAATCTAACGTGATTAAACCAGATAATCTAGAAGAGTCTCAGGTTGCACTAGTATATGGGCAGATGAATGAGCCTCCGGGTGCTCGTGCGCGTGTTGCGCTAACTGGCCTGACTTTGGCCGAGCAGTTTAGAGACCAATCTGGTACAGATGTTTTGTTTTTTGTAGACAATATATTTAGGTTCACACAAGCTGGATCTGAGGTTTCTGCACTACTTGGTCGGATACCTTCAGCCGTAGGCTATCAACCAACACTTGCTACTGATATGGGTGCAATGCAGGAACGTATTACCTCTACAAAAAATGGTTCGATTACGTCAATTCAAGCAGTCTACGTACCTGCTGACGATTTGACGGACCCTGCGCCGGCGACCACGTTTGCACATTTGGACGCTACGACAGTTTTATCTCGTGCCATATCTGAGCTGGGAATTTACCCCGCAGTTGATCCGCTTGATTCATCTTCAAGATTGATGGATCCTGCTGTTGTCGGGGAAGAACACTACGATGTTGCTCGGTCAGTTCAAGGAATTCTTCAGAGATATAAGTCACTTCAAGATATTATTGCCATCTTAGGTATGGATGAGCTTTCTGAAGAAGATAAGCTGACAGTTGCCCGTGCAAGAAAAATACAACGATTTCTTTCTCAACCATTCGACGTGGCAAAGGTATTTACCGGTTCAGATGGTGTGCAAGTACCATTAGAAGACACAATTTCATCTTTCAAAGCAGTAGTTAATGGCGATTATGATCATCTACCAGAAGGCGCTTTCTATATGGTCGGTGGAATAGATGAAGTAATTGCAAAAGCAGAAAAAATGGCTGCGGAGGCAGCATAGATACCTAGGGAATTATTGTAAAAACAATGCAAGTAGATGTAGTCAGTCCAGAAAAGCTTTTGTTCTCTTCAGAGGCAGTATCGGTAGAGATCCCGGGTTCGGATGGGGATATGACAGCCATGGCTAATCATGCTCCATTAATAACAACACTTCGCCCTGGCATTTTACGCGTGGTTCAAGAAAAGGGTGCCAGTGAGTATGTGGTAACTGGCGGTTTTGCAGAATTAGGTGAAACTGTATCGGTTCTGGCGGAGAAAGCCGTTTTGAAAGCTGATTTTGATAGAGAAATGTTTGACGAGCTTGTTACAGCAGCACAGACGGCGCTGGACTCAGCAAGAGCTAATATGGCTGGCGATGCAGTTGATATGGCATCAAAATCTTTATCTGATTTTAATATCTTGGGTGAAAACCTAGGATTTAAATAGTTTTATCGTCGAGCAATCATTGCCACTCGAATTAAAACTCTTTCTGTAATTGCGAGAGAGGGGTAACGGCTGGTCGCCGACCTTAAATCTAAATCGAGCTCAACAAGAGAAGATAGAGCTATCTTTAAAGTTTCTTCGTTCCACAGTTTTAGTTGGTTTATAATAGCATTACGCTTAGGGCCGAATATAGGAGGCTTATAACTTGAAATTGCCTCTAGTGAAGTTCCTGCATGGTTTTTAAGATTTAGCAGCATTTTGAAATGCCGTTGAAATGAAAGACACAGCGTAACAGGCTGAACGCCTTGTGCCTCAAGTCGATTCAAAATATGATTAATTTTGTTAGTGTTCCCATCTGATACTGCATGAATTATCTCTTCTATATTGGCCTCAGCAGAAATTGGAATGCACATAGAAATGTCTTTTGCGGTTAGTGGAGATTTATCGCTTAATTTATACAGGTAAATTTTTTCAAGCGTATTACGAAAGTCTCCAGGCTCTAACTCTTTTGAAAGATTATACAGGGCTTCCATAATGCTTGGATCATTTATTTGGATACTAGCTCTCGTTAATTCTGTTTTAATTTCCATCTCGGTTAATGGATTATCGTAAATCGGTGCAGCTAATGTATTTTGAAAAGTTTCAAAGGCTTTTCTTAACTGAGAGGTCGGCCTTAATAGTCCACTGGTAACTACGATGTGTGCATCAGTTTTATTCCATGCTTCAATGCATTCAATAATAATCTTTGATGTTTTATCGGAGGTATTTTCAATCAATATAGCACGTTGGCCGGGGAAGAAGCCGACTGACTTTACAGCATCAAAAACAGCTGTACGATCTTTAAGAATGTCGTCTCCGATAAATCTAGTTAATCGCATTTCCTGTTCAGCATTTGGACCCAGTAGGTTTTCTAAATACTCTTGACGCTTCAATGCCACTCGCATTGTGTCAGATCCGTAAAAAAGAACTGCAGCTAGAGTTGGATCAGGTTTTTCTACAAGCTTCGAAAGTTCTCTTGGATTAAGTTTCATTGTTCATAATCTTAGAACTAAGTAATTCGTCAACTATTCTATCTCCAAGTAACACCATCAAACGTTTGTAGGCGTCGCGTTCGGAGGCTTGGTCAGTTACTGCCAATATCGCGTCTGAGTAGCCAAGGCTATCCTTTACGCTCGAACTCAATAGGATTGTATCTTTTTCTCTATGATGTAAACTAAATTTTACTTCACCTAGAATGCGAATTCGATATGCTTTTCCATCAAAAGATAATGCAGTTCGTTTGGTTTCCGTAAATAGTTCGTATTCTAAGAAAAACTCTGCATCCTCGGCATCCCCAATCCGTGACGCTAAATAACGGTTTAAGCGGAACTCGTTACTTGTTATCGGTTCCCTTAAATCTACTCTTTGCCACAGAATTTTTATTTTATTGTCTTTAGCTATCCAAGCCGGTTCAAAAGCACAACTAGCTATTAACACGCTAAATAGTAAAGCAAGAAGATAATTTTGTTTATTAAACGACAACATTTACAATTCGTCCTGGCACTACAATTATTTTTTTAGGTGTATTGCCATTCAATGCTTTAACGACAGCTTCACAGCGAAGAGTAATTTTTTCTATTTCGACAAGATCAGTGTCCTGTGGAACAGTAATCTCTGTTCGTCGCTTACCATTAATTTGTATAGGTAGGGTTATCTCATCATCAATCAAAAAATTTGGATCAGCTTTTGGCCAATCGGCAGAAACGACAAGACCTTCTCCACCTAAGTCCGCCCACAGCTCTTCCGCTAAATGGGGTGTCATTGGCCCCATTAGTTGAACTAGAGCCTTTGCAGCAGCTTGCTTGGCATCAGCACCTGCTTTTGACTTGGCTAGGATATTTGTAAATCCGTAGAGCCTTGCTATTGCTGAGTTAAAGCCAAACGATTCTAGTCCCATTGTAACATCGTGAATTGCTTTATGTGTCTCTTTCGTAAGACTTGTATCATTTTCGTTGTTAGGTGTATTGTCTTTGATTATTTCTGAAACAATTTTGTAAACGCGGGTCAAATGTCTGTTAGCGGCTTCCACACCAGACGCTGTCCACTCTACGTCTCTTTCTGGAGGGCTGTCGGAGAGAACAAACCAGCGAGCAGTATCCGCGCCAAAATCATCAATTATTGCTACAGGGTCTACAACATTATTTTTGGATTTAGACATTTTTGCTGAGGGAATGATTTTTACTTTACTGCCATCACTTTTTAAAAATGCTTTACCGTCTTTTATGTCTACTTCTTCTGGATAAAAATATGTTGGTCGTCCATTTGCATTATCCCGTTCGTATATTGCATGTGTCACCATTCCTTGCGTGAAGAGTGCGTCAAAAGGCTCGATAGCGCTTTTGGGTAGGTGACCACAGTGATGCATAGCTCTTGCAAAAAATCTAGAGTAGAGAAGATGTAGTATAGCATGCTCAACACCACCAATATATTGATCTACATTCATCCAATAATTTATTTCTTTTTCGTTGGTGGGTGTTGTCGAGTTATAAGATGTGAACCTTGTAAAATACCAACTTGAGTCCACAAACGTGTCCATTGTGTCGGTTTCTCTTAATGCCGGCCCGCCACACTCTGGACATTTGCATTTGCGCCAAGTCTCATGTCTATCTAGTGGGTTTCCTGGTTTATCAAATTTAACATCATCGGGGAGTTTGATTGGCAAGTTTTCTTTCTTTTCTGCAACCAATCCACAGCTATCGCAATGGACCACTGGAATTGGGCACCCCCAGTATCTTTGTCGGCTAAGCCCCCAGTCTCGCAGTCGGTATTTGGTAACACCTGATCCCCAACCCTGCTTTTCAGCGAAACGAATGGTCGCATCTATTACTTCCTCTCCCGTTGCCACATCAACGCCAGTGAAATGGTTTACCCATTTGACTCGCTCTGACTTGGGTGGAACAAACGCTGTATTTTTTACGGCTTCTTCGTTTTCTAAAGAGTAAAAAGTATCAATTACAGGCAATTGATATTTGCGAGCAAAATCTAAATCTCTTTGATCATGCGCTGGACAAGCGAAAATTGCACCAGTTCCATAATCCATGAGGATAAAATTTGCTATCCAAACTGGCAGTTTAATGTCTGGGTTCAAGGGATGAGTGACTAAAATACCGGTGTCGATGCCTTTTTTTTCTGCTTTTTCCATTTCGGCTTCGGATGTGGACATTTGCCTGCACTGAGCGTTGAAAGAAGCAATATCAGAATTTACCTTTTCAAGCTCTCGGGCTAGCGGATGATCTGCTGATATGCCTACAAAAGATGCCCCAAGCAAAGTATCTGGTCTGGTTGTGTAAACTTCAATTTTGTCAAATCCATCTGGTGCATTCACTGCTTTAAATGCAAATTCCAAGCCCTTGGATTCACCAATCCAATTTGTTTGCATCAATTTTACTTTTGCTGGCCAATTATCTAGCTTTTCTATGGAAGCAAGCAAATCATCTGAAAACTCAGAAATTTTAAAAAACCATTGAGTTAATTCTCTTCTTTCAACAACTGCCCCAGATCTCCAGCCTCGGCCATTTTCCACTTGTTCGTTGGCAAGAACTGTCAAGTCTACTGGATCCCAGTTTACAATTGCATTTTTTCTATAAACCAAACCCGCTTCTAAAAAATCAAGAAATAATGCCTGTTGTTGGCCATAGTACTCTGGATCGCACGTTGCAAACTCTCTTTGCCAATCAATAGACAAACCGAGTGGTTTCATTTGATCTTTCATTATTGAGATGTTGTTGTAGGTCCATTCCTTTGGATGACCGTTCGAAGCCATCGCTGCATTTTCTGCGGGCATACCAAATGCATCCCAACCCATTGGATGCAAAACATTAAAACCAGTGCTTAGTTTGTATCGCGCTACCAAATCCCCCATGGTGTAGTTGCGTACGTGTCCCATATGTATTCTTCCCGATGGATACGGGAACATTTCCAAAACATAATATTTTGGCCTTTTTAAATCTATTTTGGAATTAAAAACTTTTAAGTCTTCCCAAGCACTTTGCCATTTTGGTTCAATTCTAGCGGGACTGTAGGCAGCCATTTAATATTCCTTGCGCTTTGCAGTGATATTTTTCATCGTGATAAATAGAAATACAGTCAGGGTCCATAGATATGCACTATAAAAGTTTCGGTTAGGAACTATTGTTTGCTCAATGTATAACACTAACTGCGATCTTTTTTCAAAGAGCGTACTTGACTAAATTATGATAACCCGTCCGCTTTTCGCATTTGCCTTGCTCTGGAAAGAATCGCATTTTCTATTTCTCTCATTGTCGCAGCATTAACTGGTCCAGATTTTGTCTGCATTGAAACCCTCAGTGACCTCGCTTCCAGCGCGGGATCAATTACATATATTGTAGCGCGATACTGTATTTTACCACCTGGCGGCACTCCAAATCCTTTGACTATTACGCCTGAAAATGGATCGATAGTCTCAATTGGCATGAAGTCTAGTACATCAAGTGCTGCCTGCCAAATATACCGGTTCACTTTTACTGGTTCTCGTGTCGCCTCTCTATTAAAGGCGTCCCATATAGTTTCGCGATCTTCACTCTCTGCGGCTGGCAGTGTTGATAAATAGCTATTATCGTCCAAAGTGTTAGAATCGCTGCTGCAGCTTGCTATCAATAAAATGGTTAAAAACGATAAAATAGTAAATTTTAATTTAGTCATGCGATCCTCAAACTCGATTAATCAAATTTACATGAGCTATTAACTTAGAGCAAGCAGCTATTATTTAGGCCATATTTTAACTAAGAGGCCCAATATATAAGCTGTAATTTACAGTGTGGCAAACCTGCATCATATTTTTTGATCCTCAACCCCTATTGTGAGATTAGGTTGCACTGAGGGGTATAAACTTGCCACAACTAACCTATTCCTGCGTCGGAGATTCTGTCGTAGGCCAATTTGTTTATTATAACCCGAGGGATAAAAAATGAAAAAAGTTCTACTAGCGACATCAGCGCTGACACTATCAGCAGGTTTCGCATCAGCAGACGTCTCCATGTCAGGTACAGGTGGAGCCGGTTTATTCGGTGCTGCGGGCGCAGACCTTTCAGTATATTCAGGTGTAGATTTAGGCTTCTCATTAAGTGGCGCATCAGATAACGGAATGACCTTCTCTACTTCTATAGATATGGGTGCTGGACAAACTCTTGATGTGGGTGATTTTGAATTAGACACTCAAGATATGGGCACAGACGCGACACCAGTAATTTCAATTGGTGTGGCAGGCGTGACAATCACAATGGCTCAGGACGATATCGACGATCTTTATGATGACGATATTGGAGGTGATATCGGAGTTTCTGGTGCAATGGGCGACCTTACCTACAGCATCGTTACAGGGTTGGAAGATTCAGACCCAACATCGATTTCAATTGGATACAGCGCTGGCGCAATTTCAGGTTCTGTTGTTTCATCTGACAGCGGTGATGCTGAAGATGCATCCACTGTGAGCGTATCATATGCAATGGGCGACATTACAGTAAGTGTAGAGGCTGATACTGATCGTACTGGTGCTGACACAAGTACAACTACTATATCTTATGCTATGTCAGACGGCATGACAGTTTCTGTTGAAGAATCAGAAGGTGTAGTAGAGGGATCTGTTTCTTATTCATCAGGAGCGATTTCAGTTGGTGTAACAGCTAACGACGCAACAAATGAAGAGTGGGAAGCTACCATGGCTTATGATCTAGGTGGCGGAGCTACTTTTAATATTGGTACTAACCAAGATGATACAACTTTCGCAGGCGTAGGTTTCTCATTCTAATTATTTAGTTATAATTAAAGATTAAGGCGATCTGTTTAGGTCGCCTTTTTTCATTTTATGTATCTAATTTAAGACTTGGTAATCTACTTACTTAAAAATGAGTCTTTCGAATGTCACTTTCTGATATAAAAACACGAATAGCGGATGC
>NTKT01000032.1 GCA_002457055.1 Rhodobacteraceae bacterium MED-G08
GAAACAATTGCTGAGAAGAAAAATGATAGAGGAAACGGGCCAGTATTATGGTAAGGATGCGCTTCATCCAACATACGATCAAAGTTAAATTTTACCGCGTCAGCATTGAAATCACTTCCGTCATGAAACTTAACACCTTGCCTTAATGAAAATGTATATTCTGTACCATCGTTACTGATATTCCAGGAGGTTGCCAATGCGGGCTCAACCTCCAGGGTACCATCTTTATATCTTACAAGGCCATCATAGAGATTCATTAAGATGCGAAAATCGTTAACAGCTGTTACGGCGGCTGGATCTAGCGCCTTTGGTTCGGCAATTTGACCAACTACTAACACGTCATCTGGAGTTTGAGCAGTAACTGAAATTGCGGAAAGGGCGATAGCCGTTGCTGTACCTGCAGCCAACATCGCCCTGCGAGTATAGTCTAGCAGTGCCATGGTATTATTCCTTTCCAAATAAATTTATCATGATGAATTGCATTCACGCAAATTATCATGATAAAATCAAGAACAATGTGATGGGTGGGTAAAATGACACTTTCTGTTCTCACTTTTAATAAGAAAACAGGCGTTTTTGCTGCGGCTGCTGCTACCGGGAACCTTTGTGTAGGTGGATGGGTGCTGCGCGGTGATATCGAATCAGGTCTTGTTGCTTCCCAGGGAACTTCTCCCAGCACCTTTTGGCGTGATGATATCATCCGGCGTATGTATGAGGGTAAATCGTCTAGACTTGCGATTGATGAAGCCACTGGTAATGACGCTGGAAAGGGGTATCGGCAAGTAGCGGCAATTGATAAAAATGGTTTGCCAGCAGCTTTTACTGGAATTGAAAGTATTCAATATGCGGGCCATTTGGTTGGTGAGAATTACGTTATTTCTGGAAATATGCTGGAGAGCCGTGAGGTGCTTCTGGCAATGGAAGAGACCTTAAGTAAAAGTATATCTTTGGTTGGTCGGCACTTAATAAAAATCTTATCTGCAGGAGCTTCTAAAGGGGGAGATACAAGAGGTCTGAAGTCTGCTGCTCTGTTAGTTTTTGACCCAGATAGGCCACCTTTAGATTTACGCATAGATTCTCATCGAAGCCCAATAGAAGCTTTAAACGAGCTGTATGAAACTTCACAAAAAGCACCATATGTAAATTGGCTGGATGAAGTCCCTGTATTGAGTAAAAAAATGAAATGGCGGAAGGAAAAATAATATGGGGTGGTATTTAGTTAATCTATCTTTTTAGGAATTTTAAGACCCAATCAAATTAACAATAGCCAGTGTCACTCTGCTATAAAACGTCTAACAATCTGAGCTTCTTGCTGCTTCATTAATGTCTCTGCAATCTGCATGTGAGATGTCATAATTTCTCGAGCTTTTGTAGGGTCTCCTCGATCTAACGCGTCAATTAAGTGCAATTGGTGTTCCCTACCTTTACTCCAAAGTTCAAAGTTTGGTGGCTCATACAACTTTTTATAGAGAGTTAATTCGGTAAGAATTTGGGACATAAAACCGATAATGAACCCTAGCAGTTTATTTTTTCCAAAGTCGGATAATTTTGAGTGAAATGCTAAAGATGCAATGTGTTGCTCCTTTTCTTCCTCTGCAGATTCTGCAGGCTTAGGAAATTGATTTGCAAGCATCCGTAGCTCAGCCAACTGCTCACTACTTAACTTTCCTGCTAGACTTGCAGCAAGCTCCGGTTCTAGAGACTTTCTCATCTGATAAATATCCGCGATGGAGAGATCTTGAAAATAGAAATAGTTTGCTAGAAGAGCCCTTGTGCGTTCTACAGAGACTTCCCCAACAATACTACCACCGCCCGGCCCTGTTTTTGTGATGATTAATCCTTGTGCCTCCAAAATGCGCAAAGCCTCTCTCACAGTTCCTTTTGACACGCCGAACTGATCAATCATAGCGCTTTCGTTAGGTAACTTATCTCCACTACTTAAATCTCTTTTTACTACCCACTCTTTAATTGCATCAGCCACGAGTACTGGCCGCGATCTTCTCGGTTTCTTTTTTGGTGAGTTAACTTCTAGCATCTATTCCTCGAAAGCTATGATGAGGACCATATCTATTTATTGCAATTTTGTGTAGCTAGAATATTAGAAATTTTGCTAAAATTATTTAAATCGATTAATAATTTGTCTTTTGTAAGCTTAGGTGCCTGTGCTTAGAAACTTTTCCATTAGATAAGGACCAGAAATCACAGGCTCATTTTTGACTGCATTTATAGGATAAATTTTTGCTTCCCAATCTGGCTGATGAAAAAATGCAAGACTCTTTCGCCCTGGTTGGTTTGGTTTTGCTACAACACGATGTAACTTAGATATCCACCTCCCACCAGTCCAAAGTTCCATGAGGTCTCCGATGTTGATGACGAAAGTATCCTTAATTGTCGGCACGTCTATCCATTTACCATTTAATTTTAATTGTAATCCTGAGGTTTCCGGTTGTGGGAGTAGAATTGTCAAGGAACCATAGTCTGTATGTGCACCGGCTCGTTGTTGACCGTATTCTGGCACGTGAGTCGTTTCAGGGTAATATAGCGCGCGTAATGCTGATATTGGGCATTTGAGATATTTGTCAAAAAAATATGGCTCAAGGTTTAGTGCTTCAGCAAATGCAGACATAATTCTGGCAGCTAATTTTTCCATTTCTAGATAATAGTTAGTCCATGCCTCTTTGAAGCCATCAATTTCTGGCCAAATTGTAGGTTGATAACAGAATTCATAAGCACGCCCATCTTTGATTTTTTTTGTGGGGGTCTGTAATGGTCCACCATTAAAACTTTCTTTTAGATCTGGTGGTGTCTTTTCTCCCTTTGATGCTGCTAATGCTTCCTTATTTGGTCCTATCCAGCCATATGGATAACCAGGGTAGGGCACGCTTACCTTCATCTTTGCGTCTGGAGCCTGAGAAAAAAATTGTTTAACGGCGCTCCACTGGGATTCAATAATTTTATCTGGCACCGCATGATTTTCTATTAATAAAAACCCAACCTCACTGCAAAACTTATCCAGTTTTGTGCAGTAGCTTTTCCTAGAGGTTCCTGTTGAATTCTCAAATCCCCCGAGATTGAATACCGGAAGGCTAACCATATTTTTGCCTATTATATTTCAATGTTTGCAGTGGAAAAACAAATTTTAGAAAATTTACCCACCCATAATTGCTTTAACTTCAAGAAATTCTTCAAATCCCCATTCAGCTTTCTCTCGACCGTTCCCAGACTGTTTGTATCCGCCAAACGGAGCATCTGCGCCACCAGAGCCATAATTTATATGAATTTGACCGGCTCTTAGTCGCCTAGCGATAGCTGTTAAATCTTCCTTGTTTTCCCCAGCAACATAAGCAGCTAAGCCATATTCAGAATCATTTGCTATGGATACCGCTTCGTCAATATCGCTGTATGTTATGATTGATAGAACTGGTCCAAAAATTTCTTCGCGTGCGATTGTCATATCATTTGTTACATCACCAAATACCGTGGGCTTAACGTAATAGCCTTTATTCAAACCCTCAGGTTTTCCAGTACCGCCAACCAGAAGCGTGGCGCCTTCGCTTATTCCGGTATCAATCAGACTTTGGACTTTGTCGAATTGAATATCGCTTACCAGGGGGCCGATTGTGGTGTTATCACCCTTTGGGTCGCCCACGATAGTGTTTTCCGCTTTTTTAATTGCTATTGCGAATGCTTCCTCTTTTCGACCCTCTGGAATTAACATACGCGTCGGAGCATTGCATGATTGACCTGTATTATTCATGCAAAACTCAACACCAGTTTCTACTGATTTATTAAAATGATTATCATCAAGAATTATATTGGCAGATTTACCACCCAGCTCTTGGCTCACCCTTTTAACACTATCTGCTGATGCTTTAGCTACCGCAACTCCACCTCGTGTCGAACCCGTGAATGACATCATATCGATGTCAGGATGAGAAGACATTGCTTCGCCCACTTCAGGACCTAGCCCATTTACCAGATTAAATACGCCTGCAGGAACATTAGCTTCATGTAAAATTTCTGCTATAACCATAGATGACAGAGGTGCAATTTCTGATGGTTTTAAGACGGCAGTGCATCCCGCTGCAATACAGGGAGCGAGTTTAGAAACAACTTGGTTCACGGGCCAATTCCACGGAGTAATTAAGCCGCAGACTCCAATTGGTTCATGCCTTATTAAAAACTTTCCATGTTTAAATTCGAATTCATGATTACTCAGAGATCGTATTGCAGCTTTTAAATGCCCTAGACCTACCATTGCTTGGGCACCTCTTGCCAAACTTGTCGGGGCCCCCATCTCAGTCTGAATTGCATCTGCGACATCATCAATTCTTCGTTTGTAAATTTCTCTGATTGTCGTGAGTAGTTCGATGCGTTGTGCAACCGGTGTTTGTGAATAACCGTCGAAAGCAGATCTGGCAGCACTCACCGCCAAATTAACATCGACTTCAGACCCCAATGATATTTTCGCAACAGCTTCTTCAGTCGCTGGGTTAATCACGTCAAGGGTTTTACTAGTGGATGGTTTTACCCAAGCTCCATTAATATAGAAGTCTAGTTTTTCCATAAAGTGTTCCTTCAGAATTCTGTTGGTGTGTGTTTTGTAAACACATTTATTCTTTCTATTGCCAGTTGCAAGTTCAAATTGGCATGCTGATTTGCTGAAATAATCAGAGTTACGACAAATTAGTTGGTTAAATAATCATAGGCTGATAATGCGTGTGTTTTTACTAGATGAAGATAATCATCAATTGGAACATTTTCATTAGCCGAGCCCATGCCAGTTGGTGTTGGGCCGTATACATATGCGGGAATATTTTTGTATCGCCAAAGTCTTGCATCGGTACCACCGAGACTGACTACTGGCTCTGGTTTAAAACCTCTCAAATCTTGCACATTACTTTTCAAAATCTGCATCATATCTCCATCTGGATTGCAATGTGATGGTGGGTTAAGCATATTTTGTTCCATTGAAGCTTCTGGGAATTTTTTAGTTATTTCGGCAATAGAATTAAAAATTTTATCTAAATTGCAGCCCACTGGAAGTCTAATATCTGCTTCAAAGGAACACTCAGACGGGACCATATTATTCTTCAAGCCACCAGAAATTGTACCAATATTAAGGGTCACCTTTGGTGCTATATTGGCAGCACCAACTCCCATACCCTGATCAAAAGCAGTTGCAGATTTTTCCTGTGCCTTAAGCAATTCTTGGGGAACCTCTACATCTAAAGCCTCTAAAGATTTCAATTCCTGAATTAGATCGGTGGCCACTAAGGTAGCAGATTTTGATAAATGGGTATAAGCGCCATGTGAACCATCAGTTCGGACTTTAAAAGTCAGCCATAATAGTCCTTTTTCGCCATATCTAATTGTAAAGGGACTTGAGGGTTCTCCGTTCAGGCAACAATCACCAAGTACTTCAGGTTCATTGTCAATAAGCCACCGACTTCCCCAAGGTCCAAAAGTTTCTTCATCAGATACACAGGTCAAAGTCAATTTTCCTGAAAATTTTGTTTTGAACTTGTTCAAAATGATATAGGTCCAAATGCTTGCGCTCGTCCCGCACTTCATATCAGTTGAACCGCGGCCGTATATTTTATCTTCAATAATTTCACCACTCCAAGGAGGCGTAATCCAACCTTCCTCTGAGTAGTCATCTGAGACAGGAAATACGTCTATATGACCGTTTAGTACTAAATGACGGCCTGGTTTACTTCCATTAATTGAGCCAACAATATTGGGCATCGTCTTTTGTGGTGAAACCCAACGAAATGGCATTTTGTGTTTTTCTAAAAGTTTGCTTATTACTTTGGCTGCTATTGTTGTGTCTCCGGGTGGGTTAGGGCTCGCCGCTTTAATAAACTCCTGGAGAAATAATATAATTTCGTGTTTTTCGTTTTCTATAAAATTTAAGATTTCAATTTTTCCTGACATCAAAAACATCCTTCAGCTTTAGTTTTTTTAAAAGTATAGCATATCATTAAGGTTATTTATAAAAATAGCTTTGCAAAATCATTTTAGACCCTGTACGGCGTTTGGTATGAGCAATTGTCAGTTAGTCGTGCACGCAAAAATTATATTTTTACCGATTAAAATTTAGGCACTATTTAAATAACCCAACGTAATTAAAGCTTGGGCCAGTTTTTTGCTTCGTTTGGAGAAGTAATTCATTAAACTTTTACTATTCAGCTTTACTTATTAAAATTTACTCTTAGGGAGATGAGAAATGAGTGCGTCTTACAGGCAGTTTTGTCCGGTGGCGATGGCCGCAGAAGTCTTAGAATCTCGGTGGACTCTACTCATTGTAAGGGAATTGTGTTTAGGATCTAAACATTTCAACGATATCCGTAAAGGTGTGCCTAAAATGTCCCCAACACTTCTTTCAAAGAGGTTAAAAGAGCTTGAGTGGCATGGTATTCTTAAACGGGTAGAGAGTCCCAGAGGATCTCGTAAAACCGAGTATATTCTTACGCAGGCAGGAGATGAGCTTTTCGAAGTTATCCATGCGATTGGCAGCTGGGGTAAGAGATGGATAGATATGAGGCACCATCTTGATAGCGCTGAAGAAAATCTATTGATTTGGGATATCCGGCGAAATCTGAGGATGGAAAGCTTTCCGATGAATGAGGCTGTTTTGCAAATTCATATTACAGATGCCCCTAAGAAAACGTCTAATTGGTGGTTTGTTTTCAATGGAAAAGAGCGACCGGATGTTGGGTATCTTGATCCTAGTTTAGATGTAGATCTTTATATAGAAACAAATCTTACATCCCTGACAAAGGTATGGCTAGGAGAAGATTCTCAAACCAGTGAAACTATGGCTAATACATTTCAACTAGAGGGGTCGCAAAAATTAATAGAGACCTTTGAGAGCTGGTTTGGAAGTAGTAAATTTGCCTCTATTCCAAAACTAGCGATAGCTTCTTAATTTAATAAAAACTAATGTAATTAAGTGCTGTTTAATTCCTGCCTTACTACCCAAGTTTCAAACCGATAGCTATTAAATCTTTGGAAAACTGTTGGCTATCAGATGGCATTTCACCATCAAGAATTCTTGCTTGCTCAAATAATACACGACATAAAGACTTCTGGAGTTCGGATGTAAGCGCTGGCAGCTTTTTGATCAATTCATGGTTGCTGTTGATTTCTAATATTTTTTTACTGCCCTCAAAATCAGGATTTTGGGCTTTGAGAATTCTTTCCAAATTAAAGTCTAAACCACCCTCACCGGCTACTAAGCGCACAGGGCTGTCTACAAGGTTTTTGGATGTTTTTACATCTTCGACTAAATCACCAAGGCTTTCTTTTATAATTGGTGTATAAGTTTCATCGTTACTTTCGGTTTCCTCAACGTCTTCATCTTTCACATCACCTAGTTTTGCAAGATCATATTTTTCTCTGGAAATAGAGACGAAGTCTTTTTCTTGAAAACTCTTCATTTGAGAAGTCCAGAAAGCATCGATTGGATCCGTCATTAATAAAACATCAATACCCTTCGCTTTGAAGCCCTCAAGATGTGGACTGGATTTAGCTTGTGCCAATGTATCAGCAGTGAGGATAAATATCTTATCCTGCCCCTCCACCATCGACTCGATATAGCTTTGAAGTGTTATTAATTTGTCCCCTTTAAACGAATGTACCTTTATAATTTCTGCTATTTTGTCCTTGTTTTCTATGTCTTCGTATAGCCCTTCCTTGAGGACTTTACCAAATTGCCCCCAGAAGGCATCGTAGCTTTCTTCATCCTTCTTTAATCTTTTCTTTAATTCTGAAAGAACGCGTTTTGTAAGTGATTTTGAGATTTTCTTCAGCACAGGGTTATTTTGGACTATTTCTCGGCTGACATTTAAATCTAAACTTGTGGTGTCGAGAATACCTTTGATGAACCTTAACCAAGTAGGGATAACCCCGTCTAAATCGTTGCTGATGAAAACTCTATTTATATAAAGGTTGATCTTTGTTTTTCTTTCTGGATCAAAAAGGTCAAACGGAGCTGTTTTGGGAATGAATAGTAAATTCGTAAATTCTAAAGTACCCTCGGATTTATTGTGCAACGTTGCAAACGGTTCGTCAAAAGTCCCAAAGGTTGAATTGTAAAACTCCTTATATTCTTCATTTGAAATCTGAGAGGCCGACTTTGTCCATATTGCTGTCGCAGAGTTTACCTGTTCAATTTCTCCATCTGCCTCTTTAATATTAATAGGAAAGCTAATGTGATCAGAATATTTCTTTATCAAAGTTTTAATTTTATCAGGAGCCGCAAATTCCTTAGCGTCTTTCTTCAGAAATAATTTTATTTTTGTTCCAACGGCTTGTTTCTCGTCAGATTTACCGATTGAGAATCCACTCTGCCCATCACTTTCCCATGAGTTAACCTGTTTGGTTCCTGCTTTTCTACTTAAAACTTCAACCTTATCTGCCACCATGAAAGCGGAGTAAAAGCCGACACCGAATTGACCGATTAAGGTCTTTGCGGCGTCTTTTGAATTCTCCTCGCCCTCCATTTCTTGTAAGAAGGCTGAAGTTCCTGATTTCGCAATTGTTCCTAATGTTTCAGCGAGCTCATTTTCGGTAAGTCCAATACCAGTATCAACAATTTCAACTATTTTCTTTTTTATATTTATAATTATTTCAATACTGTCCGCGTCGTTATTCAGAAGAGATTGATTTGTTTGACCCAAAAACTTTCTTTTTTGAATCGCATCTGATGCATTTGATAATAATTCTCTTAGAAAAATATCCCGATCTGAATACAGCGAATTAATAACAATATTCAAAATCTTGCCTGTATCAGCCTCAAATGTTTGCGTGTAAGTATTCATTATCGTCTCCTAATCATTTGCTTGAGCTATGCATTCTTTTGTTATTTTCAAGAGCCAAGAGTTATCTGATTAAACGCTTTTATCATTGGCTTTTTCATATTTGCTCGAAGAGCGCTCGACTTTTAGCTTTTGCAGCTAAATAGTAATCGACAGAGGAGCGTTCCGCCGTAGATTTTAAAATGAAGAACATTATCGAACAAAATACTGCAAAGCGTTTGCCAGTAAGCTCTTTAGCGCGAACCACTCTCTCTACTGGGTTACTATTTCGCCTTGGTCTCAATACATCCCAAAGTCTTTTATCGGATATTATTTCAGTAAAAAAACCAGATCTGAGATCAGCGTTGGTATCAAAAAAAAATGTGACTGCCACTGTAAACACGTTAAAAAACTTGCGTGGTGCGGCAATGAAGTTTGGCCAGTTAGTATCATTAGACGACTCAATAATTCTTTCGCCAGAGTTATCGTCCATATTTGCTCAACTGAGGTCGTCTGGATATTCCATGACACCGAGTCAGTTGAAAAAAGTGCTTAATGAGAATTGGGGAGAAGGCTGGTTAAAAAATTTCAAAAATTTCGAGGTCAGGCCATTTGCAGCAGCCTCGATTGGTCAAGTACACAAAGCTATACTAGCGTCTGGCGAGACCGTTGCGATTAAGGTACAATTCCCTGGGGTGAAAAAGTCAATCGATAATGATTTGAATACTCTTAAATTTATAATGAAAAATTCAGGAATGTTACCGGCTAACTTTCCGCTTGAGTATTATATTTCGCAATGTGGAGAACTATTAAGGCAAGAAACTGACTATGAGCTAGAGGCTGCAAATATAAATAATTTTTCAAAGTTTCTAGAAAATTTTTCCTGTCTTAAAGTACCAAAAGTGTACGATGAATTAACAACCGATCAAACTATCACGATGTCGTTCTTGGAGGGCCAGGAGTTATCCTCTCTTGTAAACTTCAATCAGTCGAAAAAAGATAAAATTTCGTTAAGTTTGATTGAGCTTCTATTTAATGAGATTTTTAATTTTAAATTCGTACAAACTGATCCAAACCTAGCTAACTTTTTAGTTAGTAAGGATGACAATTCAATTTCAGTTTTAGATTTTGGAGCATGTTGTCGAGTTTCTGACGAAACATATAAGTTGTATAAAGGTTTATTGAAGGTTTCTTTGACCTTAGATGTAGAAAAGGTAAAGCTTTTCTTAGAGGAAAATAATTTTGTACCCAGAGATGCATCTGCCGAAGGAACTAAATTTATTGATAAGATAGTTGCTACAGCTATTGAAGAAATAACTCGGCATGAAGTATTTGATTTTCAAAAATCGAAAATTTTTGAGTTAATAACAGAGGAAAATTTTAATTTGTATTTGGAACTTATACCAAGTTCCGTCCTTGGTTCAGACTTTATCTTTATTCAAAGAAAAATACTCGGTTTGATTTTATTTTTTCGCGTCATTGGTGCGAGGGTTCCTCTGCTTAAAATTTTAATTAAATACTGCAAATTATTGGATCTTTAACTCTACTTAATTCTTTTGCTAGGAAGCATATATGGAGTGGTATTTTTGTAACTCAAATATTTTTCACCGTGGCGATCAATTAACCTACGGTCTTTTAAGATCGGGGCAAAAATACAGTATCCACCTAATATCAGTGAAACAACGAATTGGTCTGCAGTCCAAGTTGGGACGGTTAGTACAGCAAGAAAAAAAGACGCATAAATTGGATGCCTGATTACTCTATATAGGCCAGTTGTGGGGAGTTCAGGAAATTTGGGCTTCTTTCTAGCCACAACCGAGATCCATCCGAGTGCCCCAGATTGAACTTCCAAACCAGCATCTATGGTTGCAACAATTAATAAAAACCAAGACAGACAATAAAGAATAGGTAAGATGTATATTAAAAACTCGAAGGGTAGTTCGAAGACAATTTTGCTCGGTGACCACAACATAAATAATACGAACAACTGTATCGAAGCTACAATAGTAAAGCTTGTTGTAGACAAGCTTATGGCTAAGTCCTTAGGGCCAAGTAAGCTCAGTATCTTTTGACCGCGCTGGGATAATAAAAAAGAATGTGCTAGCGGGAATTGTAAAATTAGTGCTCCATTAGCCATTATTGCTAATGCGCCCTCAAGATTTCCATAGCTTTTTTGCATGCCGTAGAACATATGATAAATCATCGCGATCACTGCAATGGCAAACATAAAGTGGCAAGTTATCCCATAAAGATATGCATAGACTAGATTTATCCCTCTCGCCTTAGGCGAAAGCGCGCTGAGTATCAATTCAATGAAAGATCGAATTTTCTTGGTTCTACTTTTCTCCATCTCAGGGAACTAGATTTTAATATAAAAATTTAAATATCCCTTACCAATAATTTTTAAAATAAGTTGCTCTTCAGGCAGGTTGCCTTATTTTATGGGACTAAGGCATGTTTCCCTTTCGTGGGGAAGACTGTAGTGCCAGCTGATTTTGCTAGCTTAAAGAATGACGCATGGATTATTTGTCTTATTCACATGACCACACGCTGGTTGCACTATCTCTCGTTTTAGCCGTTGTATCGGGATTTACCGGATTCACTCTAACACAAAATCTATCAGCAAAAACCATAGTGCAACGAAAAATTTCTGTTTCCATGGCTGCCGTAGCACTTGGCGGTGGCATCTGGTCTATGCATTTTGTAGCTATGTTGGGTCTAAGCCTTCCAGTGTCGGTTTTTTATGACGCAGCAATAACCCTGGCATCTGCATTAATAGCAATATTGGTTGTAGCAGTGGCGCTTGTGATCTTACATTTCTTTGTAAGAACTTCTTTCAATATAATTCTGGCTGGATGTATTGTAGGCGCTGGAATACTTCTTATGCATTATATTGGAATGGCTGGTTTGCAGTTGTGTAAACCAGTTTACTCGGTGCAGGGATTAGTACTCGCCTCTTCT
This sequence comes from Rhodobacteraceae bacterium MED-G08, assembly GCA_002457055.1. Classification (GTDB taxonomy): domain Bacteria; phylum Pseudomonadota; class Alphaproteobacteria; order Rhodobacterales; family Rhodobacteraceae; genus Salinivivens; species Salinivivens marinus. The sequence continues at coordinate 11,763 of NTKT01000032.1, forward strand.
GTAGCATTTTTTTCCTGTGGACTCGCCTTTTGGGTAGCCTACAAAGAGCGCAATAACCGAAATATATTTTTAGCTACGATTTGCTTTGGCATTGCAGTGGTATCTGTTCATTTTCTCGCAATTTTAAATACAAAGTTTGTCGAGGTTTCAGCAAGGTCAGAATTTGGCCCCTTAATAAGCAATGAAACTTTAGCAGTTATCGTAGTGATATCGAGCTTTATTATTTTATGTTTATTTTTGTGGGTCAGTTCAACCTTTTTGTCTCCACATGTCACAAATGTTAAAAGTGTTGGAGATGAACAACGACCAGATGCAGGAAATAACTCAGGTCCTCAACATATTCCTTGTGAACGTGATGGTGCAAAGGTTTTTATCGCTTTAAGAGATGTATTGGCAATTAGAGCGGATGGACATTACTCCCAAGTCTATACTGAAAAAGAAAAATATTTCTGCGTATGGCCAATTACAGAAGTAGACCGTAGGCTAGAGAGCTTTGGGTTCATCAAGGTTCATCGGAGCTATATTGTAAATTCAGCACGTGTGGATCGCTTTGAGCGGCTAAAGGACAAAGGGTACTGTGTATTCGGGACTCCAATGGCACCCAGAATACCGGTAAGTAGATCAAAGCTTAAAGCGGCTCAAGAAGCAATAATTACCACTCCAGGTACAATTGGCGCAAAATAAGGCGCATTTCGTGCAAAAAATTCGGTAACTATTCATTTTTTGAAGAAATTCTTCTGAAGTTTTGACATCTTTCCACAATTGGACTCAGGGGAGAATGATAAAAATGATTCCAGCAGCTTTTGATTATTACAGACCAAATGATTTGGACGGCGTTATATCGCTATTACAGGAGCACGGAGACGATGCTCGGGTAATAGCAGGTGGCCACAGTTTAATACCATTAATGAAATTGAGAATGGCGGAAGTGCCGCATTTAATAGATCTTCAAAGTATTGAAGAACTTACGGGGATTGAGAATGGTGCAAGAATTCGCATTGGTGCAATGACCACTCAGGCAGACATCATAGACAATGCATCTCTGGCTTCTTCTGCGCCTATATTGAAGGAAGCGTCACTGCAAATTGCTGACCCGCAGGTACGTTACATGGGTACTGTTGGCGGGAATGTGGCAAACGGTGACCCGGGAAATGATATGCCCGGATTGATGCAGTGCCTTGATGCTACATTTATTCTACGTGGTCCAAATGGAGGGCGAGAAGTGAAAGCGCGAGATTTTTATCACGCGGCTTACATGACTGAGAGAGAAGATGATGAAGTAATGGTTGCAGTCACATTTGACGCTCCAAAAGGTGGTTATGCTTATGAAAAACAGAAGAGAAAAATTGGTGACTATGCCACTGCAGCCGCTGCAGTCATAATTTCCAAGGACGGTTCGAAGTGTAAAGAAGCTTCGATCGCGATGACTAATTTAAGCGATACACCAGTTTTTTGTGGCGCGGCGTCTGACTGCCTCATCGGAACTTCGGTGTCAGCGGAAGATATTAAAAACGCAGTCAATTCTATGATTGATGCGATAGATCCTGCTGAGGATAACAGGGGTCCAGTCGAATTCAAAAAACATGCCGCAGCTGTAGTGCTCTCACGTGCTATTGAGCGGGCGTGGCAAAGAGCTTAGGGAGAAATTTGATGTCAGGAAAAATGCAAATAAAATTAAAAGTAAATGGTGAAGATCATGAGTTCTCGGCTGAACCTAGAGAACTATTGGTTCACGCTTTACGCGAAAGGCTGAATTTGACGGGCTCACATGTAGGTTGTGAAACTGGTCATTGTGGCGTTTGTACAGTCACTTTGAATGGGAAATCTATAAAGTCTTGTACGATGTTTGTTGCACAAGCAGATGGCGCTGAGCTGACCACTGTCGAAGGCATGGGAAGCCCCGACAACTTGCACGTCTTGCAAGAAGCTTTTCGTGAGCATCACGGTTTACAATGCGGTTATTGTACACCGGGGATGATCATGAGAGCTGCGAAGTTACTTGAAGAAATTCCAAATCCAACTGAAGAACAAGTGCGGTTTGGTATGGCAGGAAATCTTTGCCGCTGCACAGGTTATCAGAATATCGTTAAATCAATAATGGCGGCAGCCAGTGAAATGAATAGTGCTAAGGAGGCAGCGCAATGAATGATATGACGCCGGATAGAAATGAACGGAAGGCTAATCTTAAGGGGTTGGGCTCTTCTAGAAAACGTGTTGAGGATTTACGTTTTACACAAGGTAAAGGCAACTATGTAGACGATATAAAGTTAGAAGGAATGCTGCATGGGGATTTCGTGCGATCGCCGTATGCCCATGCCCGTATAAAGTCGATTAATACAGATGCGGCGATGGCTCTTGATGGCGTTCTTGCGGTACTGACCGCTAAAGATTTAGAGCCTCTCGGCCTACATTGGATGCCAACTTTGGCTGGTGACAAGCAAATGGTTCTTGCTGATGGAAAAGTACTTTTTCAGGGCCAAGAAGTCGCCTATGTAGTTGCAAAGGATCGTTATATTGCAGCCGATGGGGCAGAGTTAGTGGAGGTTGAATATGAAGAGCTTCCTGTTCTGGTTGATCCGTTTGAAGCACTTAAATCAGACGTAATTTTGCGTGAAGATTTGGATCCAAAAGCTGATGGGGCTCATGGGCCAAGAAAGCATCATAATCATATTTTTACCTGGGAAGTAGGTGAAAAGGAAGCAACTGAGCAAGTTATTGATTCATCAGATGTAGTTGCTGAAGAGATGGTTTATTATCATCGAACTCACCCCTGTCCCCTTGAAACATGCGGGTGCGTCGCATCTATGGATAAAGTTAACGGAAAGTTAACGCTGTACGGAACATTTCAAGCACCTCACGCTATAAGGACGGTTGTCAGTTTGATTTCGGGTCTTGAAGAGCATAACATCAGAGTAATTTCTCCTGACATTGGCGGTGGTTTTGGTAACAAGGTTGGAGCTTATCCAGGTTACGTATGTTCGGTAGTTGCATCCATAGTTACTGGACTACCAGTCAAATGGGTGGAAGATCGTATGGAGAACTTGATGACTACGGCTTTCGCCAGAGACTACTGGATGAAGGGTAAGATAAGTGCAACAAAAGAAGGCAAAATTACTGGTCTTTGGTGCCACACAACAGCGGATCACGGTGGGTTCGATGCTTGTGCTGATCCGACTAAGTTTCCTGCCGGTTTTATGAACATCTGTACTGGTTCCTATGATATTCCTACAGCATATTTGGCTGTTGATGGTGTTTACACCAACAAAGCACCAGGTGGCGTTGCGTATAGATGCTCATTTAGAGTTACAGAGGCTGCTTATTTTATTGAAAGGATGATCGAAGTCTTAGCCATAGAGCTCAATATGGATGCTGCCGAATTGAGACGCATCAATTTCATAAAGCAGGATCAATTCCCATACACCTCAGCTCTAGGCTGGGAGTACGATAGTGGTGATTATCATACAGCATGGGACAAGGCGTTGGTGGCTGTTGGATATGATGATCTTAGAAAAGAACAAGCACAGCGTGTTGAAGATTTCAAAGCAGGAAAGACCCGAAAACTTTTAGGCATTGGCTTGACACATTTTACTGAAATCGTTGGTGCGGGGCCAGTAAAGAATTGTGATATTCTGGGTTTAGGGATGTTTGACAGTTGTGAAATTCGTATTCACCCAACTGGCTCAGCGATTGCGCGCCTCGGCACAATTAGCCAAGGACAGGGCCATGCAACTACATTTGCGCAGATTTTGGCTTCAGAAATTGGACTGCCAGCTGACTCCATTACCATCGAGGAAGGAGATACCGATACGGCGCCTTATGGTTTGGGCACGTATGGCTCTCGTTCAACACCAGTAGCGGGTGCGGCAACAGCTATGGCGGGCAGGAAAATTCGTGCTAAGGCACAGATGATTGCAGCATATATGCTTGAGGTGCATGATGATGACGTTGAGTTCGATGTAGATCGCTTTGTGGTTAAGGGAGCGCCCGAGCGTTTCAAAACTATGAAGGAGATAGCTTTTGCTGCTTATAATCAAGCAATTCCAGGCATTGAACCGGGTCTTGAAGCAGTTAGCTATTATGATCCTCCGAATATGACCTATCCTTTTGGAGCGTATATCTGTGTCATGGAAATTGATGTTGACACAGGTGAACACGAAATTCGTCAGTTTTATGCTTTAGATGACTGTGGTACTCGTATTAATCCAATGATTATTGAAGGTCAGGTTCATGGTGGTCTTACAGAAGCCCTGGCAATAGCCATGGGACAAGAAATAGCATATGATAATATGGGTAATGTTAAGACCGGGACTCTTATGGACTTCTTCTTACCCACAGCATGGGAAACACCTAATTATACAACTGACCACACAACAACTCCAAGTCCTCACCATCCAATCGGTGCTAAGGGTGTTGGCGAAAGTCCAAATGTTGGTGGTGTTCCAGCATTTTCAAATGCGGTGCATGATGCTTTTAGACCATTTGGCCTTCGTCAAGTGCATATGCCTCACGATCATTGGCGTATCTGGAAAACAGCTAATGATCTTGGATTGCACGGCTAATAAGATAAAGTGAGGGCTCAGAAGAGCCCTCACTAGATTGGACTGCATAATGGAATGGAAAGAACTTCAAGCAGCACTGGCTGAGCAAAGTTATATTGCGTCGGACGAATTGGTAGTTGCAATTCAGCTTGCCTTATCATTGGAACGCCCACTGTTGTTGGAGGGTTCTGCAGGAGTCGGAAAGACAGAGCTTGCAAGAGCACTTTCTCAAGCCCAATCAACCAAACTAATCAGATTGCAATGTTATGAAGGTCTAGACTCAGCCCAATCAATTTATGAGTGGAATTACCAACGGCAACTAATTTCAATTAGAGCAGCAGCAGACGATGGCGTTTCCAGAGAGCAAATAGAAAAACATGTTTTTTCTAAAGATTTTCTTTTGGAACGTCCACTTCTAATGTCAATAACGCAAGATAAGTCCCCAGTTCTTTTAATTGACGAAATTGATAGGGCAGATGAAGAGTTTGAAGCGTTTTTACTTGAAATTTTATCTGATTATCAGGTCTCAATTCCTGAGTTAGGCACGATAAACTCCGTGACTAAGCCAATTGTCATCCTTACCTCAAACGGTACTAGGGACCTGTCTGATGCTTTAAGACGGAGGTGTCTATATAGTTATGTGGAATATCCTGATCGTACTACTGAGATCGAAATTTTAAAAGCAAGACAGCCCAATATTGACTTCTTACTTGCATGTCAGATTATAGATTTTGTGCAGAAATTACGTAAAGAGGATTTGGAAAAAACGCCAGGTATTGCTGAAATGTTGGATTTTTCTGCCGCTTTAATAGGTCTAGGAGTTAACGATTTATCTCATGACCCTGAAATACTTCAGTCAGCCATGACTACATTGCTCAAAACAAAGACGGACCAGTGGAATATCACGACAGAGGTTGCACAGCGCATAGCAGGACAAGCTGCATGAGTCGTATTAGTAAATTTGCGGCTCGAGATACCGGGCCATCTGCTCGGATAGTTGGTTTCTTTTCTCATTTAAGATTTAATAATCTAAAGTTAGGTGTCTCAGAAGTTGAAACTGCACTGACCATCCTAGACCGAATAAATATGAGTGATCCATTTGAAGTGAGACGCTCATTAAAGCCACTATGCGTAGGAAATCTTGACGAGTCTCGCCGTTTTGAAGATTTGTTCGATAGTTATTGGATGGATTCTGGACGTGTGAAGCAAAAAGTAATTCCAAATGGTAGTGTTCCCAATGAAAAAGAAATGGTTTCAGAGGCTGGTGATAAAGCTATAGACAACTCTGATAGCTCATCGGGTGCACCAAGTGAGCCTGATGAAGACACACCTATTTTGAACGATCAAAGAGAAGGTGAGCTTGTTGCAGTAGAAGAAGCTTCAAAGATGCAAAAAGATTTACGTGAATTTGTTACTAATCAAGAAATTGATGATGCAATGGAAGTTGCAATAAGGATTGGTAAAGCTCTACGTGATAAGCGATCACGAAGGCTGGTTAGCTCAAAGAAAGGTCAGGTGCTGGACTTTCGTAAAACTATTCGTCGGAGCCTCTCGACAGGGGGAGATCCTTTTAAGTTGATTAATAAATCCAAGCCAGATCGGCCTAAAAGAATAGTGGCATTATGTGATGTTTCAGGGTCTATGAATGTTTATTCAAAAATATTTTTAGCTTTTCTTTCGGCATTGATGCGAAATGATCAAAATACAGACGCTTATCTATTCCATACGGAGCTT
>NTKT01000033.1 GCA_002457055.1 Rhodobacteraceae bacterium MED-G08
ATAATATATATTATGTTAACAAATATAATTATGGTTAATCCTATTTTAATATTAATAATATATACTTAACAACTAATATTAACCAACAAAGTCGGTTAATAAACTACCAAGTAGCTATCTATCCACTTAACTGTCTTGCAGTTGCTCTAACCCTGAGCGGCCTTTGCAACTTCTGCAGCAAAGTCTTCCTCGACCTTCTCGATGCCTTCGCCGACGGCCATTCGTACATAAGAAACGATTTCAACTCCAGCTTCCTGTGCGGCAGCTTCAACTGTAAGATCTGGATTAATTACAAAATCTTGACCAAGCAGTGTAACTTCCGCCAAAAACTTCTTCATTCGACCTTGTATCATCTTTTCAATTACTTGCTCGGGCTTTCCGGATTCCCTAGCCTGCTCCGTAAGAATATTTTTCTCACGCTCAACAATTGACTGATCAAGTTCTGCAGCGCTCAATGCCTGTGGATTAGCTGCTGCGACGTGCATAGCTACCTGGCGAGCAAACTCTGTATTTTCTCCATTTATTGCAACCAAGACTCCAATTTGTCCCATATCCTGGGTCGCAGAGTTATGAACATACGTAACAACTCGTTCAGCTTCGATACTCTGCATACGTCTGAGGGTCATATTTTCACCGATTTTGGCAATGTTATCAGTGAGCGTGTCGGCTACTGTCTTTCCAGCTATTGAAGTACTCGCCAATTCGTCTGTATTGGATACGTTCAACGCCGCAGTAGCTATTGCTTTTACCATTTCTTGAAAATCAGAATTTTTGGCAACAAAGTCTGTTTCTGAATTTACTTCAACTGCAACACCTTTTCCGTCGCTTGTAGCCACCGCTACAAGTCCCTCTGCTGCTACTCTACTAGATTTTTTTGCCGCTTTAGCCAATCCTTTGGTTCTAAGCCAATCAATTGCAGCCTCAAAATCTCCATCTGTTTCAGTCAGAGCTTTTTTAGCGTCCATCATGCCTGCGCCAGTTGTTTCCCGCAGTTCCTTTACCATAGAAGCCGTTATTGCCATGATACTTCCTATCCTATCTTAATTTCTTTAATTATTAACCACTAGTCAGACGTTTATGGTTGTTATTTTTTAGCAGCTTCCGCCTTTGGTTTCTTTTTGGCTTTTTTAGCGTCTTTATCCTCATTTTCCACCTCTACTGAGGCTTCATCGGAAACTGACTTTTCTTTTTTTGTTTTAGCTGCTGATTTCGACTTAGGTTTAGTATCTTCTTCAGAACTTGTGGATACTTCCTTCTTTGTTGAGGCCTTCTTTATAGTTACTGCCTTTTCTTTTTTAGGCTTCTCTTCTTCAGTCGCTGCAGTATCTGCTGCAATCGCTTCAGCGACCAAAGGTTCATCTAGGATGGGCTCACTCTCAGGTTTTTCTTCTTCAGTCGCTACAGTATCTGCTGCAACCGCTTCAGTAATTTCTTCTTTGACCGTATCATTCCCAAGCTCAGGTTCTAAAGGTACATTTTCCATTTCCCCGAGATCAACGCCAGCTGCACCCATTTGCTCGGTCATTCCGTCTAAGGCGGAACGAGCTATTAAGTCACAATATAATGATATAGCTCTGGCTGCGTCATCATTGCCGGGTATTATATAATCTACTCCAGATGGAGAGCAGTTGGTGTCTACTACTGCTATAACTGGAATACCAAGCTTATTAGCTTCAGCGACGGCAAGCGCCTCTTTTTTAACGTCTATAACAAACAAAAGATCTGGAACTCCGCCCATTTGGGTAATTCCACCAAGAGAAGCCTGCAGTTTGGACTGCTCACGCTCCATACCCAACCGCTCTTTTTTTGTTAAACCCTCAGACCCTGTGGCCATCTTCTCATCTAATGCTTTCAATCTATTAATAGACTGAGAAACGGTTTGCCAATTTGTAAGAGTACCACCTAACCACCTATGGTTCATATAGTACTGGGCACAGTTTTCTGCTGCTTCCGCAATAGCTGTGGAGGCTTGTCGCTTTGTTCCGACGAAAAGAATTCTTCCACCTTTAGCGACGGTTTCTCTTGCAACATTCAATGCGGCATCAAGCATCGGAACAGTTTGAGTTAAATCCATAATGTGAATGCCGTTTCGTTCACCATAAATGAACTCCTCCATTCTTGGATTCCATCTTTGCGTTTGGTGGCCGAAGTGTACGCCAGCTTCAAGCAATTGGCGCAATGTAAACTCTGGTAGAGCCATTTAATTTCCTTTCCCGGTTTGTATCTCAGCAGCAAATCAGAGCAAGGCTCCAACCGGCTGGTTAAATAAAAATTTCTCTTCTATCTAACCGAAAACTGCCTACGAATTTTAATTGGTGGTCATCTAGACTATATTCTTTACGGTAACAACCCCATTTGCTAATTTTTTCTGATTAAATAATGCGTTCAAAAAACCAATAGGATCCGATCAAGCCTACGATACCTGATATTGGTAGGGTTATAAATTTTCGGTACCAATTTTTTTTGTTAAACCAATAACCAATTGCAATGAATAGAATAAAAACAACACTAAGCTGACCCAGTTCCACTCCTAAGTTGAAACCTATTAAGGCTGGAATGAATTGGTGGATATGTAAACCAAATTCTGACAAAACGGATGCAAAGCCTAGTCCATGAAGCAAGCCGAATATGAAAACTACTAATGATCTCCTTAAATTTATGGCTTTTGAATAGAAATTTTCGATCGCAACATAAACAATTGAGGCAGCAATTAATGGCTCAACGAGCGAAGGACTGATATTAACTAGACCTAGAGACGCCATTGCTAACGTAACGCTGTGAGCCAACGTAAAAATTGTAATTTGTAAAAACAAAGAACTCAATTTAATAGATAAGAAAAATATGCCTACTATAAAAAGTATATGGTCTAAGCCTTTTGGAATTATGTGAGTGAATCCCACAGGTATATATTCGAGAAATACTTCTGAAAAATTGGAGGAATCTTTTTCACCAATACTTATCTCAGCGCTTTTTTCCCCTGGTTGAAGATATTGTGTAAAGCTATTATTACCACCCTGCTCTCTTAGCACTATTTCTCCAAACGATTTTGACCATTGAAAGCTAAATGGTCTAAGAGGATCTAACTTTACGGAGCAAATTACTGTTGTGAATCTTGGATACTCAAAATTTTTCTGATCTTCGACCAAAATATTTTGTAGTTTTAGATCCACTAATTCCTTACCTTGTTTTACTTGAATTTCATTTTTAAAATTTGGCCATAGTTCTGAAAAATTTGATTTTAGATCGACTGCAGACATACCTCTATAGAAATCGTATTCGGCAGATTGCGTTGCCTCATCTGTATTGGAAATATCCGACAAATCGATGCCAGAAAGTAACGCCTCTAAGTTAAGCCTAATTTCTAATTGAATGCCGTCTTGTTTATGAAATATATCTCCTATTGCTGGCGTGACCTCATGTGAATGCACACTAGTAGCGAGACTTAAAAATAATATCTTTATTAATAGCAGGACATTAAATATGAAGTTGAATATGTACCGGCAATTATTTTTAAAAATCATATTTCTTTTTTTTCCATTTACATTAATGGGTCACGAGCTCTGGATTGATACATCAGATTTTAAAGTAGAAAAAGGCGCTAAATTAGATTTTGATTTACGAAATGGAGAAAATTTTGACGGATTTTCTCTAGGCTATTTCGATCGATCGGTCGAAAAGCTTTATTGGAGACAGAATGGAGAACGGTTCGATAATGCCTCTCGTCAAGGTGACATTCCTGCTCTTCAAATAGAACCTGATAAAAATGGTTTAATTTCAGCAATTTATGTCTCCAAACCAAGTGTGATCAAGTATAAAGAGTTTAAAAAGTTTCACAGTTTTGCATTAGAAAAAGATGCGAAAGATGCAATTGATCTTCATTTAAGTCAGAGTTTTCCTATGGAAAATTTTTCTGAAATTTATACGCGATATAGTAAAGCGCTTGTGGGCGTAGGTAGCTCAATAGGTTCAGATCAAGCGAATAATCTTGAACTTGAATTAATTGCTAAAGAGAATCCTTATACAGATGACATGTCTGATGGTATAGAAATACTTCTACTCTATAATGGACAGCCTCATGCATTTGCGACCCTGAACGTCTTTGAGCGTTCGACCATTGATTTAGATGTCAATACTTTTGCCGTTCAAACCAATGAAAAAGGAATGGCAACGGTAAAAGTGAAAAATGACAGAACATATTTAATTGATAATGTAATACTGAGACCGGCTAGTGAGAAATTATCTAAAGATAAGGGCGTTATTTGGGAAAGTTTGTGGGCGGCTCTTACATTTGGCGTTATAAAAGCCAATGGATTATGAAATAGATGCCATATGTGTAGGGAGCGTTCTTTGGGATGTAATTGGACGTACTGATAAGCCGATAAGTAGAGGTGATGATGTTGGAGGTTACATTAAACGAATACCGGGTGGTGTTGCTTTCAATATTGCACAAAATCTTGTCAATCTTGAACTAAATCCTTGCCTACTCGGATTTCTGGGAAATGACAGTGAGGGTGACGAGCTTTTTTCCTATTGTCAAAATGAAGGAATAAATGCTGATTACATTTATCGGTCTGACAATTTTAGAACAGACAATTATGTAGCAATAGAGGATCATGGTGGTGTAGTTGCAGCAATAGCTGATGCCCACTCTTTGGAAGCAGTTGGATATGAAATTTTAAAGCCGTTGAAAAACGAACACTTCAAAGGTCATATAAAATCAAGTCAAGTACCGCTGATAGTTGATGGTAATTTAAAGCCAGCTTTACTAAAACATCTTTCCTCAGACCATTATTATGAAAAATTTGATGTTAAGGTTGTTCCAGCGTCACCTGGCAAGGCCAGTCGTCTGGCGCCTTTTTTAAGTAAAGAAAAATTTACTCTTTACTTAAATTTAGTTGAGGCTCAAAATTTATGTGGAATTCAGTTTTCCGATACAGCTATCGCCGCAAATGAATTAATCAGCCAAGGAGTAGGAAAAGTAATTATAACAAACGGCCAAGATAAAGTATCTATGGCTAGCAGCTCTAGTGGAGTGGTGTCCGTGAAACCTCCAAGAATAAAGGTTAAAAGGTTAACTGGTGCCGGTGACGCGTTTTTGGCTGCTCATATAAAGGCTGAGATGCTTAACTATAATCCGGAGCAATGTTTGGAATTTGCAGTTGAGAAGTCAGCAAAATATATTTCTGAGTTAAAATGATAAAAAGACAAATAAATCCTGAGGTTGAAAATGCGTTGCGTAACAACGTTCCAGTCGTGGCGCTTGAAAGTACGATAATCACCCATGGCATGCCCTACCCTGATAATCTTAATATGGTGCATGATGTAGAAAAAATTATTAGAGCAAATAACGCTGTTCCAGCTACTATAGCAATCCTTAACGGTGTGATAAAAATTGGTCTAACTAAAAACGAGGTAAAAAGCCTGTCTGAAACGAAAGATGTGCTTAAAATATCTCGCAGTGATTTAGCTGCTGCCCTTACATGTGGCAAAACTGGAGCAACAACCGTATCTGCAACAATGATTTTGGCAGCAAATGCAAATTTAAAAGTATTTGCTACAGGCGGTGTAGGTGGTGTTCATCTTGATGCAGAAAAGACTTTTGATATTTCCGCGGATTTGCAAGAACTGGCTCAAACTCCAGTTACTGTTATATCAGCAGGCCCTAAAGCAATTCTGGATTTGCCGAAGACATTAGAGGTGCTTGAAACTCTCGGGGTCCCAGTGATTACTTACGATCAAGACGAGTTGCCTGCTTTTTGGTCGCGCTCTAGTGGATTAAAATCACCAATCAGAATGAATAGTGCTCAAGAAATTGCAAGATCACATTTAATTAGAGAAGCATTAGAAATCCCTGGTGGGCAGCTTGTAGCAAACCCAATACCGCGTAATGCCGAAATTTCATTTCAGGAAATATTGCCTATTATCAAAAAAGCTAATTTAGAAGCAAAAAAAGAAATGGTTTCTGATAAAAATTTGACACCATTCCTACTTGATAAGATTTATAACTTAACCAAAGGAGAGTCACTAAAAGCTAACATAGAGTTAGTTAAAAATAATGCAGATCTTGCCTGTAAAATTGCTTCGTGTTTAATTGAAGAGGCCAAAAAGATTTGAAATTTCCCTTTACGTAACTTATTCATTTTATTAGTGTTCTTGCATGTCAGATAAGCAATTTGAAGATCCAGGAAATTTAATTAAACCTCAATCAGGTCTTCTGGCTGGGCTTCGGAATTCTTTTCTTACTGGTCTAGTAGTCATTGCACCGGTTGCATTAACAATTTGGCTTATTTGGAGCGTTATTGGGTGGATAGATGGCTTCGTATTGCCATTTATTCCAAGCCCATACCATCCAGATAACATTTTAAATACGATATTTGGTCAAGATGTAGCCATCAATATAAGAGGTTTAGGTGTAGTTGTTTTCCTACTCTTCACTACCTTTGTTGGCTGGATTGCTAAGGGATTTCTTGGCAGATCTTTAATTCGCATTGGTGAAAACCTTGTTCGCAGGATGCCTGTGGTAAGATCAATATATTCTGGTGTTAAGCAGATTGCCGAAACTGTTTTTGCACAATCGGACCGCTCTTTTGAAAAGGCTTGTTTGATTGAGTATCCAAGAAAAGGCATTTGGGCTATTGGATTTATTTCCACTAATGCAAAAGGTGAAGTTAAACATAAAGTCAAAACTAAAAGTGACGATTTATTATCAGTTTTTGTGCCAACGACACCAAACCCCACTTCTGGATTTATGTTATTTTTCCCTAGGAGCGATGTTATTGAACTAGATATGTCCATAGAAGATGCGGCAAAACTAGTAATATCTGCAGGTTTGGTATACCCACCTTATAAGAATTCTAAATAATTTAGTTAGTAAGGCGTGAAATATTTTGAATACTCAGTCTAAATCTCAAATTCCTGTTATGCCGGATGCTCAGACAGTAACCTCAGTGAAGCACTGGACAGATAGGTTGTTTTCTTTTCGAGTTACTAGGCCAAAATCTTTAAGATTTCGATCTGGAGAATTTGTAATGATCGGGCTTCTTAAAGATGATGGTAAGCCTCTGCTTAGAGCGTATTCTATAGCATCACCGTCATGGGATGATGAATTGGAGTTTTATTCAATAAAAGTTCAGGATGGCCCTCTGACCTCACGCCTTCAGCATTTAAAAGTTAATGACCAAATTATTTTGAGACCCAAACCGGTTGGTACTTTAGTGCATGACGCACTGTTACCTGGTCGCAGACTGTGGTTATTTGCGACAGGTACAGGCATTGCTCCCTTCGCTTCTTTAATTCGTGATCCTCAGACCTTTGAAGATTATGATCAAGTTATTTTAACGCATACATGTAGAGAATTAGCAGAGTTAGAGTATGGCCGTCTGTTGGTAGAAGGTCTTAGCAAAGATGAACTGATGATAGAATTATTAGGAAAAAATAACATAAAGAAATTAAATTACTATCCCACTACTACGCGGGAAAACTCTTCTTGTATGGGACGTATCACCGAAAAATTAAAAAATAATAAATTGTTCAACGATCTGAATATAAATGATTTTTCTCCACTGAGTGACAGAGCAATGGTTTGCGGTTCAATTGGATTAAATTTAGAAATAAAAAGTATCTTAGACGACCTTGGATTTAAAGAGGGCGCTAATTCTGAACCAGCGCAATATGTCGTTGAAAAGGCTTTTGTTGGCTAGATTCAATCTTTAATTTTATTTCGCTTCAATAATTCTATAAAAAGTGCAGAGTGATCTTTCTCTAAATTTTGCGAATTATCAGCTAGTGTCAAATAGCGCTTTGTGACATCATTTAGCATGGGTAAATCTAGATCTAACATTTTTGCTACTTTTTGAATATTATTAAGATCCTTTAATTGCGTCTTTACACTGCCGCCAGGCTCAAAATTACGTTTTGACATTCTCGCGCCATGTTGTTGTAGGATCGTGCTGTCAGCAAACCCTCCAGAGAGCGCATCTCTAACTGCGTCGACGTCTGCTCCCCCTCTTTCTAACAAAAGCACTGCCTCTGCAACCGCACCGATGGTGATGCCCACAATAGCTTGATTAGCTAATTTTGCTAACTGGCCTGTTCCGATTGGACCAACTAGAACTGGTCTACCCAACGGATAAAAAATCTCCTTGGTCTTATGAAATATGTTTTCCTCGCCTCCCACCATAATTGCTAAATTTCCGTTCTTCGCAGCAACCGTTCCACCTGAAACAGGAGAGTCGAGGTATTCGATACTATTTTTTTTTAAGTAAGAGGCCTGATCAATTGCTTCTTGCGGCAACACTGAAGCCATTTCGATCCATGTTTTAACCGAAGACAATGACGTATCGCTTAACCTACTAATGACTTCTTTGGTAGCCGACCCATCGCTCAGCATCGAAATAACAATACCTGCGCCAGAAATCGCCGTATTTAGATCGCTATTTCCCTCTAGTAAAGGAGGCAGATGCTCAAGTTTTGCCGGCGTTCTGTTCCAACAAGTGACCTTGTAACCGGCGTTAGCTAGATTATTGGCCATCGGGAGACCCATTTTACCAATTCCTAAAAATGTGATAAAATTCATCCTCTCATATCCTTAAAACTATTTTTAAAATTTATTCAACTTCACTCAATGCCTGTAATACTATTTCTGGACCAGAACTGTGTGCATTTTCTGATAATACCTTGCGCCAAACTTTTGCACCTGGTCGACCTGAAAACAAACCAAGCATGTGCCTTGTTATTTTACTAACTTTATTTCCATTTTTATATTGATTTTCTATATAGGGGATCATCTGTTTAACTATTTCTTTTTCACTAACTTGTCGGTTAGGTAGGTTATAAATAAGCCTATTTACGTCTAGTAAAACCTCACCAGGTTTTTGATACGCCGCTCTACCTATCATTATACCATCAATCCCATTTTCGAGGTGTAACTGCGCTTGGTTTAATGATTGAATGCCGCCGTTTAAAGAAATATGCAAATTTGGGAATTGTTCCTTCATCTTATAAACTAGTTCATAATTTAAAGGTGGAACATTGCGATTTTGTTTTGGGCTTAATCCCGATAGAATTGCTTTTCTTGCATGAATTATAACACGCGTAACACCTACTTTGGATATGCACTCAAGAAATTTTGGTAATGTTTCATTAGGATCCTGTTGGTCAACCCCAATCCTACATTTGACAGTAACTTCTATGTCAACAGCATCGATCATTTCCTTGCAACAGTTAGCAACAATTTCTGGAGTTTTCATTAATATCGCACCAAAAATACCCGACTGCACTCTATCTGACGGACAGCCAACGTTTAGATTAATTTCATCGTAACCGAGTGAAGCTCCTATGACTGCAGCTCTTGCTAGTTCAGTTGGATCGGAACCACCGAGTTGCAAAGCTAAAGGATTTTCCGATTTGTCAAATTCTAATAGATAAGTTGCATTTCCCTGTACTAAAGCAGGAGAAGTAACCATTTCAGTATATAGCAAGATACTTTTAGAAAATGTGCGATGAAAGTAACGACAGTGTCGATCCGTCCAATCCATCATAGGAGCAATGCTTAGCCTAGCAGAGTTACGTATTTTGGAAAAGTTACTCATTTTATCGTAATAAAAATCTTAAATAATAAATTAAACGGGATAGACTGACAAAAGTGGTTTAACCGCCTTTGAGTTTTTGCATAATATAAATTTCCGCTTCATCTGGTATAGATTCATTTGAATTGGGATTTGATAGCTCTCCATTTATAGCAAAGGAAATACCACTATCCAAGAATGGCTTTAAACCAGGGAAGTCTCTCCTCAAAACACTAATTAATTCACCGATGGTTGTTGCTTCAATCGTCAATATATCTTTATCATTTGTAAATTTTTTGAGGCTTGCCCATAGGTAAACATTAACAGCCATCATTACCAGTCTTTAAGGCTTTCAATACTTTTGTTGGAGACATCGGTAATGATCGTAACCTTATCTTAGTTGCTGCTGCTACAGCATTTGCAAGTGCTGGTAATGGTGGAGCGATACCGGTCTCGCCAACACCACGCACGCCAAATGGGTGATCCGGATTGGGGACTTCAACGATAATTGTATCAATATTAGGTAAATCACTAGCAACAGGTATTCTGTAATCAAGAAAGGCTGCATTCTGTAGGCACCCATCTTCCCCGTATACATACTCTTCGTTCAGTGCCCACCCTATTCCCTGAACAGCGCCACCTTGAAATTGACCTTCTACATAAGACGGGTGTACTGCCCGTCCAGCATCCTGCGCCACAAGATATCTTAGTACGGTGACTCTTCCGGTTTCAGGATCAACTTCAACGTCAGCAATATGAACACCAAAGCTGTGACCAACCCCGCGAATTGATGCTTCGTGATGCCCTGCTATTGGTCCCCCGGTTTTATCCATTTCGGAAGCGATTTGTTTTATTGAAATAGGACTAAAATCTCCCGCATTTGGTCCTGCTGGTTTTGCATATCCGTTTTCCCAATAAACAGCTTCAGGATCAATTTGCCACTTTTTTGCTACACGCCTGCACATTTCAGCAATTGTTTGATTAGCTGCTTCGTAAACAGCCTTACCAGACGCAAGCGTAGCCCTACTTCCATGGGTTGGCTCATTAAACCCAAGAGCACCCGTCTCTAATATATTTACACGAACACTATCATACGGAATTCCATAAGTTTCTGCTGTCATTAGAGCTATTGATGCCCTACTCCCACCTATATCTGGAGTACCAACAGAGACATTGACGCTACCATCCTCAGCTAAAGAAACCGAAACAGAGGTTTCTCCTCCATGGTTCATCCAATATCCAGCAGCGACACCCCTACCTTGATTAACCCCTAGTTCGATAGAATAATTCGGGTGCTCTTTAGTAGCTTCTAGTGTTTCGATCAAACCAATCTTTTTAAACTTTGGTCCATAACTTGACTTGCTACCCTCAGCGACAGCATTCTTTAATCTGACATCAATTGGGTCGAGGTTTAAGTCCGTACACATTTCATCTATTAAACTTTCAACTGCAAACGCCGCCATCGGTGATCCTGGGGCACGGTAGGCAGCCGCCCTCGGCCGATTGGCTAGGACATCAAAACCAATATGATGTACAGCTTCCATGTTATAAGATGCAAATGCACATTGAAGTGCCTCACTGACTGGCGAACCGCCGAAAGCACCGCCTTGCATTCTGAACTCAACACAACCTGCAGTTAAATATCCATCTTTTGTCATACCTATTTTCACATCCATTGATGCTGACGCAGTTGGTCCTGTAGCACGCAAAACCTCGGAACGGCTCATAACTATTTTTACAGGACGTCCGCCAGATTTCTTGCTCAATGCTAAAGCTAATGGCTCAATAAAGATCGTTGTTTTCCCGCCAAATCCACCACCTATTTCAGACGGAGTTACGCATAATTTACTAGCCTCTAGGCCCAATACTTCTGAGCACATCTGGCGAATATACCAGTGACCCTGAGTACAAACCCACATCTCCCCCTGCCCGTTGTGGTCTAACTGAGCCATACAAGCATGTGGCTCAATATAACCCTGGTGGGCTGCTTCTGTTTTGAAAAGACCGGACTTGACGATATCTGCCTTATCAAACCCGATAGCTATATCACCGCGGCCAAACTCAATATAGCTTGCTACATTCGGAGAGCTTCCTTCTGGTACGGAAAAATCCCCAGCATTTTCGCGAACTATTGGAGCATTGGGCTTCATAGCATCATCCACATCAATTACATGGGGTAAAACTTCATATTCTACCTCTATCTCTTTTAGGGCTTCCTTTGCTGTAAATACTGATGTCGCAGCGACTGCTGCTATTGCGTGACCATCATAATAAGCAATCTCTCCTGCGATTGTATTTTCTAAAAGTTTTAGAGGTTCTCCCTCCCTGTCTTTTGGAAAGTCATCTCGGGTAATAATAGCTTTTACGCCATCAAGTTTTGCAGCTTTTTCAAAATTAATGCTCTTTATTCGGGCATGGGCATAAGGAGATCGAAGTACTGCTCCGTGAAGCATACCGACTGCTGAAATGTCTGCGCCATATTTTGCTCTACCGGTGACCTTTTCAAACCCATCGGGACGATTAGGTCGGGTTCCAATAAATTTAAAACTTTTCGTTATATCGTCTTTAGCCATTAAGCTGTCTCCCGAATTTCTTTCGCCGTTTCCATAACAGCCTTAATTATTTTATCGTATCCAGTACAACGGCATAAATTACCGGCCAGCCAATATCTAACTTCGGTTTCCGTTGGATTGTTATTCTTCTCAAGTAGCGCTTTTGCAGCAACTAATATGCCCGGCGTGCAAAAGCCACATTGTAGTGCGGCCATCTCAATAAATTTTTTCTGAAGCGGGTGAAGTTCTTCTCGTCCAGCCATACCCTCTATAGTCTCTATCGATTTACCCTCAGCTTCCACACCAAGAACCAAACAAGAGCTGACAAGATCACCATCAAAAATACAGGAACAGGCACCACAATCACCGGTTCCACATCCTTCTTTAGAACCGGTTAATCCAACATGATCCCGCAAGCAGTCCAATAAAGTTTCTCGGGGATCAGCGAGAAATTCCACCTGATCACCATTTATATTCGTCTTCACGTGAATTTTATTCATATCATTTATTTCCTAGCGCTCTATCGTAAGCTTTTTTTGCAGCGCGTTTTGCGATAACGCCGATTACCTCTTTCCGAAACTCCTCCGAGCCCCTTTTATCCGATATTGGCTTTGCAAGTTCACTGCATTTATCGGAAAATATGGATAATATATCTTCGTCTAATTTTTCACCAAGCAGGCACTCTGCAGCAGGAGTAGCTACTTCAACTTTCGGACCTACTGCGCCCAAAACAACCTTTGCAGACCTAATCACTCCATTTTCTAACGATAGATTAACTGCGCAACCTACTACAGCTATATCCATCTCAGTTCTTGGTATAAATCTTAGGTACGCATCTCCTTCATGCTTGTTTCTCTTTGGAAGATTTACAGCCGTTATTATTTCTCCAGTTCCAAGATTTGTTAAGCCCGGGCCAACCGGTATATCCTCAACTCGAATTTCCGCTGTGCCAGAAGAACTTACGACTGAGACAGTTGCTCCAGCAGTTATCATACCCGGAACGCTATCGGCCGCAGGAGAACCATTGCACAAGTTACCTACCAACGTAGCTCTGCTTTGGATCTGGGCAGAACCTACAAGCTCCATTCCTTCTACTAAACCAGGCCATTCCCTTGATAACTTGCTATGATTAGTAAGCTGTACGCCTGAAACTGCTGCGCCGATTGTCCATCCTCCGTCTTCACGCAATGCAATTTCTTTTACACCAGGTATTTTTTTGATATCAATTAAATGGTCTGGAGACTTAGTACCAATTTTCAGCTGCACAAGGACATCTGTACCGCCTGCTAGGTATTTAACTAGTCCATCAGCTGAATTCGAAATATTTACCGCCTCACTGAAGCTAGATGGCGTGTGATACTGCATAATTTTTACCTATCCATTTATTATAAAATAAATCTTTCGTATGAATTTTACATTAGTTTACAAAATCTTCTATTTTTAAAAAGTTGAAAAGATTACTGCACCTAAGTCATCATTTTTAAGCAAAAACTAAATAAAATCAATTTATATATGGACAATAAATAATTAAAATTATTTGATCATCAGTAGCGTAATATAGAGTATTAATTCTTGCCTGGTCCTGCAGTAAAAGCGGCATTATATATGATAGGTGCAATTGCTTCATTTTCTGCAATGGCTATCGCCGGCAGAGAATTAGGTAAAACCATACCAACCTTCGAAATTATGATGTATCGAAGTATTATTGGATTGTTAATAATAGTTGTAATAGGACTATACTATAAAAGCTTAAGTGGCATAAAATTCACAAACATTTCATTTCATTTGGGAAGAAATATAGCCCATTTTACGGGACAGAATTTGTGGTTTTTCGCTATTACTGTAGCTCCCTTAGCTCAAGTTATTGCATTAGAATTTACATTTCCTCTGTGGGTAATAATTCTATCTCCCATGTTTCTTGGGGAAACTCTTACTAAACTGCGTTTAATTACGGGAATAGTTGGTTTTTCCGGGGTTCTTATAATTACTGCACCCTGGTCAAAAGATTTAAGTTTTGGAATCGTTGCTGCAGGGCTCTCTGCAATTGGATTTGCTGGTTCAGTGCTGTTTACAAAGCACTTAACCAAATTGGAGTCTACAATTCATATTCTTTTGTTTATGACTGTAATTCAAACAGTTTTTGGCTTTGTTTGTAGCGTTTATGACGGAAAAATTACTGTATTTTCACTATCAGAAATTCCGTTAGTTGCCATAATTGGTATTTCAGGACTATTTGCTCATTACTGTTTAACTACTGCTTTAACATTAATACCTGCGGCCGTCGTTTCACCACTTGAATTCGTCCGGTTACCTATAATCGCATTATTGGGTTTTCTACTGTATAACGAACCGATAGAGCTAACTTTAATAATTGGAGCTTCATTAATTTTTATTTCAAATTATACGAATATTATTTCGGAAGCCAGAAGTTCAGAGCTTGATAGGTAGTAATCACATAGATTAAATCAACGTTATTTTTATATTTGGGCCAATTCATCTTAATTCTGGCTTGATAAACTCGTAGTATAATTTAATTGGGTTTTTGTATGCTTAAAATAATGGAGCAAATAATTGGGGAATTCGGACATCGCTGCTTGGATAGGAACTACAAACACTACGTCAGGTAAAATTGATTTAATAACTGCGGAGCTTATAAATTCAACTATCGGAAAGGACTCTGATGGGCAGCTGAAAGAACATGGTGCACTACCGGCTTTATGGCATTGGTTTGCATTTCCCTCCCCCACACACTTAAGTCAACTGGGAGAAGATGGTCACCCAAAGCACGTTGGATATATTCCACCAAAAAATTTGACGCGCCGAATGTGGGCAAGTGGCTCATTAAATTTTCACTCTGATTTAAAAATTGGAGAAGAGATAATAAAAGAAACAACACTCGTTGATATTAAAGAAAAGAAATCTCAATCAGGCGAAATGGTGTTTATTACTTATGAACACAAGTTGAAAACTTCAAATAATTTAGCAATAACAGAAACACAAAATATTGTTTATTTAGAAGCTTCTGATTCATTCAATCCCCCCAAAAAAAGAGAGCTTCCCCAACCTGATTACCCAAAAGAAAAAATTTCCATATCAAATCCACTTCTCTTCAGATTTTCTGCATTAACATATAATGCGCATAGAATTCACTATGATTTAAAATATGCTCAAGAGGTTGAAAAATATCCTCATTTAATCGTGCATGGGCCTCTACAGGCACTATTTCTTATGCAATATGCAACTAGTTTAAAAAATTCTGCCCCAAGTAAGTTTTCATTTAGAGGGGTACACCCAGCATTTGCGAATAATTCAATGGAGCTAGTTGCGAAGGAAAATAAAAGTGGTCTTAGTTTGTACACAGCGTCTAATGACCACCAGTGTATGGAGGCAACAGCCTTATGGGAGGAAGACAGTGAATAATATACTATCTGGTTTGCGGGTGATCGAAAGCTCTGCTTTTGTCGCAGTACCGATGGCCGGTATGACACTTTCGCAAATGGGAGCGGAGGTTATAAGGCTTGACAGGCTCGAAGGAGGTCTCGACGCTCGACGCATGCCGTACTCGCCAAGTGGTAGTAGTTTGTTTTGGTCTGGAATGAATAAGGGTAAGAAATCTATTGCAGTCGACATGAAAAACCCGGAGGGAAAGGAATTAATCACTAACTTAATTACCGCTCCTGGGAAAGACGCTGGCCTATTTTTAACTAATTTAAAGGTTAAAGGCTGGTTGGATTATGAAACTTTATCTAAATTGAGAAGTGACATAATAATTGTCACTTTAAAAGGCGACCGGCAAGGAAGACCTCAAGTTGATTACACAGTTAATCCAGCATTAGGAATCCCAGAGATTACGGGTCATGAGGGAAGCACTGAACCAGTGGCGAATGCAATCCCAGCCTGGGATATGATTGCAGGTAATATGTGTGTTTCATCTTTACTAGCTGCTGAACGTTATCGGTTAAGACATGGGGTTGGTCAAGATGTTGAGATAGCTTTGAAAGACGTCGCGGCAGCGGCTATTGGCCACCTGGGAATGATCGCTGATTCAACTTTAAACACTGATGACAGGTCTAAAGCTGGTAATGCGCTTTATGGAGCTTATGGTAAGGATTTTTTATGCGCAGATGGTAATAGAGTGATGATAATTGGTCTAACAAGCAGACAATGGTCAGGAATTTTAAAAGCGACTGATACCACAGAGCAATTTAAGAATTTGGAAAACGAAAAAAATATTAATCTAAAGGATGAAGCTATTAGGTGGAAGTGGCGTCATGAAATTACAGCAATATTAGAACCATGGTTTAAAACCAGAGCGGTGGAAGACTTTGCTCGCGATTTTGATAATACAGGCCTCACCTGGTCAGTTTTTCGCTCGGTGAAAGAAGCTCTGGAATTTGATCCAGATTTAAGTGAGGACAATCCCCTTTTTAAAAAAGTAAAGCAGCTGGACGCTGGTGAGTTTTTAGTTCCGAGGCATCCAGCTAATTTTTCGAAAGTAGATAAAACTGAAGCAAAAGGAGCCCCTACCCTTGGTGAACATACTGAAGAAATATTGGGAGATATATTGCGTCTATCCGATATTGAGATATCAAATTTGTTTGATCAGGGCGTTGTTGCAAGTCCGAATTACAATAAAAATTAATGAGTACAAAATTTAAAATAGGTGAGTTTGTTTTGGTAAACGGTTTATCATCTAAATCATTATATAAATCTTATGACGGCACCGTTGCATTAAAAAAAATAACTAGGATCATTTATGGGTATTGATCCTAGCTCGACGAGCGATATACCAATGCTGATAGCACTAATCATTCTTTTTATAGGGCTCTACTTTCGCGGTCTTATTCTTTGGATTTCGTTAGCATTGGCTTTGCTATATCTATATATCTTTGATAGAGAAAGTATAGTAACTCTTGTGATTTATGGATTTACTGCGAGTCTACTAATTGCTGGGTACCTTAGAATAAAAAAAGGTCTAAATCTTACTAAACCCCGCGAAAATAAAGATGAATTTGATCTGGTTTTAGACGCAAATAATTTAATTGGCACTGCTAATTGGGA
>NTKT01000034.1 GCA_002457055.1 Rhodobacteraceae bacterium MED-G08
AATTATTTTTGACGGAGCCCAAACTGAAATTTGGCCCTGCTTTATTGCGTAATCCAATTCAGTTTTTGTTGAAACTACGACACATTTTGAGTTTTTACCTGCCAATATCCATGCATTCTGCTCAATTGATAGTAAATCCAGCCTTCGAAGAATTGCAGGTTTCTGATTTTTTGCCTCAAACGATGTTTCAGGAACGCCAACACATAGAACAACTGGTTGGGTTTTAGCGGAAAACTGATTTATCCATGTATCCAAGTGAATCGAATTAATGGCTGCATTACTCAGATATATGACATGAGGTCTAATTGATACCTCATCGCCGTTTGCAGCAGACCGGGTAGTAGAATTGTAATCTTTTTCGGTCCGTACAATTTCCACTCCTAAAGCACCCGGACCTCTATCAAGCTTTTCAATTCTAACAAAAACTCGATGAGCTTGGGGCTCATTTAGCACTCTATCGGCAATACGTTCAGCTAGTGTTTCAAGAAGATTTACTCGCTCGGCAAAGACTTCGTCCGAAATAGCCTCAGTAACCTTATCATAAGATAAAATCTTATCTACATCATCGTCTATCACTTGATGGACTGGATTTACCTCAACAACAACGTTAAAACAAATCCTCTGAGTAGTTCCACGCTCTGATTGGAATGCACCAATTTCCACCTCTACTATATGATCACGAAGTGAAATTCTGTCTAGTTCAGTAGCAGAAAAATTGCTTCTAGACCTTTCAACTGGATGACTGAAAGCCAACTTAATTTCATTCGTCATTATTTAATCCTTTGAGCTGCTTAAGCTTCGCACAAATATCAACCGCAGACCATGATTAGTTTAGGTAATGTCAAACTATTATTTAAATTTAATGTAATTTAACTAATTAACTAATGCGTTATCAGAATAAAATTTATGATCGCCTATTATACCAGTTCTTACTAGCTTCTTCGCCCAACTAGGATTGACTGATTTGGCATGATAATAAAGAGCTCCGTTTGTGAGATTAATTTTTACATCCCATAAAGTCATCTTAGCTATTTTACCCGCTCTCGCATAGCTAGCTTTATCGTCGATACTCTCTAGCAATCCATCACACATGTAAGTAAACTGGCATTTATAACGGTTTTTATTTGTTCCTTGATTAACTACACCGCAAACAGTATCGGGAAATTTACTACTATCAGCCCTATTAACTATCACTTCAGCAACAGCAAATTGTCCAATCACAGATTCACCTCTTGCTTCAAAATAAAGAGCATCCGCCAGACACTTCCATTCTTTACCACCGTGATAACTTGGTAGTCCATCAATATAACTTTGATCGACAATATTCTCAACACGCCTCATGGAAGGATCTACTAACATATCCATTACGAAAATTGGCAAGCTGTCATGATGACTTTTTTGTATTTCAATTAGCGTATTAAGGCTGTTCCCATTCGCCAAAGAAAAATATGAAGTTGAAGTAATAATCACGGCTATTGCAATTATTTTTTTATAATTTGCGTATACCATTTAAGCGACCAAGTTTCATTATTGCTCAGGTTCTGGATCTAACTAATTTGAGTTGAAATGGCAACCTGCGCGGCTGCAAGTTTTGCTACCGGAACACGATATGGTGAACAAGAAACATAATGGAAGCCTAATTGATGACAGAAAGCTATTGATTCTGGATTACCTCCATGCTCGCCACAGATTGAAAGAGTAATATTAGGCTTGATAGATCTTGCTCTATCCGCACCCAATTTCACAAGCTCTCCAACACCCTCAGGGTCTAAGATGTGAAAAGGATCCTCTTGAAAAACGCCTTGCTGAACGTATTGAGACATAAACTTTCCCGCATCGTCTCTCGAAAGGCCATAAGCCATTTGTGTTAAGTCGTTTGTTCCAAAACTCAAAAACTCTGAGTTCATAGCAATATCACTTGCTCTTAGGGCCGCACGTGGGGTTTCCACCATCACACCCAGTTTATAATTTACCTCTGCAGATGTTTCTAATTCTACTTGCGACGCTACAGAAGCAACTCTTTTCTTAACAAGTTCTACTTCGCGTTTAGCACTTACAAGTGGTATCATTATTTCTGGAACCACTGAAATACCTTCCTTGCTCACTTGAACTATAGCCTCAAAAATTGCCCTGGCTTGCATTTCGTAGATTTCTGGCACTGTAACGCCTAAGCGTACTCCACGCATACCTAACATTGGATTGTATTCACCCATTGTTTCGACTCTTCTTACGACGTCTGATAGC
Organism: Rhodobacteraceae bacterium MED-G08; assembly: GCA_002457055.1. Classification (GTDB taxonomy): domain Bacteria; phylum Pseudomonadota; class Alphaproteobacteria; order Rhodobacterales; family Rhodobacteraceae; genus Salinivivens; species Salinivivens marinus. The sequence goes on from NTKT01000034.1 coordinate 2,245, forward strand.
GGCAAACCCAAAGCTTCTGCCAAATCATGCATACCTTCTCTGTCGGAGGGAAGGAATTCATGAAGTGGCGGATCGAAAAGCCTTATACAAACAGGTAAATCCTTCATGATTTCAAATAATTCAATAAAATCTTTACGTTGCATGGGCAACAATCTTTCCAAGACTAACCGCCGATCCTCGGCAGATTTCGCAAAGATCATTTCCCGCATCACAGTAAGACGGTCACTTTCAAAAAACATGTGCTCTGTTCTGCAAAGGCCAATCCCCTGAGCATTAAATTTCCTAGCAGTTAAAGCATCTTGAGGAGTATCAGCATTAGCGCGAACTGTCATGTCTGAAACTTCATCAGTCCACTCAAGAAGTGTTTGAAAAGCATCATCTAAGGCCGCCTCAACCATTTTAGGAGAACCGAACAATATGTCACCGCTTGTTCCGTCAATAGTTATTTCATCACCTTCTTTTAATTGACGGCCGTTATTGCAAATTAGACTTTTCCTCTTAATTTGAAATCGAATATCCTTTACGCCCACCACACACGGCAAACCTATGCCTCTTCCAATTACTGCTGCGTGACTAGTTATTCCACCTCTTTCTGTAACAACCCCAACCGCTGCGTGCATTCCCCTCACGTCTTCTGGCGACGTTTCTCTCCGCACCAAGATACAGTCAATTCCCCTAGATGCGTGTGACTGCGCAGCTTCGGCTGAAAAAACAATTTTGCCAGTTGCCGCACCTGGGCTCGCCGCAACCCCACTTCCCAACACATCGCGGTCAGCATCAGGATCAATTTGCCTATGCAGTAGTTCACTTATCGCTCTTGGCTCAACTCTCATGATAGCTTCATTGCGTGAAATAATGCCATCTTCGGCAAGTGACACAGCAACTCTCACAGCAGCCTGTGAGCGCCTAGGAGTTCTAACTCCATCTAAAATGTTTAAGATACCATTTTGAATACTGAACTCAATTTGCATTTCTTCACGCAATTTCAATCGCATAATGGTAGCAAATTCAACTAGTTGCCTAAAAATTTCTTCATTATTATCTTCCAACGACCAGCCTCTATCATCCTTAGTTAAATAGAGAGCGCCTACACTGGATTTTTCTGGTCGTATTTGCGATTGCTCCTTATACCGACCCTTAATTTTTGGCTTTCCATCGTTTTCATCAATAAGTTGCAAAGTCCCAGTGCCACACTCCCCTTCTCCTAAGCCGAATGCCATCACTTGGATAACCAAACCCAAACCAGCATCTAATGGTGCCCCTTTTGCCTGTCTTAACAACCTTGCAGTGGTACTTTCCCAAGTGCGCGCCATGGACCTAAGAATTTCCGAAAGCTGTTTAGTAATATCCTGTGGAAATTCATGCTCCGTTTCATTTTCATAAATCTCTAATACCTTAGCCAATGCTGCACTATTTTGAGTTTCAACTGGATTAAAAATGTCTGGATCTAAGCGAGCCACATGAAGCGAATAGGCCTGCACGAAATTAATATAGATTGATGATGCAGCATCTGCCCCGAGTTTTTGTTTTAGCTCTTCATAACGCAAATTATTCATACCAATATTCATGATAGCACTTGGGCCACCCCAATCTAGACTTTCTGATGATGGACGCACACAAAGTAGATCATTATTATTAAAATTACTTAAGATTTCTGGAAGGTCCTCAAAATTCCCTGCCGCAATTGAGTGGACGCCAGAAAATGAAATTGCAACTGTCTTAGGTACCGGCAGGTCTAATCGTAGCAATCGTTGAAGACACTTTGCTCTACCGCCATGTGTTGCTGTTGCTATTCTGGCTGACGGTGTAATTAGCTCGTAATCCAACTCACCTTGTCCCATTTCATTTCCTACTTATTTATTGGCATGGCGTTAAATTAAGTAATCATTATTATGCAAGCATTGCACTAAAAATCTTACCTATAAATTAATATTCTACTAACCAGATTGACCTTCGATTTTGCTAAGATCAGCTACTAAATTGCAAGTGGCTCGAATTTGGCCGAGTAAATTAAGCCGGTTCCGCCTAACAATGTCATTCTCAGAATTAACCTGAACACATTCGAAAAAATGATCTATCGGTTGTCTAAGATCCGTAACAGCTAAAATAGCCTTTTGAAAAGCTTCTTCAAAAACTGCCTGCTCAACAACTGAGTGCTGTTCCTTCAAGGCATTAAATAATTCCTTTTCAGGATCAACTTCCATATATTTTATTTCAGCTCCAAAAGAATATTCTACACCGTCTTTTTGCTCTGCTTTAGCCAAAATATTATTTGCTCGTTTAAATCCTTGAAAAAAGTCCTCGGCTTCATCACTACTTAAAAGGTTTGTAAGTGCACTAATTCGCTTTTTAACCAGCTTAAGATTTCCAACTTTTCCAACTGCTAAGCATGCATCGACTACATCATAACGGATATTTTTATCCCGGAGATAAATCTTAAACCTATCACGAATAAAATTCATCACATCAGATACTGCATCTGGATGATTACCAAACTTAGATAAATGTTCTAAATGAGCATTGAGAAGTTCGACTAAATCGAGTTCCAGATCATTTTCAAGAATTATTCTTATGACCCCAAGTGCAGCTCGTCTGAGTGCAAATGGATCTTTTGAACTAGTAGGTTTTTCATCAATAATCCAAAAGCCAAGTAATGTATCTAATTTATCAGCAAGAGAAACCGCGACGGATATTGAAGCCGTTGGCACAGGGTCATTTGGCCCCTTAGGAGCATAGTGGTCTTCGCATACTTTAGCTACATCTTGAGAATATCCTGCGCTTAAAGCGTAATATCTGCCCATAACACCCTGAAGCTCTGGAAATTCATAGACCATTTCAGACGCCAAATCACTCTTGCAGATATTTGCGCTCTTTACAGCATCTTCTATGTCGCACAAGAGTCGCTTTGCCAATATCTTTGTTAGAGCAGAAACACGCGTAACCTTATCCGCCTGACTTCCCAGTTTATTGTGAAATGTCACATTAACGAGCCTTCCTAGCCAAGCATCAAGACCGTCTTTTTGAATTAAACGAATGTCATTCTCCCAAAAGAATTTTGCATCGGATAATCTAGCATAAAGTACCTTTTGATTTCCCTTTAAAATCGTTTCGCCATTGTCTGCAGCTTCAATATTAGCAACTGTAATAAATCTTTCAATTTTACCAGTTTTCGAATTCTTTAACGAAAAAAACTTCTGATGTTCTTTCATAGACGCTTGGAGCACTTCAGCCGGTAGATCAGAGAATGCAGTATCTACTTCACCCAACAGTACAACGGGCCATTCAACCAAACCTGAAACTTCTTCTAATAAAGCACCATCATGGATCAGATCTAATCCATGAGCAAACGCCAAGTTATTTGCATCGTTTAAAATTATCTCAGCTCGTTCCTTGTGATCTAGGATTACATAAGCATCTCTTAACTTTCTTTTATAATCTTCAAAGTCTTTAACTTTAAAGTAGTCAGGAGCCATAAACCTATGGCCGGCAGTACGCACATCTGAATGTATTCCATCTATCTGCAACTCGATTAACTGATGCTCATCATTCCTTATAAAAATGCACAGTATTCCTTTAAGAGGTCTAACCCATTTTAGTGATGATGCACCCCATCGCATAGACTTCGGCCAAGGGAATGACCTTATTGTTTTTTCTAAAGCTTCAGCAACAATTTGCGTACAGATCTTTCCAGGCTTTTCTATCGATGCAAAATATTTATCTACATTGCCGTCCCTTTTTACTTCTAACTGATCTAAATTCAAATCAACGCTTCTCAGAAAGCCATCCACAGCCTGCTGAGGCGCATCTATTCTAGGCCCTTTACGCTCTTCATTGATATCAGGGGCTTTTTCGGGCAAACCACTCATAAATAGTGTAAGTCGTCTTGGGGTGGAATAGGCAGTTGCCGCGATTTCAGAAACGCCTTGATCAGCAAGAAAACTTAGCATGTTCTTCTTTAACTGATTTGCAGCAAATTCCTGCATTCTTGCTGGGATTTCTTCTGAAAGCAGCTCAATCAACAAATCTGGCATGATTAATCTCTCTTAGGGCATTCGTTGGAAACTGGAGAACCATCGTATAACTTATCTCCACAATCATTTATTTCATGCCAAATGTAACCTTTTCCGTTGTCTAAAATTGCCACAACTCTATCGACTCCATACATAATATTTTTCTTTGACAAAAACACCTCACCTTTCGCGCCATCTGCAAGGGAAAAACCCAAATCCTCTGCATTAAAGCACTCAAACCAATAGGGAGCAATTTTAGGTTCTGCACCTTCATATACCAAATATCTGTTGCGCAGATCATTCAGGTCTTCTGAAGTTTCAAAACAAGCACGGTATCGAATGGGCGAACTTTCAGAGGTAATTGCATGAAAATTCGAATAATCAATAACCTCTGGAAGCTCAGTTTTCTTTTCCACTATTGCAACGTCCGTTGTTCCATTTGGAATAACTTCTTCATAGAAGCTAAAAATTTGCAAATAATACAGGGCTGCACCTGCTAAAATTGCAGGTAAAACCAGAAAAGCCACAATTACTTTTCCGTTCAATTTTTTTGTCCTCCTGCCGCTGTTTGCACAAATGCATCTGCACATTTCTTTGTCAAATTTCTAACCCGAGATATATACGCCTGTCTTTCTGTAACGGATATAACACCACGCGCGTCTAATAGATTAAAAAAATGGCTCGCCTTTATGCACAGATCGTAAGCAGGATGAACCATAATTATTTTTTTTCCAGTCTTTGGATCCAATTCGTCGTGAGTTAAAATACGTTCACATTCTTTTTCAGCATCCTCAAAGTTTTTAAAAAGTATATCAGTATTTGCTGCATCAAAGTTCCATCTTGCATATTCCTGTTCAGTTTGCAGAAAAACATCGCCATACTTCAACGGCACTAGCGCTTCCGGCGAATTGAATGGCATTTCCATAACGTGGTTTACTCCCAAGACATACATCGCAAGCCGCTCCAGTCCATAGGTAAGTTCACCCGAGACGGGTTTGCAATCATGGCCGCCGACCTGCTGAAAATAGGTAAATTGGCTTACTTCCATACCGTCGCACCATACCTCCCATCCAAGCCCCCATGCGCCCAGCGTCGGGCTTTCCCAATCATCTTCGACAAACCTGACATCGTGAACACTCATCGACAAACCAATCGTTTCAAGGGACCCCAAATATAGTTCTTGAAAATGCTCAGGACTGGGTTTCATTATGACCTGAAATTGATAATAATGTTGCAGTCGATTAGGATTTTCGCCATATCTTCCATCGCTTGGTCGTCTGGACGGCTGAACGTAAGCAGCAGCCCAATGATTTTCGCCAAGTGATCTCAGTGTAGTAGCGGGATGGAACGTCCCTGCACCAACCTCCATATCGTAGGGCTGAAGAATTGCACAACCATTGTCTGACCAGTAGTTTTGCAACCTCAAAACAATTTCTTGGAACGATTTAGGTTTTGAAACATTCATAATTTTTACCATGTAATTCCATATACCTGCTTGCGACCTACTTATGCAATGCTATTACTAGGGTCAATTGGCAACAGTTTATTGATTTTAAATGATTTCAAAAATTTTTTATTGTAGATATTTTACAGGAAGATCACGGAACAACACCAAATCACTTGGGGTCGGGAATATTATGATAAGAATAATTCTTACATTATACCTTTTTATAGGCTCAGCAGTAACTGCAAATGAAATCCGCTGGATACAAGTCGAAACACTGCCGGGCATTGTTAGGGCTAAAGAGGCCACAAGCAGATTCTCAACAATTTTAACTGAAAATATTAATATATTTTCGTTAGATGACGGCTGGTATGCTGTATCCTTGGGGCCTTATGACACCGCGAAAGCATTTGAAATCTTAAACAATAAGTTGGATGCTAAACTCATTTCTCCAGATAGCTTTGTGACAGATGGTAAATATTACGGTGAGAAAGTTTGGACAGCGGGTAGCTTTGACATGGCAGATCTTGAAAAACTTTCTAATAATGGCAGCGCCGAATATGATCAAAATTATACCTTTGACTTAAATAAAGACATTCTGGATCCCTCACAAAGCAATAATTTATTATTTTCAAGCCTTGAGGAATTAGAACCGCTCGAAAAAGCACAATTTTTCGAGTCAAAGTTAAGTGATTTTTACAAAAAAGCCGTTCAATCAGCTTTGTTCGCTGAGGGTGTTTATGATTCTGAGATCGATGGACAATACGGTCCTGGCACTAGAAAGGCGATTACTGAGTGGCAAATTAAAAATGCTTATGAAGCAACAGGCTTTTTAACAATTTCACAGCAGTCAGAGCTTATAAAAAAGTACTTAAAACCATTACACACAAATGGTTTAAAGGTTGAGAAAAACATTCTGGCTGGAATAAAAATTCCATTGCCGAAAATTTTTAAAAAGCCAGCGAAGATAAATCCACCAATTATAACTTACGAGGCTGAACCTGAATCAAAAATAAAGGTTTTTCTGATATCGCAGCATGGTGATGAATATGATTTAAAAATTCTTTTTACCGCAATGCAAGATTTAGAAATAATTCCAAGTGGTGGGAAAAAAGTATTATTCCAAAACTCGTTTGAGCTGTCAGGTAAAAATAACGAGTTTGAGAGTTTTTTTACGGCAGTAAGTTCAAATAATAAGGTGAAGGGTTTCGGGTTAAAGTGGCCAATCGAGGAGGATTATATTGCAAAGAGGCTACTAGTAAAAATGAGGTTGGAGTTTGAAAGTATTCCGGGAGCACTCAGAGAGAGAGGGGGAGCAAATGAGGATCAAAACTTAAATGAATATCTTGGTTTTGAATTACGTCGTCCAAAGTACTCACGATCTGGTCTTTTTATTGATGAGGAAGCAAAAATAATAACGCAATCAAGCGGCCTGTCAGATTGCTCCAGTTTAACCGTAAATGGGATATATAAGTACAAAATTGCAGCAGAGAATAAAGATTTAGACCTTGTACTTCTGGCTCCCGAACAAGTTCTAAAACCACTGAGCGTCATCGAGTATACAACTACTATGCCTAAAATTGGTGAACAGGTAGCTCTCTCAAGTTTTCCATATCAGGGAAAATTAAACAGATCTACCTTAACAGAGGGAACTGTAAGGGAATTGGAAGATTTAGGGGGAGATAAAAGAAAATTCCGCGTATCGATTCCAGTCAATCCAGGTGATAGTGGCGGCGGTTTATTTGACTTATCAGGGAATTTTATTGGACTTCATTTAGCAGAGCCATCTTACATAAATTTAGATGCTCAAATTGTTTTAAAAGCAAGAGAAATAACTAAATTTTTGGGCGAGGTTGGTTTATCAGAGTTAAAGCGCTCTTATCGCGCTGAGCCACTAGATCTACGGCAGATTGATTCTATGGCGAACCGAGTAACAGCTTTGATAAGTTGCTGGGAACAATATTAAATTTTCTTAGTTTCTCCAAAACTTCCTGGTGAATAAAATGTAAACCGCCATTAGTTCGAGGCGTCCAACTAACATTCCTATAATTAGCAACCATTTTGCCGCGTCATTTAAGCCCATAAAATTTGAAGACGGCCCAATTCGATCCCCTAAGCCAGGACCAATATTGCCCAAGGCTGCCACCGCTCCGGAAACCGACGTGATTAGATCTAATCCTGTTAATGACAGCAATATTGCAAGCACTCCAAGACTCAAAAAAAACATAACAAAAAAAGTCATCACCGAGTGGAGAACATCTTCTGCTACAGGGCGACCATCATACTTCAAAACTACAACTCTATGTGGGTAGCGAATTTTCCTGAGCTGTAAAAGAATAGCGGAAGCTACTAACTGATAACGAAAAACCTTTACAGAACAAGTTGTTGACCCAGCACACCCTCCAATCAGCCCAATGAAAAAAATCACAGAAACGAGCATACCTCCCCATTTCATATAATTGTCACTTGAATAACCTGTTCCTGAAATAATTGATGTTATATTAAATAATGATTTTCGCAGAGAATTTTCCCAATCCCCTGGAAATAGTGAGTTCAGAACAAAAAATACAAAAATAGCAATTGATAAGGTACTTATTAAAAATGTCTTGATCTGTGTGTCAGTAAAAATTGCCCGGCTATTTCCATTAACAAGCTGCACGTACCGAACAAAAGGTAGGGCAGCCATTATCATAAAAAATATGGCAACGTACTCTGCAGGTCCAGAAAAATTGCCAAAACTTTTATCATAATTTGAGAAGCCGCCAGTTGAAACTGTAGTAAAGGAATGAACTATTGCATCAAAAGCTGTCAGACCGACGGCCACATACGATAATGCACAGGCAATCGTAATGCCGAGATAAATTACAAATATTTGCAAAGAAATAGTAGTTGCTCGCGGTAAAATTTTGCCCATGGTATCGAATGCTTCTGCTCTGAAAATTTGCATCCCACCCACTCTCAACTCAGGTAGGAAAACCATGGCAACCACTATTATACCGATTCCACCAAGCCACTGCAAAATACCTCTCCATAAAAGAATACCTTTTGGTAGACTTTCAAGCCCAGACAGCACCGTCGATCCAGTAGTCGTGACGCCCGAGACAGCTTCGAAAAGAGCATCAACAAAGGAAAGCTGAGTACTTCCTATAATAAAGGGAATAGAACCAAATAGTGGAAGTGCAATCCAAACACCCGTAGTCAGAAGGATAGTTTTTTGAATATCAAGGCCTTCAGCCTTTCCGTTTGAGCACGCAATGGCAAGAAAACTTCCCGTTAATATTGTTATAAGAGCACTTTCAGCAAACACGCCCACATATCCCCGGCCCTCTGAAAAATCAACGGCCATTGGAACTAGCATTGCGACGCCTAACAACGTCAAAAGAATTCCTATGACATAACCTATGGGACGTAAATCTAACCGCATATGCTACGCTTGAACTTAGACATGGTTCCTGTCAAGCTTCAGTTACAACTATCCCACATGAATTAAACTAGAGAACATTTTTGGATCAAATGTATTCTGATCAAACGTCGGACCTTCGCATATGATAGAAATTGCATCATGGCTATGTAAACTTTCCTGATGACTTGCTATAACACGGAAATCACCAACACGGTCATCTGCTTTTAATGCTTCACAAAAAAGCCGCACAGCATCTTCAACAAAAATTGGATTCGCGGCATTCATTTCTGCGAATGCCTGTTCATCTTCTCTTTTAACCATAACCTGAGTTTCCGTAGGCACTGCACTTCGACAAATGTCAATTAAATCTTCGAACCAAAGTATGTGAGTATCTAAGATTTCGACAGAAATCCTAGCTACCGACCTCTGGGAATGAGGTGTGGCTAGCTGATTTCGTTCTTTTCTTGCATGTTCAGATAATTCAAGAGAGCATGGGCATGTTGAGCTATATACATAGTCTAAATGGATATAACGCGACCTTACGTTTTTTTTGTCCACCACCTCGACGCTGATATCATAATATTGAAATCCTTGAAGATTTGACCGCAAGCTCTTGATGGATTGCGGAAAAGATAATCGAAGCATTATTCTTGCATCAAAAGTATCTAAATCCTCTCTATAGTCATTTAAGGCAGATTCAATAACCTCAAAACTAAAAGTACTTTCTGAATACTTGTAGAAACTTCTCATTATGCGGGACATATTTATTCCCTTTTTATCCGCATCGAGACTTACTGATCCAGTCACGGAAGTCTCAAGCGTAAGCTCACCACCGTCTTTTTTCCTAAATTTGAGTGGAAGCCTAAAATTAGAAATACCCACGTGCTGTATAGATTGACGGGAACCTTTAATCATTGCAGCAGGACCATTTTGTAGGTCTGGCATTCTTGAAGCATAGTCTTTGTTTACTTCAAAATCATGTGGATATTCAGTATTAAAAACTGGATAGTCCTCTTTTTTAGGCAATAAACATTTGACAGCTACCAATTCTTCCTCTGTAAGCCTCCGCTTACCACCCTCGGAGAGCCATTGACGTAGTGTGTCAAGACTATCGGATCTCTGAGGAGTTTCTACAGTACTTTTATGGTTGGAAGCATGAACATTCATTATGTATTCCAGTCCTTATGTAAATTTTATTACATTTTATTCCTAAAATACGAAGAAAAACAACTTGTAGATCAATTAAACATGTATTTTTATCTGACAAGATTGCCTAAAGCGGAAGACAAATCCTTGATGAGATCCTTAGAATCCTCCAAACCCACACTTAATCGGAGCAACCCTTGCGTTATTCCTAGCTGCTGTCTCCGATCAGCCGACAGTCGCTGATGGGTAGTAGTCGCAGGATGGGTTATAATTGATTTTGCATCCCCTAAATTATTAGAAATAAGCACTATCTCTAGCGAATTCATTAAAGAGAAGGCTGCCTCTTTGCCACCTAGCAACTCGAAAGCAATTACTGTCCCACCCTTTTCCATTTGCTCCCTACATAAATCGTATTGAGGGTGCGTTTCCAAACCGGGGTATCTTACAGAAGAAATGCTTTCGTGACCAATTAAAGATTTTGCTATCTCCAAAGCGGAGTCGGATTGGGCTTGCACCCTTAAATCCAATGTTTCTAATCCTTTAAGTAACACCCAGCCTGTAAATGGACTCATTGAGCCACCAGTGTGCTTCATAAATGGCTCAACTGTATTTCGGATATAATCTTCCGACCCTAAGATGACACCCCCGAGAGTACGTCCCTGGCCATCAATGTGTTTGGTAGCAGAATAAACCACAACGTCTGCACCTAAAGATAAAGCATTCGAAAAAATTGGAGTTGTAAAAACGTTATCTACAACTGTTAAAGCATCCACAGATTTAGCAATATCCGCTACTGCTTTAATATCAATTACTTCAAGCGTCGGATTTGATATACTTTCAAAAAAAACAACCTTTGTTTCCTGCGAAATCGATTTTTTCCACTGATTAATATCCGTGCCATCAACAAATGTCACCCTCACGCCAAAACTTGGTAAAATATTTTCCAAAATGTATAAACATGATCCAAAAAGAGCCCTTGCTGCCACAACGTGGTCACCTGCAGAAAGCATAGACATTAATGCTCCATTCACTGCGGCCATTCCAGATGCAGTCGCAAAAGCTGCCTCAGCCCCTTCTATTGCAGCAATTTTATCTTCGAACATTGCAATAGTGGGATTACCGTACCTAGTATAAATAAAATCATCGTTTGGTACATCTGATGCAAATCTTTTTTCAGCGTCCTCAGCAGTTTCATAAACAAAGCTTTGGGTTAAAAAAATTGCTTCACTGACTTCATTGAATTGGCTACGTCGATTTCCAGAATGGACAAGATTGGTTTTTTTATTCCAAGTAGTTTTCATAATTTACTCTGTTTAAAAAATAAAAGCCTCAATTCGCGGCCAAGCGAAAGAAAGCGCTTCCATCCTGACCTTTTAGCGGTTTTTTTGTGTGTGGCCCGCAATCTGGTTACAAATCGCCACAGTGATCACGTAACGTTATGCAGGCTCGCAGTCAATAACTGAAGCGCAAGATAAAATTTCCAAAAACATTTACTGACGAGCTAATCCTTAAAATTGCCATAGGTTTTGAATACTGAATATTGGGAAATAAAAAATGCGAACATGGCAACTGTTAGACCAAATGTTTTAAAATATACCCACACTTCTGTGGATTGAGTGCGCCAAACAAATTCATTTAGAGCTGCTAAAAAAAGAAAAAAGTACGCCATCCTGCGCGTTAAAATCATCCAACCATCGTAGGAAAGTGGTAGCGCTTTCCCCAGAAGGGCTTCTAGATAAGAGGTTTTTCGAAAAACGCCTACCAGTAAAATAATTGAAAAAAGAGAATAAATAAGGGTAGGTTTTATCTTCAAAAAGCGTTCATCGTTGAAGAATATTGTCATACCCCCAAAAACTACGACTAGCACAAGCGTCAATAATTGAACACGCGACACTTCTTTCAAAACAATCCAACTAATAGCGGTAGTAAATACCACAAGTGGAACGAACGCTAATGTTGCTAAAACAAAGCCACTCAAATCGCGCCCGAATAATACAACTACGTCATCCTTAAAAAGGATAAAAACAATAAAAAATACGGCGATCGGAATATACTCTAAAAGGTTTTTCAGGAGTGTATTCTCATTTTCTTCTGACATATTAAGCTCCCCACTCAACAATTACCGCACCAATCACAATCAATAAAATCAGCGTTATTCTTCTTGGGCCCACAGTTTCCTTTAAAAAAAGCCAGCCAATTATTGCTGCGAAAACGATAGACGTTTCACGTAGTACAGCCGCCTCACCCACTTTGTCTAGCCTTGTTGCAAGCATGATTGATCCAAAACTAAAAAAAGCAATCAAACCACCAATTATTCCTCTTGGTATCAAACTTTTTAGCTCGCTGTATCTAATAGCTTCTTTGGATTTCCAACATGCTATTAAGGGCATTGCAATTCCATCAATTAAGAAAAACCATGCAAGAAAAGTAAATGGATTGGCAGTAGCTCGAATGCCATAGGCATCATATGTGGTATACAAGGCTACTAAGACACCAGTTATACATGCAAAAATTAAAGCAGTAGCTAATGTTTCTCTACCCTTTGATAAAAATCTTAAATTATAAATGGCCAAGCCCAGTATACCGAACAGCAGAATAACAACGCCAAACCATTGTATGTGATTGAAACTTTCCGAAAATACAAAGTAGGCCACAATAACTGTAAGCAATGGTCCAATGCCCCTAACAATCGGATAAACTACAGTGAATGCCCCTCGAGAGTAAGCCATTGCTTGCATAACTTTGTATGCAGTATGGATAATAAAAGCTCCTAAAAATATTGGCCACATGTAATATTCTGGCCACGGAACAATAAATAACGCGAAAGGCAATGCCATTAATCCATAGGATAGGTCAATGGCAGCTCTCATGAGCCAAGGATTAAATTTACCTTTTTGTAAAGCACCAAAAATAGCATGCAAAAAAGCTGCCTTTATAGCCAAAAATAATGCTAAGTTACTTCCGTGCTGAGTATTTTCAGCCTGCAACAACCACTCAACCATTATAAATTCGTTACAGCAATCATAAAGCAATGCTCATAAAAAAATATTTTGCATTCTATTAGTAATCAATTCCAAGCAACGCACTTGCGAATTCTTTTGGATCAAAGGGAGATAAATCGTCAAGTTGCTCTCCCACCCCAATAGCGTGGATTGGAAGTGCAAATTGATCAGCTAGAGCAACTAAAACGCCCCCTTTGGCAGTACCGTCCAACTTAGTCATGACTAATCCTGTAATATCTACCAGCTCTTTAAAAATTTTAACTTGGCTTAGCGCGTTCTGGCCAGTTGTTGCATCAAGCACCAACAAGGTATTATGGGGAGCTGATATTTCTTTTTTCTTTAATACTCTCACAATCTTTGCCAATTCTTCCATTAGATCTGTGCGATTCTGTAATCTCCCAGCAGTATCGATCATAAGAATGTCAGAGCCTTCTTCTTGCGCCTTTGACAGAGAGTCATAGGCAAGCGAAGCTGGATCCGATCCCTCGGGCGCTGCTAAAACTGGTACGTCTGCTCGTTCACCCCATATTTGGAGCTGTTCAACGGCGGCTGCCCTGAATGTATCTCCTGCTGCAATTATGACAGACTTATCCACAGCTTTAAGTTGGCTCGCAATCTTGCCGATTGTTGTTGTTTTACCAGCCCCATTAACTCCCACTACTAAAATCACTTGAGGCTTTTGCGCGAAGATAGGTAGGGGTTTTGCAACTGGCTCCATTATTCTTTCTACTTCTTTTGCCAATAAAAGTTTAATTTCATCCACTGACAAACGTTTACCCATATTGCCTTGAGCCATATTGGAAACAACCCGTAGAGCTGTTTCAACGCCAATATCTGCTGAAATTAGCAATTCCTCTAATTGATCTATCATCTCATTGTCTAAAGCACGCTTTGAGGAAATAGCGTTTTTTCGGCCGCGTTTAAAAATTTTACCAATAATACCAGTCGGCTCTGGCTCTGGCTCTGGCTCTGGCTCTGGCTCTGGCTCTGGCTCTGGCTCTGGCTCTGGCTCTGGCTCTGGCTCTGGCTCTGGCTC
>NTKT01000035.1 GCA_002457055.1 Rhodobacteraceae bacterium MED-G08
CGAAAGTGAAAACCAATCCCATCCTGATTGATTTTCAGATAGAGGTTGAGATGACCACTCACGGTCCAGCCATGCACTCCCCGATACATTAATAGATCCTTCTGGAAGTATGAGAGTCCCTTTTATCTTAAAAAAAGGCTGAGAGTAGTAATAACTTGCTTGTCCTGCAGACGACTTTATGGAGTAGCCTTTATCACCATGAAAAACTAGTGGTCCGTTTGCTTCTAAAGACATGCGGTAGGAAAAATTTGACCCCGTGGCTGTTACGCTTAATTCGTCAAAATTCTCTCCACTCAATGACCATTCATCAATCCAAGCCTCAAAGGGTTTAGCGTTGACGCCAGCTTGGCCAATTCCCCCTCGGGCAAACCGTTCTGTGGTGAAATGTTCATTGGGCGTGGTTACCGCTGCATGGGCGAACCATATCTGATTAGAAAGCCAACTATTTCCTTCAGTTGGTGAGCGTGCTGTGCGAAAAAGAGTCCATTGGATACCATAAGGTGTTCCGTCCTCACCTTTTAAATTTGCCGTGAGGTACCACCACTCCACTCTATACTCGTTGTGTGATCCATGGTCCAAAGGAAAGTTAAACCTTTTATTCGGTATAGGGTTAGTAAAACCTTCCGCTGTACTTCCTAGACCTGAAAAACTTTGGGCTATTAAATTACAGGGTAAAAAAACTAATAAAATTAGAAGCTTAACGTTCACTGGCAAATACCTTCAGTAAATCGCTTGGAGGCGTTTTGATTAGTCTTAGGCTGGGCCATGTCGCCGCCAGAAACGCAGCAAATACCGCGTATAAGCCAAGCTTAAGGTATTCAAATGGGAATAGAAACATTGGTAATTGCCAGCCGAAGGCTTTTACGTTGATCACATTCAACAGCACCCAAGCCAGCACCAAACCTGTTGGTATAGAGAAAATAACCACGAATAAAGCAAGTAAAACTGCACGGACAAGCTCTAGTTTTCCTAATTGTGACCGTGTAAGTCCCAATGCCCAAACTGGGGAAAGTTGTGGGATCCGTCTGTCAGCCAAGGTGAGTAAGCTCATTAAAATGGCGAAGCTGGCTACTCCAAGTGTTAGAACGTTTAAGGCAGAGGTAACAAGAAATGTTCTCTCAAAAACTTCCATTGAAAATGCTTTTAGAGATTTTTGGTCTATAATCGAATTTTTATCGATACCGATTTGATTTATTATTTGAGACTGCAGCTCAGCCGGGTTATCTGTCCTAATTCCAAAGCGAGCCGGGTATAGTTGGGGAAATAAATTACTGAATAATTCTTCATTAACTATTACTTGGCCTTTAGGGTTCCCATAGTCTCCAACAATAGCAGCAATTGGTAGCGTAAAATCAGGGCTGATATTCACCCGATCACTCACCCAAAGATCTGCTCGGCGCGCAAATTGCTCATTAACTATGATAGCTTTACCCAACTGCACTCTATCCCATGGATTTTCAACGGCATCGAGAAAACGCCAATTCTCTCTATAAGTATCTCCAATTTTGATGCCAAAGAGTTCAGCTGGTTGCTTAGATATTACCGTTTCAACGGACATTAATGGCAAAACTTCAATACCACGCTCAGAAAGAAAGGTGTTTAATTCGGAGCTTTGATCTTTACTAGCTACCTGTAAAAAAAGTTCTGGTGCAAGACGTTGATCTAAAAAACTGATAAACGTTAATCTGAAACTTGAAACCATCGTTGAAACTCCGATGTTAGCTGATACAGCAAGTAACAAGGCCATCAATGCAAGACTTAAACCGGGTAACTGCTGTCGTGTGTCAGCCCAGAACCAGTCCCACAATGGAGTATTAGCAGATTTTTGAAGTTTTCTCAGACACCATGCTAAAAATGCCGGTAGTGCTATTGCAGCGGCAATAAGTAGAGCACCCAATAATGCAAAGCCGGCTACTAGTCCATCAATTAGTATTGCAAAAATTGAGCCCAGAGTGAGTAACACGACAGAGGCCTTCATCTGCAAAGTAAAATATGAAGTGGTAACAACCATCCAAGCCCTAGGTTTTGCACTGGCTAAAATGGGCAGTTTAGTTATCTGCCAAATTTGGGATGACATTGCTACACCAGTTCCGAGCAGTGCAATTACCAAACCTGACAGCCACCAATCTGGTCTTAATTGTAGTGTTCCAGAAATATTTGCGCCGTATAGGCCGCGTAAGGTTGCCGCAACATCTGGTAGCAAAAGACCAGCGATTAAGTAACCTAAAACTATCCCGAAAACTGCACCAATCATTGCTAAAATCATCATTTCAGTTGTAACGGAGATGATCAGTGTTCGTATTGACACTCCCATGGATCTCATTGAACGCATCATGGCCCGTCGCTGCTCAAAAGCGAGACCAATCGTACTATGCACAATAAACAAACCTACAGCAAAGCTAAGCAAACCAAATGCTGACAAGTTTAAATGAAAACTATCAGTGAGTTGCGAGATATTGGTCATTTGCTCAGTATTAATTATTGCTAAATGAGGCGCGATTTCTTCTAATTCTGTTTGTTCTAAAGGTTGTGTAGGGTTAACAATCAGGTAACTAATGCTATTTTTGTTAAGTAATCTTTGAACTAAACTTATATCGCCCACCGCCATACCCGGTGCAACATTTTTATCAACTATTACTTTAATATTTGGTCCGAAGTTTTTTGAAGTATTTTCATTGGCCATTAGTAATTCGAAAAAATCATTTCCACTAATGGAACTAGTAAGATTAGCATTAGCAAACAAAAAAGATGAGGGTAACGTTAATGGATCCATGCCCAATAACCGCACGTTATCAAAATATCCATCAACTACTGGAGATACTAACCACCCTGATTTTCTGAGGTTAACATAATCTACAACTGAAATGGTCTTATCTTGCTTGGGCCGAATTAAGTTGTACTGACCTTCGCCCAAAGTCTGCGCAGCAGCTCTATAGCTGACCTTCGCTTCATGATTAATTGCCTGCACTCCTGACCACAGTGCAGTAGCAAGCGCAACACCTGAAAGATAAGCAAATATTTGCAACGGGTTCCTATACCAATGTGATAGAAGCGTAAAAAGGCATGAAACTATCACTTCAGCCGTCCTCCTATTAATCGGAGCTGTTTATCCATTCTAGCTGCAACATTTCGAGAGTGAGTTACAACCATCAAGGCAGTGTTAGTTTCTGCTACCAAAGTTAGCATTTGCTCAAGCACAGATTCTGCGCTTTGTTCGTCTAAGTTTCCAGTTGGTTCGTCGGCCAATAAAAGTTTGGGCTCTGTTACTAACGCTCGAGCAATCGCAACTCTTTGTTGTTGTCCGCCAGACAATGCTTCCGGATATTTCTCCATTTGGTCGGTTAACCTAAGAGAAGACACAATTTTTTCTAATTTAATTTTGTCTACGGGCCCTGACAAACTTGCTTGGAAATTGATGTTTGCGGCAACATTCAAAGATGGAATAAGATTAAAGTGTTGGAATACTATTGCGATGTCTTTGCGCCTGACGGCCGCTCTTCCCGTATCATCCATTTTGGATAACTCTTTGCCGCCTATTTCTACGCTGCCTTCGTCGGGCAACTCTAATGCGCCGGCAATGTGCAAAAGGGTACTTTTCCCACTACCCGACTCACCTCTCAGAGCGAGTGTTTCGCCTGCGAAAAGAGTTAAGCTTACATCATTTAGAACTGACACTTTGCCTTCGTTAGTGCGGTATGATTTTCGTATAGAGTTTAAGTTAAGAACCATTGCTTCCCTCGCATAAATGCAAAATAGAGCAGTAATGTAACTTTGAAAGACTACATCAGCTGTGGCTTGCTGATAATGGATCTACTAATATGAAATATCTAGTTAGTCTTAATTCACTAATCTGCACATGATTTAAGTTTATTTTAGTATAGTCTTACTAATGCGTTTTGCCCAAGCACTATAGAAAAGTTCGTTAGGGTGAAAGCCATCGATTGCCATTGTTTGGTTTGATACTGGCAAATCAATATCAATAAAGCAGCATTCTTCATTGTTTTCACAAAATTCTAGTAGAGCGTTCCCAAAAATATATGCTCTAAGACTTAGTATGTGTAATAGTGGGTGGGGTACTTGGGTTAATTTACGAACAGGTGGAATTCCAGAGAATATTATCTCTGAAGTATCATATTTTTTTATTATTATTTCGCGTAATTTTAAAATATCACGCATCCAGGTTTCAACACTTTTCCCATCTGTAATATCGTTCATGCCAATACACACTATTGCTATGTCGAACTTTCTTTTTTCTTCCTTCGAAATTAACAGAGTAAGCTCTGAAGTCATTAATTTACTTCTGCCAAAAACTTCCCAAACACATGAATATTTTTGACTTAAAATATTAATGAGTTTACCAGATAGTGCCTGGTCTAGATGAGAAACACCAACACCACATGCCGAGGAATCCCCCAAAAAAATAAGTCTGAGATTATTTCCTTTTCCAATAGTCCCCCGCTGGTCTCCAGTTGCTTCTGGCAGTTCAATTATATTTTTCCTCAACTTCCACCCCTGAAACAAGAGAACAGGCAACAGAAGAGTTTGAAGTATTTGTGAGTAAACAGAATGCCAGTTTATTTTCATCTTTAAATTAGAAACATGATAATAAAAATTGTAATTAAAAGGCGTTTGACAAGTCGCAATAAACTTTTACGCCTATTTCCCTACCACCGATATAAAATTGCATAGGGAAGGTTCAAGATCGACATTAAAGATTGGTTTTCTCAGGTGCTTGAGAAACATGACTAAATTAATTATCGTTATTCGGTAAAGTTCATAGATTTAGATATTTTTTGGAAGTTTTTACGTGAAATTATACTTGGACTCTTTTGATGTTGAATCGTGGCAGGAATGGATTCCTTCTGGTCTTTTCTATGGTATTACAACAAATCCTATTTTGGCAGAACGAGCTGGTTTATTTTACCCGAGTATAAATTGGTCCTCAAAAATGGCCTTGGCTGAAAAACTCAACGTAAAAGAGTTCCATATTCAGCTGCCAAGTTGCGATGAAACGGCAATTAGTTTTGCAGCGCAGCGAAAAGAAGAAGCGCAAAATTTTAATTTTAAGTTTGTAGTTAAAGTTCCTTTGACTAAAGAAGGTGTAAAATTAGTGCCAGAAATGAAAAGGCTTGGGCTCTCTATCTTGATGACAGCATGCTATCATTCTAAACAATACATTACGGCAGATGCCATAGAGGCTGATTATATAGCACCATACTTTGGTCGGATGGAAGAAGCCGGGTTGGACGCTTATGATCATATGTCTCTAATGAAAGATTTGGAAAGGCATTCTACCAACCGGTGTAAAATTCTTGTAGCTTCCATTCGTTCTGTTGAACAAATGATTACACTTGCAGCACAAGGGCATCTATATTTTACGATATCCCCCGCCATTGCAGACGAACTACTAACTGCGGAGTTAACTGTCAAAGCAGTAAGTGAGTTTGATGAGGCGGCAACCAAAGTAGAAGTTTAAAACAAATGTTCCCGCAATTTCTGAGAGGCAGTTAGTAGTATTTCTTTTCTTGCAATTGCATTTTCGATTGAGATGCGCTGGGTTGGGCCATGAAATGCCAATGCCCCTATGAAACGATCTTCTTTATCTTTTATTGGAACAGCGATGGCGATCATGCCTTCCATAAATTCCTCTCTGTCTAACGCATATCCTTGTTTTTTTATTTGATTTAGTTCCTGCATTAGAGCTTCGATAGTCACATGAGTTTTTTCTGTAAGTGCCTCAAGTTTTAGCGAAGATAAAATGCCATTTCTTTCTCGTTTGTTTAAACTTGATAGAAAACATTTTCCGCTTGCTGTGCAATGAAATGGAACGTTTGTGCCGATTGGTAATTGAATTCTGAATGCCCAATCTGTTTCAACACGATCTACATAGCTCATCCCATTATCTTCTGGGACAGCGAAGTTTACTGTCTCTTTAACTTGTTCAGCTACTGTTTTTAATATTTGCCGACGTATTATATGATCTCTGGATGAATATAGTAATCCAGCGCCGAGGTCTCTCAATCGCCGTGCGGGTAAATATTTCTTTGAGTTACCCTGGCGTGCCAAAAAGTTTTCTTTTTCAAGAGTAGCACATAGCCGATGCACAGTTTGCTTCGGCAACCCCAGTGAGGCATTAATTTCAGTTGCCGTCATGGCCTTATTATTTTTGCCGAGCACCTCCAAAATCATAAGCGTTCTGAGATTAGTGGCTATTCTATCATCGGTCCTCATTTTCAGTTCCAAATAAAACGGTTGCTTTCCTCAAGATTCGTTGTAACGTAATTATTCGCAATAATCGAGAAAAAAAGTCTCATTTTTTGATATTCGGGGGTTTATGGAGTTTGATTACGTGATTGTTGGCGCTGGCTCGGCTGGTTGCGCATTGGCTAATCGTCTTTCTGAGTGTGGTCGGTATACAGTCGGTTTGCTCGAGGCTGGGCCGTCTGACTGGAACCCTTGGATACATGTACCTGTTGGTTATTACAAAACAATGGGTAATCCAGCCTATGATTGGTGTTATGAAACAGAAAATGACTCCGGTATTGCAGGCAGGTCGATTCCGTGGCCTAGGGGTAGAGTTTTGGGTGGTTCAAGCTCGCTGAACGGCCTTCTATATGTACGTGGGCAACCTCAAGATTTTGATGTTTGGGCACAGCTTGGTTGTTCCGGTTGGTCTTGGGAAGATGTTCTGCCTTTCTTTAAAAAATCTGAGAAATGGTCAGGCACGGACGACACAGGATTGAGGGGAAGTGATGGTCCACTTTCGGTTCAGCCTGCTCGGTTGAAACGTGATATTGTAGACATATGGGTGGATGCCGCTGTAAATGCTGGGTATCGACGTAACCCTGATTACAATGGAAGTGACCAAGAAGGTGTTGGTCATTTTCAACTTACAATGAGAGGGGGACGAAGATGTTCGTCAGCTGCAGCATATCTTTATCCAATCAAAGGAAGACAAAATCTTTCTGTGGTGACTAATTCGCATGTGCAGAAAATAAATATTCAGGATGGTCGAGCTAAGTCGATCGACGTTTCAATTAAGAAAAATGTAAGTTCAATTTCGGCAAGGCGAGAAATTATTTTATCGGCAGGGTCTATAGGTTCTCCACAAATTTTGATGCTATCGGGTATTGGGCCAGGAGCTGAACTTCAAAGACTTGGAATAGAAGTTAAAAGTAATCTTAAAGGTGTGGGTGAGAATTTGCAGGATCATCTCCAGGCACGCCCAATTTTTAAAACTGATTTGAGCACAATAAATGTGGAGACCAGTAATTATTTCAAGCAGGCTTTAATTGGGTTGCAGTATATCCTTACTCAGAGAGGGCCGATGACAATGGCTGCCAGTTTAGGGACTGCTTTTCTCAAAACTGAAGCTCACCTAGAAACGCCGGATATCCAGTTCCATATTCAACCGTTCAGCGCTGATATGCCATCTAAACTAACACATAATTTTTCTGCCTTCACAGCTTCCGTATTACAACTCCGTCCTGAAAGTGCTGGCCATTTAAAGTTGAGATCGCCCAATTTTATGGACTCTCCAGAAATTCATCCAAATTATTTATCTACCGATACAGATTGCAAGACAATCGTAAAGGGCGTCAAAATTGCAAGAAAAATAGCTGACTGCCAACCTTTGAAATCGCATTTAACCGGCGAGTATTCACCAGGTCCAGAGGTTGCTATCAACGATGACGATGCAACGTTGGATTGGATACGCCGGACAGCGGTAACGATTTATCATCCAACAGGGACATGTAAGATGGGCACTGATGAAATGGCCGTCGTCACGCCAAATCTAAAAGTGAAGGGCATAGAGGGTCTGCGCGTTGCCGACGCATCTATTATGCCAAGAATAACGAGTGGGAATACTAATGCGCCAGCTATAATGATTGGTGAAAAAGCGAGTAATTTAATTTTGAAGGAGGCATGATAGCCAATTTTAAAATTTTAATAAGGGTGCTTTTGCATCTTTGAAGAGAGCCAAGTAACGTCCTCGACTTGGCGGCTTTCAAAATAAACATCGAGGGCATTGAACTATGGGAGGAAGAACATGTTCAGTTTAAAATCTGTGGCGGCTGGAGCAACAGCTTTAGCACTTTTAGCCACGTCAGCGACAGCCGAAACTGTCATTCGTATACAATCAGTGCTTGGTAATTCTAGCGATGAAGTATTTATGCTTCAAAGCTTTGCCGATGACGTTGAAGGATTGACTGGTGGGTCTGTTAAAATTGAAATTTTACCAGCCGGAGCAGTAGTTGGCCCGCGGGATATTATGGATGCAGTAGATGCAGGCCTTGTAGAGGGTGGGTTTGCTTGGACCCACTATTGGGGTGGAAAACATCCGGCTGCCAATTTATTTGGAGCACCTATTGCAGGCGCGGGAGTAGGGTTAGACGCCATGTCTTTTCTAGCTTGGTTTCAGTACGGCGGCGGCAGAGAGCTTTATGACCGACTTTGGGATGAGATGGGTGTAAACGTAAAAGGCTTCATGTTGCAGCCCGTTGGTCCAGAGGCGCTTGGTTGGTTCCCAAGCAAAATTGAAACTATGGATGATTTCCGCAAATTACGTTTCCGAGCTCCTCCAGGTATGGTTGGTGCAGCTTATAACGAGATCGGGGTTGCTGCTGTTGCTATGGGTGGTGGTGATATCTTGCCAGCACTTGAGAAAGGTGCGATTGATGCCGCAGAGTGGTGTTGTCCACAACCGGATTCCGTTTTTGGGTTTCAGAAGGTATTGAAGCATTATTACCTACAAGGTCTTCATCAGGTTGTGGTAAATGCTGACTTTTATCTAAATGGCGATGTTTATGATAGTCTATCGGCTACTGAGAAAAAAGCGTTAGAAGTTGCAGCGAATGCATCCTTGTCAAAATCTCAATCCTACCGCATCGGAACAAATGGTGCAGCTCTTAAAGACCTCACTGAAAATCATGGTGTAATTTTAGAGGATACACCAGCAGATTATTTCACTGAGTATATGGCGGCAGCCAAGAAACTCCTTGAGGAAGCAGCTGCGGAAAATGAATTCTTTGCAGAGGTTTGGCAGTCACAAAAAGATTTTGCAGACATAGTGGTGCCATTTTGGGCTGGAGCGCAAACTTCAAATGCGAGTTTGGGTAGAGCGCATGCTGAAACTTTAAAATAATCTTCTTATTTAGAACGGGGCTATTTGCGCCCCGTTCCTTTCTTTTTTTGGTAAGTACGGTAATATTTTCCTAAACAAGAATTTCTCCCTTTAAAAAGGGTAGTGGTGTAAAGGGAGTATGGGATATGGCTGATGAAGTTGACCCAGCAGATTTAGAAATCGCAGACGAGCTGATCGCGGAAAGGCGCAAAGAAAAACCAGGCGAAACCCCTGCTGATATGACCTCTTGGCAGCGCCCAATTACTGGATCAATTGATCTATTAAATAATTGGGCAGGAAAGTTTTTGTGCTTATTAATGATTCCATTAATTGGGGTTGTGGTTTTTGAGGTTATTGCAAGAAATTCTTTTGGAATTATGGCAAGCAATGGCTGGGATGATACCGCTCGAGCATTAGGATTAGGTCCAACTGTTTTCGCCTATGATATTAGCCGAATGATATCAGGTGTGCTATTCATGGGTGCTGCTGGGTATGGTCTGATGCGCGGCGTTCATATTCGTGCTGATTTTTTGTATAGAAATTGGTCCAATCAGACGCAAGCTACGGTAGATGCGCTACTTTATATGCTATTTTTTATACCTTCTATGATTTTTTTTACAATCATTGCAGCTCAATATTGGGAACTAGCATACAGAACAGGTGAAACTGCCTTTGATAGTCCATGGGAACCTCTTTTGTGGCCCGCTCGATTGGCAATGCCCGTAGGTGGTCTTCTTTTGTTACTACAGGGTCTTCCTGAACTCTTTCGAGCCTTCCATAAAATGGGTAAAGAGCGCGAACGTTATTTTGTGATGGCTCTACCAATTTATTTCATCACTCTTTTTTGGTTGGTAATGGCCGTTTTCATCCCAGATGTCACGCCGGGTGGCGAATGGTTTACTGACATTATGTCATCACGCCCTAGTCTATCAAAGCCGACTATAGGCCTAATAATGTTAGCTGCAATGATATTTGTCATTTTCATTGGCTTCCCTATTTCTTTCACTTTAATATTTCTGGCTTTTGTCTTTGGTATTTGGGGATCAAATTTTAAGCTTACAACACTTTTGATGACTCTAAACACCAACTCAACCATGCTTAACGATCAGTTGATGGCAGTGCCGTTATTTATCCTAATGGGTATTGTGATGGAAGCTGCTGGATTAATGGAAAGATTATTTTCGTCTATTCAGATGATAATGGCGCGTGTACGTGGATCACTTTATATTGCAGTCTTGATTGTTTCTACAATTTTTGCCGCTGCAACCGGGATCGTTGGTGCTTCGGTGACACTACTGGGAATAATGGCAGGTGCAACAATGACTAGAGCTGGTTATAATGTTCAGCTTGCTGCTGGGACAATAACTGCAGGAGGTACATTGGGTATTCTAATTCCTCCGTCAATTATGCTTATTGTAATGGGTCCAGTTCTGGAAGTCTCAACATTAGATTTGTTTCGCGGCGCATTTATACCTGGAGCATTACTTGCAACTTTATATTTATTATATACCTTGGGTCGCTGTTGGCTTAACCCAAGTTTGGGTCCAATTCTTCCCACCTCCGTTCAGCCCAAAACATCTGATTTCTATGGTGCCGAAGTCGCCTTAATATCTCTCGGAATACTTACAATTTGTCGTGTATTTGGGTTGAGTATAGGTGGTGCATTTGGGGGCTTTATTCCATTTGGAGGATTACTAGTTCTCACAGCTTCTATTTTATTAGCTCACAGAGCTTACAGAAGCACTAATGCTCTTAGAATTGTTCTGCCACTGGCTATTCTTTTCCATGTTTATATATTTTACATAAATTGGATCGGGGGAAGTGGAACCATCTCGTTTATATTGCTGGCGTTTATCTTGTTTCTAGCAGCACTAGCCTTACCAATTTACCGTAATGATGCATACGAGCGCTTTCAGTTTTCAGAGATATGGGATGAGTTTTTTGCCGGTCTCATGCCACCCACGATTCTGATCTCCTTTGCCTTAGGTTCAATTTTACTTGGTTTTGCAACTCCTGCGGAAGCTGCTGCAATGGGTGCATTTGGCGCAATTCTTCTATCGATTGGTTACAGAAAGTTCACCATTTCTGGCTTTTTTGACAATATGATTAAAGCACTAGAAATCACGGTATTAATTATGTTCTTAGTGGCAGCGTCAAACTTTTTCGGTGCCGAGTTTTCCTCTCTTGGAACGCCAAAGATGATGACAGAAATGCTGTTAGGCATGGATATGTCGCCTTACCTTATCTTGATATTAATAATGGCCCTTATTTTCTTATTAGGATGGCCATTAGAGTGGGTGCCTATAGTACTAATTGTGGTGCCTATACTACTTCCCACAGTTTTGTCATTAGATGTTCATGGGTTGAGCCAATATGACTTGATGGTTTGGTTTGGTATTCTAGTTGCGGTTAATCTACAAACCGCATGGCTATCGCCACCGGTTGCCCTGTCTGCATATTTTCTAAAAGGCGTCGTCCCAAATTGGGACCTGAAGGATATATATTTGGGAATGATGCAGTTCATGGTAATTCAGTTGATTGGACTGATACTCATTTTTATTTTCCCTCAAATTGTCCTTTGGCTGCCTAACCAGGTGTTTGGATCATAAGGTGCTTGGATGACTAGATCAGCTTTATCATACCAGAAATGGCCAATAATAGTTACCGTAATCGGATTAACTTTATCAGCTTGGTTGGGTTGGGTAACAACTGGCACTTTATCTGGGTTAATCGGGTTTCTCATTATTGGAGGAATATTAGCAGCCTTGGAAATAGCTTTGTCCTTCGATAATGCGATTGTTAATGCCAATAAATTAGTGGAGATGACACCTGTTTGGCAAAAAAGGTTTTTAACCTGGGGTATATTAATTGCCGTTTTTGGCATGCGTATTATTTTTCCGTTAGCTATAGTAGCAATCTTCGCATGGATTAATCCATTTGCCGCGATGCATTTAGCTCTGTCAGATCCAGATCAGTATTCGCATATCATCGAAGACGCCCATGGTCCGATATCGGCTTTTGGCGGAACCTTTTTAATGATGGTTGCTCTAAAATTTTTTGTTGATGAAGATAAATCGGTGGATTGGTTTGTTGGACTTGAGAGAAATTTGCGTAAGTTTGGTTCAGTAAGGGGTTTTGAAATCGTAATCGTACTTTGTATGATACTTGGAATTTGCCAATTTTTACCAGAACCAAAGCACGCTTCCTTTCTAATGTCTGCACTTTTTGGACTTTTAGTATTTATGCTGGTCGATGGTTTAGGGTCTTATCTTGATGGTATGGCTGGATCCACAAGCTCACTTGGTGCGAGGGGTGGATTGGGTGCTTTCCTATATCTAGAAGTTTTAGATGCTAGTTTTTCTTTTGATGGAGTTATTGGAGCTTTTGCACTTACAACCAACATTTTACTAATCGCAATAGGTTTAGGTATTGGTGCGATGTACGTTCGTTCAATGACCATAATGCTGGTAGAACGTGGCACTCTTGCTGAATTCCGTTACTTAGAGCATGGAGCTTTTTATTCCATATTTGCCCTTTCGGTTATCATGTTCTTACAATCACTTTTCCATGTACCTGAATTGATCACAGGTGGCATTGGTTTTTCTCTAATTGGCTATGCCTTCTACCGATCAATTCAACACAATAAAAATGAAGCTGCAGTTAAAGCAGCAGCAGGAATATAATTATGACTATAAAATATTTGAAAAAAGCGCCTCTTCATTCCCGTAGTGATGATACAAAGACTCAGCAAATTGTAAGAGATATTCTACACGATATTGAAAATGGTGGTGATGAAAAGGCATTAGAATACGCGTCTAAATTTGATAAATATGAAGGCGAAGTTATTCTTTCTAAAAGCGCCATTGAGGCAGCAGCTGAATTAGTTCCAGAGAAGATGAAGCAAGATATTGAATTTGCTCATTCCAATGTTGAGAGATTTGCTAGAGCTCAAAAATCAACTGTTGCAAATTTTGAAACTGAAGTTGTACCTGGACTAATAGCAGGGCAAAAAGCTATCCCAGTGAATGCAGCAGGGTGTTATATTCCTGGCGGTCGTTATAGCCATATTGCAAGTGCCATTATGACGGTCACAACAGCGAAAGTTGCAGGTTGTGAAAATATTATAGCGTGCTCTCCTCCTAGACCCGGTGTTGGGGTGGCTCCAGCGATAATTTACGCTGCGCATATTTGTGGTTCTGATAAAATACTCGCAATGGGCGGGGTCCAAGGAATAGCAGCAATGACATTTGGTCTGTTTGGTTTGCCAAAAGCAAATATTCTGGTCGGCCCAGGTAATCAGTTTGTTGCGGAGGCAAAGCGCATGTTGTTTGGACGCGTTGGTATTGATATGATTGCTGGTCCTACGGATAGTCTTATTCTAGCAGATGGGACGGCTGATCCCATGATAGTAGCTGTTGATTTGGTGGGACAAGCAGAGCATGGCTATAATTCACCTGTTTGGCTCGTAACGGATGATCAAGCATTGGCTGAAAAAGTTATGGAGCTTGTTCCTGGATTGATAGAAGATTTGCCAGATACGAACTGTGAAAACGCATTTGCAGCTTGGCGAGACTACGCCGAAGTAATTCTTTGTGATAACCGTGAGGAAATGGCGCAAACATCAGATGACTATGCACCTGAACATTTAACAGTGCAGGCTGCAGATCTAGACTGGTGGTTAGAAAATCTTAGCTGTTATGGATCTTTATTTTTAGGTGAAGAGACGACGGTTGCTTTTGGAGATAAAGCATCCGGTACCAATCATGTTCTGCCAACTTCGGGAGCGGCTAACTATACAGGTGGGCTAAGTGTTCACAAATATATGAAAATTGTTACGTGGCAACGCGCAACTCGAGAAGGTGCCCGCCCTATAGCAGAAGCTACGGCACGTATTTCAAGGCTCGAAGGTATGGAAGGTCATGCAAGGACAGCCGATGTTAGGCTGGCTAAGTTTTTTCCAAATGAAAAATTTGATCTAACAGCAAATGGTTAGTCTAAACTCGCTCTTTGACCTTAAAAACAAAGTTGCACTTGTTACAGGAGCAAGTTCAGGTCTTGGACGACGCGCTGCAATAGTCTTATCAGCCGCGGGGGCAAAAGTAATAGGTGTTGCCCGGAGAAGAGATGCACTTGAAGAACTAAGAAAAGAAATAGGGAATAGTTTCTCTTTCGTTGTGGGAGATGTTGCTCAACGCGATAAAATTAAAAACCTTTTATCTGAAGCCTCCAAGGAATTTGGTATGCCAGATATTTTAGTACATGCAGCTGGCTTAAACCCAAGGCAGAATGCTAATGAAGTAACTTCAGAGGGGTGGGACAAAACACTTGAAATTAATTTATCAGCACCATTTTTCTTATCGCAGGCTGCAATCTCTGTGATGAAAGAGAGGGGCTGGGGTCGAATAGTAAATTTTGCTTCGTTGCAATCTACCAGAGCATTTCCCGGCGGTTTGGCATATGGAGCGTCGAAGGGTGGTATTGTTCAGTTAACTAGGGCAATGGCAGAAGAATGGTCAGGAGACGGCATTTGCGTTAATGCTATTGGGCCTGGTTTCTTTCCTACAGAACTTACAAAATCAGTTTTTGATGACTCAGAGCGAGCTGAGCGAAATGCTATGCAAACTTGTATTGGAAGGAATGGAAGACTAGAGGACATTGATGGTCCCTTATTATTTTTGTGCTCTGAGGCTTCGGGATATGTTACTGGCCAAGTTCTTATGGTTGATGGAGGGTTTACCTCAAAATGAAGGCACTTGTTTATAATGGCCCTAAGCTACTTTCTTATTGTGATGTTAACGAACCAAGATCGGGTCAAGATAACGTTCTTATAAAGATCGAAGCAGTGGGGATTTGTGGCTCTGATATGCATGCGTATTTAGGTCATGATGAAAGACGTCCAGCTCCGCTTATACTGGGCCATGAAGCAGCTGGAATTATTTGTGGTGGTGCTCGCGATGGTGAACGGGTTACAATTAACCCTCTAGTTTCGTGCGGTAACTGTTCAGCTTGTACGACTGGAAGAGAAAACATCTGTCCTGACAGGCAAATTATTTCCATGCCTCCAAGAGAGGGTGCATTTGCACAATATGTTACTATGCCTGAAAGAAATTTGGTTAATGTACCAACTGAGTATTC
>NTKT01000036.1 GCA_002457055.1 Rhodobacteraceae bacterium MED-G08
TGGTGCCCCCACACGGACTCGAACCGCGGACCTACTGATTACAAATCAGTTGCTCTACCAGCTGAGCTATAGGGGCACATCGGCGTCATTAAATAAACACTGCGAAATTAGCAAGATTAAAAATAAATTTCTTTTGAGTTTGTCTTTCTACTTCAGTCTATTCGCCCTTGCCAGAAGGACTACAGCACAGAGTCCTACCAACGAAATATATATTGCAGCAGGTGCGGCATTCACCAAATCCTCGAGACTGGCTTGCTCATGTACACGAGTAGACAAGGTATTAAAGTTAAATGGTCTTAATAACAAAGTTGCCGGCAATTCTTTTACACAATCGACAAAAATCAAAAGCATCGCAGAACCGAGTGAGCCTTTTATTATTGGCAAGTATATTCTTTTTAAAATAGATGCTCTATTTTTCCCCAGAGATCGTGCTGCATGCTCCAAATTTGGAGAAATTCGCCCAAGTGCTGCTTCTGTTGCTCCCTGACCAATCGCGAAAAACCTTACAATGTACGCAAGGATTATTGCAAACGAAGTTCCAGTAAAAATTAAACCTACATCAATTTGCGTTAAATAATAAATCGCATCAGCTAAGGCATTATCCAAGGTTGCAAGCGGAATTAGTATGCCAACACCAAGAACAGCTCCGGGCACGGCGTATCCAATTGTTGTCACCGGCATTGTGACTTTTGGCACTTTACCTTTGATCGATTTCATTCCAAAAACCATAAAAATGCTCAGAATTACTGTAAAAATGGCTGCGATTGTTCCAATAAATACTGTATTAAATGTAGCATCGATTAATCCTTTATCCATAAACAATTGAGGATTACTCATGGAATGCTCAAGTAAAATTATCAGCGGCAATGCAAAGCCCAATAAAACTGGCGCTAGACAAGATAAAAAAGCCAAAATATTTGATAAACCCCTCAACCTAATTTTCTGGACTGCCTTTTGCTTCGAAGACATGTTGAAGAATTGCATTTTCCTTCTGGAAAGTTTTTCAAGGCTAACCAGCAAAATCACCATCGTTAAGACCACACAAGCAAGCTGTGCTGCACCGCCTACATTACTTGATTGCAACCAGACACTAAATATACCAGTAGTAAGTGTTTGAACAGCAAAGTAATCTACTGTTCCAAAGTCATTTACTGTCTCCATCATCACAATAGCTACCCCTGCAGCTATCGCTGGTCGAGCAAGTGGTAAGTTTATTTTGAAAAAACGCTGCGATGAAAGTGCCCCCAAGGAACGGGCTACTTCTTCAACACTTGAGGTTTGGTCTCGGAATGCTGCTCTCGTTAACAAGTAAACATAGGGGTAAAGAGATAAGCTTAATACGAAAACAGCCGCCCCAAAAGATCTAATCTCAGGAAACCAATAATCTCTGGCACTTGACCAACCAAAAACACCCCTAAGAACTGACTGAACTGGACCCGCATACTCTAATAAGTCAACTAGAGCGTAGGCTCCAACATATCCTGGGATAGCCAATGGCATCAGTAGCGCCCATTGCAACCATCTCGACCCAATAAACCTGTACCTGACTACAAACCAGGCCGTCAAAGTTCCAATTACTCCAGCGATGGCGCCGACAGATATCATAAGTAGAACTGTAGTAGAAATGTATCGCGGTAGAGTGGTGGCAATTAAATGAGGCCAAATATTATTGGCTGGGAAAAGTGCCATAAAAATGACTGATACTATTGGTAACAATATAAGCGCCGAAATAGATAATGCGCAGATCGCCCAACCAGCATTGGCATTCACTAATAATTTATTTTGACCAGATATGGACGAATTTAAAAAAGCCAATTTTGAATTCCAAATAATAGGTAAGCTAGTTAAAACTTTGAGCGCAAACCTAGTGATAGATGTATAAGAATGTAAATATTAATGTACCATAAATTTTGTCGCAGCAATCTGCAAGTTGCTAGCAATTCATGTCTATCTTAAGGCTCTATCAATTCAATAGTTTACATACCTAGAGCTGATTTATACATACTAAGAACAGCCTCTTCCTCAGCCAAATCCTGCAAATCTCTTCTTCTAAGCACAACTAATTTTCGCAAAATCTTTGTATCATAACCTCGACCTTTAGCTTCAGCCATAACCTCTTTTTGTTGATCTACGATACTTCGTTTTTCTATCTCTAGATTTTCGAACCTTTCAACGAACTGTCTTAACTCATCAGCTGTAACTCGATATGCACTACCACTATTCTCATCCATAATTAATTCCCTTTTTTGTTGTCCGGGTTACTCTGTGGTTGTAAATATAACAAGGTTTCGAATAAGCTTTTTATAATAATTTTTTTAACAGTAGTTGAGGCACATGATATTTGTACTTGTTTGGGGAGGAGCGGCATTATCAATATTTGGATTAATTGGTCTATTATTCAGTATGTATAAGGTTGCGTTGGCTAAAAAAAAGGGTTCATCAGATGAAGAACTACGTGAGTCTATTCAAGCAGCGATGCCCCTTAACTTAGCATCCTTATTTCTGTCGGTTTTAGGCTTAATGTCAGTTACCATCGGAGTTCTAGTTACCTAATAAAGAAATTGATTCATATTCAAAATTTGATATATGTTATATAACACTATAAAAGAGGAATGTATGGCACCCGATATTACATCATTTTTTGACGAAGCTACCAATACTATTTCGTATATTGTTTGTGATCCCAATGGTTCAGCCTGCGCTATAATCGACAGTGTCTTAGATTTTGATTTTGCTTCAGGTCGCACTGATACAAGATCTGCCGACAAACTGATAAACTTCGTAAAAGAAAACAAACTTGATGTGCATTGGCTCTTAGAAAGCCATGTACACGCCGATCACCTTTCAGCTGCGCCGTATATTCAGATGGAAGTTGGTGGAAAAATTGGCATTGGATCACATATTACCGATGTCCAAAAAACCTTTGGAAAAATTTTTAATGAGGGAACAGAATTTCAACGTGATGGCAGCCAATTTGACAAGTTATTTGTAGAGGAAGATACGTTTCATATTGGACAGCTGCGAGGAGACGTTTTGCACACTCCTGGTCATACACCAGCTTGTATGACTTACGTAATCGGTGATGCTGCGTTCGTTGGAGATACCTTATTTATGCCTGATTTTGGAACCGCAAGATGCGATTTTCCGGGTGGATCTTCAGAAAACCTTTTCTCGTCAATCCAGAAAATTTTATCCCTTCCTGATGCTACTCGTATTTTTGTTGGTCATGATTACAAGGCACCAGGTCGTGAGCATTATGCATGGGAGACCACCGTGGGCGAGCAAAAGAAAAAAAATATTCATATTAAATCAGGAAAATCGAAAGAGGATTTTGTTAAATTGCGAGACGAGCGTGATGCTAAACTTGCAATGCCTAAGCTTATAGTTCCCTCACTTCAGGTAAATATGAGGGCAGGTAATATGCCTGAGCCTGATGCGCAAGGCGATGTGTTTCTAAAAGTTCCAATTAACAAAATGTAATTGAATACCAACTACGCCGAAGGATTGAAATAATCAAATGATTATAGACTGGATTTATGGACTAGTGGGTGGGCTGTTGATTGGCCTAGGTGGGTTAATATTACTAATTTTTAACGGGCGTATTATGGGAGCGAGTGGAATTTTAGGCCAGCTAATCGAAGGCAAACAGGACACGGAAAACCTTGAGAGAATTGTATTTTTAATTGGAGTTATCGCTGCTCCTTTGATTATATTACAATTTTCAGATTTCAGCACAACAAATGTGACCAGTAATACGATCCAGCTTGTCCTTGCTGGGCTATTGGTTGGCGCGGGCACAAGGATTGCTAATGGGTGTACATCTGGCCATGGGGTTTGCGGCATATCGCGTTTGTCGTTACGGGGCCTGCTAGCAACTGCTGTCTATATTTCTGCAGGCGCCCTGACAATGGTAACTCTGAGGACTTTTTGGGGATTAATATGATTAGGTTACTAGTATCTTCTGTATCGGGTTTGTTCTTTGGTTTTGGCCTTTTAATTTCAGGGATGACAGACACCGCAAAGGTACAAGGTTGGCTTGATATATTGGGCCAGTGGGACCCAACATTAGCTTTTGTAATGGGGGGAGCTATGATTCCAATGGCTGCAGCGTGGGCTATCATTGCTAAGAAAGCACCCGTATTCGACTTAAGCTTTTCTATGCCATCAAACAAAACAATCGATTTTAAGTTACTATCCGGGTCAGTTTTATTTGGCATGGGATGGGCGTTAGCGGGCCTATGTCCAGGACCGGCCATCGCGGCATTGGGTTTTGGAGGTAATGGAATTATTCTGTTTTTTGTCTCAATGATAGTTGGTATGATATTAACAAAACCAATGCGAATGGGATCAATATCAACTGCAGATGGCTAGGTCAGTTAGGAATAGCAAAATTGAATACTATCTTTATTGATAAAAACTATCACGTTTCACCACAAATTGAACCACATCAAATCGCGGAAATTGCTGAGAAAGGTTTCGTTAAAATCATTTGCAACAGGCCTGATGTAGAAGTTCCAGACTCGTATAACAGCTCACTGATGGCAAAGTTAGCAACGGAAGTAGGAATTGATTTTGAAGTGTTAGAACTTACACATCAGACGATGACCGTTGAAAATGTTAAAAAACAGAGAGAATTTTTTATCAATGCAAACGGACCTGTACTGGCATATTGTGCGTCAGGTACGAGGTGCAGTGTCATATGGGCTTTGGGTGAGGCAATGTCAGGAACAGATGTAAATTATATTTTAGATCAAGCAGCAGCCGCGGGTTACAATTTAAGCGGGTTGAATTCATCACTCCAGAGCTTGTCAGAAAAAAATACTCAATAGTTTGAATGTTTTATTATTTTTGGTAAATTTCATTATTGTAAAAAATATTTGTTGGTCATATTGACACACCCGTTGTTCAGATTATCTCTCTCGAACACATGGGCGACCATGTCCGAACACATTTATATCAAGTGTGATTATATTATATTACGGAGGAATATATGACTAAAACTAAACTTACACGCAGAAGTGTAATGCAGACCGGTGCCGTCGCGGGCGCAGGGTTGGCTCTGCCGACTATTTTAACAGCAGGAAGCCACGCAGGGTTCGCTAATGCCCCAACAGGTTCAACTGTAACATTAGGATTTAATGTTCCACAGTCTGGACCCTATGCAGATGAGGGAAATGACGAGCTAAAAGCTTATAAACTTGCAGTAGAACACTTAAATGGTGAAGGCGACGGCGGAATGCTGCAAACTTTCAGCTCAAAGGCCTTAGATGGTACAGGAATTTTGGGCAAAAAGGTTGAATATGTAACTGGCGACACGCAAACTAACGCCGATGCGGCGCGTGCTTCAGCACGCTCTATGATCGAAAAAGATGGTGCCATAATGATCACCGGTGGATCTTCTTCAGGGGTTGCTGTTGCGGTGCAATCACTGTGCCAGGACGCTGGTATAATCTTCATGGCTGGTTTGACACACTCAAACGATACTACTGGCAAAGACAAAAAAGCGAATGGGTTTAGACATTTCTTCAACTCATACATGACGGGGGCGGCACTTGCGCCTATACTGGCAGACCGTTACGGTGCTGACAGGAAAGCATATCACCTCACTGCAGACTATAACTGGGGTTACACGACTGAAGAAGCTGTTCGAAATTCAACAGAAGCACTAGGATGGGAGACTGTGGCAGCAGTGAAAACTCCACTGTCACAAACAGACTTTTCATCGTATGTAGCTCCTGTTCTTAATTCTGGGGCAGACGTTCTTATTCTAAATCACTATGGCGGTAATATGGTTAATTCGCTTACATCTGCTGTTGAGTTTGGTCTAAGAGCTGCGCAAGCTAACGGTAAAAATTTCGAAATCGTTGTACCATTATATTCCCGTCTCATGGCGAAGGGCGCAGGTAAAAACGTTGCCGGTATCTTTGGAACGACTGGATGGCATTGGTCATTGGAGAATACCGCAGGCTCCCGATACACCGGAACAAATGCATTCGTTAAATCGTTTGGTGAAAAGTATGGTTACCCGCCATCTCAGGCAGCACACACATGTTACTGCCAGGCATTACTTTACGCAGATGCAGTGCAACGTGGAGGCTCATTCAATCCGTGCTCCGTTGTTGAAGCCCTTGAAGGTTTTGAATTCGATGGCATGGGCAATGGCCCAACACTTTATCGCGCTGAAGATCACCAGTGTATCAAAGACGTTTTGGTCGTTAGAGGGAAAGAGAACCCTGCGAATGACTTTGACTTACTTGAGCTTGTGGACATCACGCCTGCGGAAGCAGTCACTTTTGACCCTGCAATCTTTGGCGGAAACTTGGGTTCGTGTAATCCAGGCGCATAATTTTAATAAGGGCTCCCATATTAAATGGGGGCCTTTTTCCCTTTTACGGTGAAATATTATTTAATAGTGGATGGGTACCTTATACGCCATTCTTGGGGGTTTTATGGACCAAATTATTCTTCAGATACTTAACGGTTTAGACAAAGGCAGTGCTTACGCTCTAATTGCGCTTGGCCTTACTTTAATTTTTGGCACACTCGGAGTAGTAAACTTTGCCCATGGCGCTCTGTTTATGCTTGGAGCTTTTTGTGCCATCACATTTAATCGCATCCTAACAATTTCTCATGTAGTAGTAGATGAAACTCAAAAAGATTTTCTTGGTAATCCCTTAAAAGTTGATATTCCGTATATTTACGATTGGTTTGGGGAGAGCACAGGTCAAGCGCTAATAAATTGGTCAGTCCCACTAGCTATTCTCTTTGCGATACCGGTCATGATTATAATCGGCGTAGTAATGGAACGGGGCTTAATTAAACATTTTTATAAGAGACCGCATGCTGACCAAATTTTAGTCACTTTCGGCCTCGCTATCGTACTGCAAGAAATTGTTAAATATTATTTTGGTGCCAATCAAATTCCTAATCCAGCCCCTGAAGCATTCACCGGATCATTTGATTTTGGCGCAGCCGTAGGCCTAAAAGCAGGTTCGATTATTTATCCATACTGGCGAATAGTGTACTTTAGTTTTGCAATGTTACTCATTGGATCGGTGTTTGCATTTTTACAATTTACGACTTTTGGTATGGTCGTTCGGGCTGGTATGGCGGATCGAGAAACAGTCGAACTCCTTGGAATAAATATAGACAAAAGATTTACTATAATGTTTGGCGTTGCGGCCGCTGTTGCCGGCCTAGCTGGTGTTATGTACACACCGATCAACTCTCCAAACTACCATATGGGCATGGATTTTCTCGTCATTTCATTTGTTGTCGTCGTTGTTGGAGGTATGGGATCACTACCTGGAGCTGTAGCAGCTGGCCTTCTTCTTGGCATATTGGAAAGCTTTGCTTCTATGAGACAAGTTATCGAAGCTCTGCCAGGTATTAATCAGGTTGTGATTTATCTTGCAGCAATTGTCATTCTATTGACACGACCCCGCGGTTTGATGGGCCGAAAAGGCGTCATGGAGGAATAATCATGTTAGGACTAAATAGAAAAGATGCCAGTTTATTGCTTATTGTGGCTATACTCGTCGCTTTAGCGCCAATATTTTTGAACCCTTTTCCTGAGCAATCAGGATTAGCGCAGTTTAACGCTGGGTACCCAGATTTAATGCAACGCTTTGTGATATTTGGTATATTTGCAATTGGCTTCAATATCTTGTTTGGACTAACCGGATATTTGTCGTTTGGGCATGCGGCGTTTCTTGGAGCGGGATCTTATGCTGGTGTTTGGATGTTAAAACTACTCACCATAAATGTTATTCCAGCCATAATTATTTCAACTGCTGTGGCGGGAATATTTGCACTATTCATCGGCTTTATTTCATTACGTCGATCGGGTATTTATTTTTCCATATTAACACTAGCATTTGCACAAATGTCGTACGCTCTGGCTTACTCGGTCCTAACTCCGATTACGGGAGGAGAGACAGCTCTGCAAACCAGCCTTAACGACCCACGAATTTTAGACGGCGGCAATACATCTGGAAATATTCCTGCTCCGTCTATATTTGGATTGCAAATGAGCGATAGCATTCAGGTAGCGTTGGGGGGGTGGTTATGGACCTTTAACGTAGGATACTACCTTGCAGCACTTGTAATGTTATTTTCATTCTATCTATCAATTAGGATTTTCAGATCTCCATTTGGAATTATGCTTCGTGCTATCAAATCAAACCAACAAAGATTAAATTATACTGGGTTAAACACCAAACCCTACATGCTGGCATGCTTCGTTATATCTGGAATGTACGCCGGTTTGGCGGGTGGTTTAATGGTTTCGATGGATCCTCTTGCCGGGGCCGAAAGAATGCAATGGACAGCTTCGGGAGAAGTTGTCCTGATGACCATACTTGGTGGCGTTGGTACATTAATCGGTCCGGTACTTGGCGCTGGTTTAATACAATACCTTGAAAACATTTTTTCGAAAATCAATGACAACATTTTGCATCAGTGGTTTGCGTTTCTGCCAGACGGGGCCGAAGATTTTTTTGTGTCGATTATTTACCCATTCGTAGGCAAAGGGTGGCACCTTACTTTAGGACTAATGTTCATGGCAGTGATTATCTTTTTACCTGGCGGATTAGTGGAACTTGGGCAGAAGTTGGCTTCTATTTTTAAGAAGAGAGGTTCAACACCAAGTAACAATCCAAATACAGAACCTGCGGAATAGAGGAAAATACATGGGAATCCTAGAGGTACAAAATGTAGGAAAGCGCTTTGGCGGATTACAAGCGCTGCAAGATGTAAATCTGAGCGTCAAAGAAAACACAATTCACGCGATAATAGGTCCAAATGGTGCAGGCAAGTCGACTTTGCTAAATTGTCTTGTAGGCAAACTTATGCCCGATACTGGTACGGTCCAATTTGATGGAAATTCAGTTCTTGGAAGATCTCCTTACGAGATAAACCAGATGGGAATATCTCGCGTTTTTCAAACACCTGAAATATTTGGTGATTTGACTGTAATGGAAAACATGATGATCCCAATTTTTGCCAAGAGGGACGGATCATTTGCATTGGATGCATTATCAGATTTCATGAAGCATAAGGATATATTGGAAGCTGCTGAAAAAGTCTTAGAAGAGATGAATATGTTAAATAAGCGGTCGATGCAGGCATCGTCTATGTCCAGAGGGGATAAAAGACGTTTAGAAATTGGAATGTGTTTAAGCCAAGAACCTCGCTTACTTTTATTGGATGAACCAACGGCTGGCATGGCTCGTGCTGATACTAACAATACAATAGACTTGTTGAAGCAAATCGGTGATGAGCGCGATATAACAATTGCGATCATTGAGCATGATATGCATGTGGTTTTCTCGTTAGCCAATAGGATTACAGTCTTGGCGCAAGGAACTCCATTGGTCGAAGATGTACCAGATAAAATTAAGGGACATCCAAAAGTAAAAGAGGCCTACCTTGGTGAAACGGCGCATTAGGGAGATACTTGATGAGTAAAAATTTAGCCTTAGAAACACATGCACCAGCATATTTATCTGTTCACGATATACACGCTTACTATGGCGAAAGCTATATTGTACAGGGTGTAAGCTTCAATGTGCATGAAGGGGAGATACTTGCGCTTCTTGGTCGAAATGGGGCAGGAAAAACCTCAACCCTAAGAACTATAGCAAGATTAGACAATCCTGAGCTTTTAAAAGGCGAAATATGGCTAGATCATAAAAATTTGCATGCCATGAAAAGCTATGAGGCTGCAACTAATGGAATTGCGTTAGTACCAGAAGATCGGCGTATAATTCCAGGGCTGTCAGTGGAAGAGAATATTCAACTCGCGCAGATAGCTGAACCGATAGGCTGGGGCCTCGATAGAATATACGATCTTTTCCCTCGACTAGGCGAGCGAAGAAAGCAAGAAGGGACTACTTTATCAGGAGGAGAACAGCAAATGCTCTCAATAGGTAGAGCCCTAGCGAGAGACATCAAAGTTTTACTTCTTGACGAACCCTATGAAGGACTAGCCCCTGTAATTGTTGATGAAATTGAAAAAACTTTAAACGTGATTAAAGAACAAGGTATCACGACCGTTATTGTGGAACAGAATGCTGTAAGGGCTTTAGAACTTGCTGATCGGTCAGTTATACTAGATACAGGTGGCGTCGTCTTTGACGGCACTGCAAAAGAAGTTTTAGATAACTCAGAATTACGCGCAGAATACCTGGCAATCTAAGAAATTTTTCTGGAAAGACAGTTCCATAGCTGTTTAAATAATAAAAAGTAACAGGAAAGTAAAATGTCTGATCAAATTTACCCACCAAGCGCGGACTTCGTTGCAAACGCTAAAATTAAGAAGTCAGACTATGACAATATGTATGCCGAGTCCATCAATAACCCAGATGACTTCTGGAGCGTACATGGTAAACGTGTTGATTGGATTAAACCATATTCAAAAATTAAAGATGTTGATTATTCCTACCCTAATGTATCTATAAAGTGGTTCGAGGACGGTCAACTAAATGTATCGGCAAATTGTATTGATAGACATCTAGAAGGGCGTGCAGAACAAACTGCAATCATATGGGAAGGTGACAATCCAGATGATAGCAAACACATCAGTTATTCTGAACTTCACCGCCAGGTATGTAAACTATCAAATGTTTACAAGAAACTTGGTGTTAAGAAAGGTGAC
This sequence comes from Rhodobacteraceae bacterium MED-G08, assembly GCA_002457055.1. Lineage (GTDB taxonomy): Bacteria > Pseudomonadota > Alphaproteobacteria > Rhodobacterales > Rhodobacteraceae > Salinivivens > Salinivivens marinus. The sequence goes on from NTKT01000036.1 coordinate 10,658, forward strand.
AGGGTAGTACTCTATATTCCAATGATACCAGAAGCAGCATATGCGATGCTGGCGTGCGCAAGAATTGGAGCAATTCATTCAATTGTCTTTGCAGGCTTTTCCCCTGAAGCATTAGCGTCTCGCATAGAAGATTGTGGAGCGTCACTACTAGTTACAGCTGATGAAGCACCTCGCGGAGGCAAAATAACACCACTTAAAACAAATGTGGATAAAGCTTTAAATATTTGTGGTGACATCACGACTCTTGTCGTTGAAAGAACAAACGGCGATGTGCCAATGAAAAATGACCGTGATTATAGCTACAGCGCTCTTATGGCGGATGCATCAGAAGATTCTACTCCCGAGGCGATGAAGGCGGAGGACCCCCTTTTTATTTTATACACGTCTGGTTCAACTGGAAAACCCAAAGGCGTTTTGCATACGTCGGGAGGCTATCTAGTTTGGGCATCGTTAACACACGAGTATGTTTTTGACTATCATGACGGAGATATATACTGGTGCACAGCAGACGTAGGATGGGTGACTGGACATAGTTATATCGTTTATGGGCCACTGGCAAATGGTGCCACAACGGTAATGTTCGAAGGAGTACCAACTTACCCCGATGCATCTCGTTTCTGGCAAGTTTGTGACAAACATAAAATTAACCAATTCTACACAGCACCGACAGCGATACGAGCATTAATGGGGCAAGGCTCCAAATTTGTTGAAAAATGTGACTTATCGTCGTTAAAAGTGCTTGGAACTGTAGGTGAACCCATCAATCCTGAGGCTTGGAATTGGTATAATGAAGTAGTGGGTAAAGGCAGGTGTCCAATCGTTGATACATGGTGGCAGACCGAAACTGGAGGCCATTTACTTACTCCCATACCTGGTGCAATTGCTACGAAGCCAGGGTCGGCTACCTTCCCATTTTTTTCGATACAACCAGTAATTCTCGATCCTCAAACCGGTCAAGAATTAACAGATAAGGAATGTGAGGGCGTATTGTGTATAAAAGACAGTTGGCCCGGCCAAATGAGAACTGTCTATGGTGATCACGAGAGGTTTATCAAAACCTATTTTTCAGATTATAAGGGTTACTATTTCACAGGGGATGGATGCCGCAGAGACGCGGATGGTTACTACTGGATTACTGGACGCGTAGATGATGTAATAAACGTTTCAGGGCATCGAATGGGAACTGCTGAAGTAGAGAGTGCGTTAGTCGCTCACGAACAAGTTTCCGAGGCGGCAGTTGTGGGTTACCCTCACGATATAAAGGGACAAGGAATATACTGTTACGTCACTTTAATGGCAGGTGAAAAACCGACAGAAGAATTACGAAAAGAGCTTCGTGACTGGGTCCGTAAAGAGATCGGTCCAATTGCATCACCGGACTTGGTTCAGTGGGCACCCGGTCTGCCCAAGACGCGTTCAGGGAAAATAATGCGCCGCATTTTAAGAAAAATTGCTGAGGACGATTTTGAGAGTTTAGGAGATACTTCTACTTTAGCTGAACCAGCTGTTGTTGAGGACTTAATCGAAAACCGAATGAATAGAAAGTAAAGCGTGAGATTATATCACGATAGATTGTGAAATTCGTAGGCTTTAATAAAATTCTTCCCTTTTATTGCAAAAACTGGCACACGCAGTAGCGTGTTCGCCCCTTTTCTTTGATCATTCTTTAATTTAGTTGTAATATGAAAGGATAGGGCAAAATTGCGTCGTATAGGAATAACATGACAAAAAAAAATCGAGATCAGGACGTAGAATTTATTCAATCGCTAGCCAAACTTCTGAACCAAAATAAGCTAACAGAACTGGAAGTAAGCCGCGAATACGGGGAAACAGATAAGATAAACGTGCGGGTCAGTAAGTCTGGATCACCACAAGCTTATCAGGTTGCAACACAACAACCCAGTATGGCTCCTGCTATAGCACCGATTGCGCAAGAAGGATCTTTGGATCAAAATATCAATGACCCAGTTTCACATCCGGGAGCCGTTACCTCACCAATGGTGGGTACAGTCTATATGCAAGCGGAGCCTGGAGCTGAGCCGTTTATATCTGTTGGAAGTTCAGTGTCGGAGGGAGACACGTTGCTGATCGTCGAAGCAATGAAAACAATGAACCAAATTCCATCACCAAAGTCAGGGACAGTTAAACGCATATTTGTTGAAGACGGTGCTGCAGTTGAATTTGGATCACCATTAGTCGTTGTGGAATAAGAGCACCGAATGTTTGACAAAATTTTAATTGCGAACCGTGGCGAAATAGCACTCCGGGTCATTCGCGCATGTCAAGAAATGGGCATTCAAACAGTGGCAGTGCACTCTACTGCAGACAGTGATGCAATGCATGTTCGTATGGCTGATGAGAGTGTATGCGTTGGACCTCCTTCGGGTCTAGAGTCTTATCTCTCAATGCCAGCTATCCTTGCAGCATGTGAAATATCAGGCGCACAGGCAATACACCCAGGTTATGGATTTCTTTCTGAAAATGCTAACTTTGTTCAAGCGGTGGAAGATCATGGGCTTAAATTCATCGGACCAACTGCCAAACATATTCGAATTATGGGTGATAAGATTACAGCAAAAGATACTATGAAGGAACTTGGGGTACCATGCGTGCCTGGATCTGAAGGCGGTGTAGATAGCCTAAATGATGCGCATGGAGTAGCAGCAGATATCGGATATCCAGTGATTATCAAGGCAACTGCGGGTGGCGGTGGTCGAGGAATGAAGGTTGCCAGAACTGCTAAAGAACTAGAAAGTGCTTTCTTAACTGCTAGGGCGGAAGGCAAGGCTGCTTTTGGCAATGACGAAGTTTATATAGAGAAATATCTCACAACTCCCAGACATATAGAGATACAGGTCTTTGGTGATGGCAAAGGTAGAGCTGTACATTTGGGTGAACGAGACTGTTCACTTCAGCGACGCCATCAAAAAGTTTTAGAGGAAGCGCCAGGCCCTTGTATCTCAGACAAAGAACGGAAGTTAATTGGAAAAACATGCGCAGATGCAGTTGCTAAAATTGATTACATTGGTGCCGGCACCAT
>NTKT01000037.1 GCA_002457055.1 Rhodobacteraceae bacterium MED-G08
TCTTACGAAGACACTAACACCGATCATGGTCGTCCAATGATTAATCAATTTTGTTCCAGATGTGGGACACAGCTTGGAATAAAAGTGCCAAGTATGGATGCTCGGCATATCGCATTGGGTACATTAGATCAGAGAAAGGAAATAGAAATAAAAGATAATATCTGGTGGCAGGAAGCACTAAACTTTGTTTCTTTTCCAAATAACTCTGATGTTTACAAAACTGGTTATTGGAATGGTACTGGAGAAAAAATACTGAATTCATAAGCTTCTCTATCTAAAATCTGGAATTTTCATAATCAATTGAGAGAAAATGAGTAAAGAAAAACGAAACGTCATTATCACCTGTGCTGTTACAGGAGCTATTCATACGCCAAGTATGTCTAAATACTTACCAGTTTCGCCTGATGAAATTGCTGATGCAGCAATTTTAGCTGCTGGCGCGGGTGCCTCAATTCTTCACCTGCATGCTAGGGATCCGAGTAACGGTAAGCCAACGCAGGATCCTGCAGTTTTTGAGGGAATTTTACTGAAAATTAAAAAGGAAACCGATGCTGTTATCAATATAACTACCGGAGGTAGCCCGCATATGACAGTAGAAGAACGTATGATGCCAGCCTCAGTTTTTAAACCTGAGCTTGCATCGTTAAATATGGGGTCGATGAACTTCGGGCTGTATCCTATGCTCGATCGCTTTAGCGAGTTTGAGCATACTTGGGAAAGAGATAACCTTGAGAAGTCACGGGACTTAGTATTCAAAAATACTTTTCAAGATATAGAGACAATACTGAAGATCGGTAAGTCTAATGAAACAAGATTTGAATTTGAATGTTATGATATTTCACATCTATATAACTTGAAACATTTTGTTGACCGAAGCTTAATATCTCCACCATTTTTCATTCAATCAGTCTTTGGTTTGTTGGGGGGAATTGGCGCACACCCAGAAGATTTAATGCACATGAAGCGAACAGCTGACCGCTTGTTCGGAAGTGATTATCAATGGTCTATTCTAGGGGCGGGTAAAAATCAGATGACATTAGCATCAATGGGTGCAGCCCAAGGTGCAAATGTGCGGGTTGGACTTGAAGACTCGCTGTGGATAGAGCCTGGCAAGTTGGCTCAATCTAGCAAAGATCAAGTGACTAAGGTGCGAAATATTCTTGAGGAGCTTTCGCTTGATATCGCTACACCCAACCAGGTGCGGGATATGTTGAAACTTAAAGGCAGTAGGCATGTTGCTTTCTAAATTATGAATAGGTTTTTAAAATTTGAATAAAGTGACATTCATTGGAAAACTACGGAATGACTTTGTTTAAGCAAACGAGGGTCTAAAGATTTTATTAAAACTTTCTTACCCTGTAGTATTTCAAAGCTTCTTTCGAGGGTTTCAGTTTCCAGGCGATCCATCGCCTCTTTAGTGTAGAAGGTCAAATGAGGCATAAGGATAACGTTGGGTCTGCCGTATAATTCCTTCATTGGATGGTTTCGTGAATTCAGTGGTTCTTGGCTAAAAACATCTAATCCTAGACCCGCAATCCACTTTTCTTTAATTGCTTTAATTAATGCTTGCTCATCAATTATTGCTCCTCTGGCCGAATTAATCAGAATAGCATTTGGTTTCATCTGTCGTAATTCTTTTCCACCAATTAATTTCTCAGTTTCAGAATTTAAAACACTGTGAATACTCACGAAGTCGCTGTCTGATAGTAGTTTGCTTAAAGAGTTATATTTTGTAACGCCAAATTTTTCCATTTCATGGTCATCGGTATGAGGACTAAATGCTATAACTCTTGCACGAAAGCCGTTATGAGCCATACGCGCCATGCTTTTCCCTATCTTCCCAAAACCTACTATACCTAAAGTCTTGCCCGCGATGTCAGATCCAAGCCATTTGGGCTCTGGCCATGCCCACCCATTGTTTTCCATTTGATTTTGAATTGCTGGCAATTTCTTTGCAAGCGCGATGAGCATTGCAAATGCTCCCTCAGCCACCGTTTCTTCCGCATACTCTGGAATATTTACAACAGGTATGCCCTTGGCTGCGGCAGCTGGAATGTCGATAGCATCAATTCCAACCCCATATTTTACGATGCCTTTTAGTTTTTTGGCAGCTTCAATCACTCTGCGTGTTATCGGAGTGTAACACATAAGAATAAGTTCTGTGTCTCTGGTCTCTTCAATTAATTGATCTTCAGTAATACCGTCCGGCAACAGAACCAATTGATGACCGGCCTCTTTTATTTTAGCATCAATCATAGGAGTATGGAGCTCTCTGTCAGTTCGAACTATCTTCAAAAGGGTTCCTAGATGTTAGTTTTGTGGTGCGGTTGCTATCTTCAGAAATAATACAAGATCATTAAGATCACTGTCATTTTTAATTACTTGAATTGGCATTTTGGAGCCCGGCGTTACAACATCGGGGCCATGGTCGAAAAGATCGCTGATAGTGATCTCATCCCAAATCAAATTACTATTTTTAAGAGCCTCAGAATAAGTATACCCCTCGGCTGTTCCAGCTTTTCGGCCAAATATTCCATAAAGTGTTGGGCCTGCACGTCTTTTGTAATTAGGCTCAAGCGAGTGGCAAACACTACATTTTCGAGCAAATTGCCGGGCTCCATTGTCCATCGTTGCCAATTTTGGATGGAAACGCCTATTTGCTGGGATTTCTACCTCTATGTCATCTGCTGAAATACCGACCGGCAAAGTAGTAAAAAAATCATCCAGCCCTGCTACTGCCAGCTTTTCCGCGTTTTCAAATAAGGTTAAACCCCAAACCGGACCGTCGGTGATGTGAAAATCATTTTGTACCGAACTGCTTGCCATATCTGCAATGACAACTCTTCCACCAGCGGTGCCAAATGCAAGCTTTTGAAAAACTGGATGATATTGAATAGATAGTACTGGGTCTTTACCGCTTGCCATTGTGACTGATATATCATTCTCGTCAAGCGATTGGATTTTCATTGCGCCATCTGCGGTTCCGTAAGCGATAAACCTGAGTTTTTCGTCAACGTGCATTACGTTGACACCCCAACCATTTCTAACAAGTGAACGGGTATTTCTCTTTTCTTTTAGATCCCATAATCTGATGTGACCATCTCTGCCTGCACTTAACAGTTGGGAATTTTCATTTAAAAATTGAACTGCGTTCACAGGTCCTAGGTGTCCAGCCAACTCAGCAATTAAACTCATATCTTCCAAGGACCAAACACGTATATATCCATCCCAACTGGCACTCGCCATCAATTTCGAGTCAGTAGAAAATGTAATATTTGCAATTTTACCTTTGTGTAAAAATTTAGCTGCAGGGGATGGATCTTCCGAACCCCAAATAACGTTCATATCCCAGATGAGTGTGTAGAAATCATCTCCGCCGGTTGCTAGAAATCGTCCGTTGGGAGAGAAAGCTGCTGTTACTACAGACGCATCATGACCCAGTAACCGATGGCTCTCCTGAAATGATTGTGTGTCCCATAGAACAACGGAGTAGTCAAAGCTAACACTGGCCATAAATTGATCATTTGGAGACACAACAAGATCCTTAACTGGCCCTCCGTGGCCCAACACTCGGTCTAAAGAAACCGCTGGCAAAGTGCTTATAAAGAAAAACGATATACAAACGCTTGCATTTTTCAGAAACCTGTACGTCATATAAGATCCCAGACTCATCAATCTTTATATGCTAGCATACCCAAAGCTGACCGCTCAAATCTTTTTTAGTATGGCTTAAGCGACTTCTTGTCCTAGGCTGGCTTCATATAATCTGAACCAATCCTGGCGATTCAATTCTACTTTAGTCGCATCGGAGATCGAAGAAATTCTATCGATGTTGTTTGTTCCCAGGATGGGTAGGATTTTTGCAGGATGTGCTAATAAGAAAGCTACCGCGATTGCGGCACGGTCGACCTGATTTTTTTTGGCAATTTCATCAAGTACTTCCTGAGTTTTCCCGTTGCCAGTTAGCAGATCACCGCCTCCAAGAGGCGACCAAGCCATAATACTATGACCATGCATCTGATGAAATGCTAAATCCCCATTGGTAAATGCACCCAATTCTTTTAAACTTATTTCAATTTGGTTTGTGATTAGTTTGTTATTCATTGCAGATTGTAATAATTCCCAATCCCATGGTCTGAAATTAGATGCTCCAATTGAACCTACTTTCCCAACGGCTACTAATTCATCGAGCGCCGCGCCAGTAAGGTGGTGGTTCATGAACGGGTCGGGTCTATGTATTAAGAGTAGATCAATATATTCAATACCCATTTCTACGAGTGAGGCGTCAACACTGGCATGAATGTGCTCTCTAGAGGTGTCATAGTGTTTGACTTTGGCTCCAGAGTGTCTTCCGGCATCAATAACGATATCACATTTTGTGACAATTTCCATTTGATCACGTAGGGCTGGTTTTTTCTTTAAAGCCTGTCCCAGAACTGCTTCAGCAGTATACCCTCCGTAAATATCTGCCTGATCAAAAGTTGTTATTCCCTGTTCTAGGCATTTGTTTATTTTAGTTTCCACATGCGATACTGACGTATCGACGTCATCTGCCAGTCTCCACATCCCGTAAATTAAACGACTAAATTCAAGTTTTTCAGATAGTTTTACTCTTTCCATCAGACTCGTTCTCCTGTCCCTAGGGGTGTTTTGGGTGTTACATTAGGTACTCGCCCATATGCGTGGGGTAAGGAGCAGGTGTCCATATTGGGCATCACGAGTTTTCCAAAATATTCAGCTTCGTCTATGTGAGGATACCCTGACAGTATAAATGCTCTTATACCCATTTTTTTATAGCTCTCCAATTTTGAACAAACTTGATCGGCTGAACCTACTATTGCTGCCCCACAACCTGATCTTGCTCGTCCTACACCAGTCCAAAGGTTCTCTTCGACATATCCGTATTTGTCTGCTAGTTCTCTATTCTTTGCTTGATGAGCAACTCCAAGTGAGGTTGAATCAAGCGCTCTATCCCTAATGATTTTACCATATTCGTCATCCAGCTTTGAAACTATATAATCCGCGTATTCTCTCGCTTCTTGTTCGGTTTCACGGACAATCATATGTACTCTTAATCCATAATCTAATGTTCGTTTGTATCTCTCTGCAACGGCATGGACAGCTTTCATTCGGTTTTTAAGTTCATCAATTTTTTCTGGCCACATTAGATAAATATCACAGTGTTTCCCGCATAATTCTAAAGCATCTGGAGAATAGCCGCCGAAATATAATAGGGGACCCCCATTTTGATATGGCTTAACTGGATCTGTGCTTAATCCCTTAAAATTATAAATATCTCCTTCAAAATTTATTTCGTCTTGTGTCCACGCTTGCTTCAATATTTCCACAACTTCCCGTGATCTTTGATAACGATATGGGCTAGGTTCAGTTTGACCGGGAAAGTCTGAACTTATTATGTTTACAGTAAGTCGCCCCTCAAGCATATGATCAAGAGTTGAGAGCGTTCTACCAAGCATAATCGGTTGCATTTCTCCGCATCTCACTGCAGCTAGGAGATTGATGCTTTTAGTTATTGGTGCGCAACCTGCTACAAACGAAAGCGTGTCTTGGCCTACTTGATAAGATGACGGGCATAAGACATTTCTGAAGCCCTGAGCTTCCGCCGTTTTTACGATATTCGAACAGTGGACCCAATTTGATCTTAAACTTCCATCGGGAACACCTAAGAACTGATAGTCATCTGAGCACAACGCGGAAAACCAAGCAACTTCACTTGACTTGAGATCTTCTGAAGTAATTGGAACAATGCTCATGGGTACCTCTAATTATTGTTTGGCTTTCTATTTGCTAGCATCAGAAAAAAGGTATATCAATAGTATATCAATCTTACACTTACTGAATTTGAAAGATAATAAAATTGATTGAGCATAATTTTAATATCGGTCCAAATTCTTTGCCAAAATACGTACAAATCTCAGAGTTTTTAGCTCGTGAGATTGCATCGGGCAGACTCGTATCGGGAGAGCGCTTGGCACCTGAACGTCAAATGGCTAAAAATTTTAAAACATCAGTGATGACTTTGAGAAAAGCACTGAGCCGTCTGGATGACTTAGGACTTTTGAAGCGCGTTCATGGATCGGGTAATTATGTTAAGCAAAACAATGTGGACGGAAGCGTTTACGCCATGTTTAGGCTTGAGCTAATTGGCGGAGGCGGATTACCACGAGCCGATATATTAGCTGTAAATTTGATGAGAAAGCCCAAAGATTTAATTGCATTTGGACTTTCAGATAATGCCACCCGTGTAAGGCGTTTAAGGTATTTAAATGATTTAGTTATTGCCCTTGAGGAGATCTGGTTAGATGAAAGTGTCGGTATTGTGCAAGGGAAAAATTTATCAGACTCACTTTATAATTATTATCGTGAACATTTAGGTTTGTGGATTTCAAAAGCTGAAGACTACGTATCGTTAGAAAAGGTGCCCTCATGGTCGCCCAAAGCTTTTTTATTAGATAGAGGCACTTTAACAGGGTATGTTGAAAGACTAAGTTGGGGTCAGTTTGAGTATCCAGTAGAATATTCTCGAACATGGTTTGACACTTCGCGGTCAAGGTATGTCCAAAGGATGAAGTGAGAAATAGATGATAAATTATGGAATTATTGGATGTGGAATGATGGGTCATGAGCATCTTAATAATATTAAACTACTGGCCGGAACCAATATCTCTGTAATATTTGAGCCAAATAGGGATATGGCACAGTCGGCATTAAAAGTCGCCCCTGAGGCCTTATTTGCTGATAATCTGGAAGGGTTATTGGAGTTTTCAGATCTTGATTGTCTTGTCATAGCAAGCCCAAATCATTGTCACCTCCCACAACTGCGAAAAATTGCCGAAATGCGAAACCTTCCTATTTTGGTTGAAAAGCCACTTTTCACGGCTGTTGAGGATAAAGAGATAATTTTAAATTTTGCTCGAGATTACAAATCACCTGTTTGGGTTGCCATGGAATATAGGTATATGCCTCCAATTTCATCATTTATGGACGCAGTAGAGGCAGTGACCGGTGGTATTAAGATGTTAACTATCCGTGAACATCGTTTTCCATTTCTGTGTAAGGTTGGAGATTGGAACAGATTCAACACTAACTCAGGTGGAACTTTTGTTGAAAAATGCTGCCATTTTTTTGATCTAATGCGGTTAATAACAAAGTCAGAACCAAAGCGGATAATGGCAAGTGCGGGTCAGAATGTTAATCATTTAGATGAAATATATGATGGCAAAAAACCTGATATTTTGGATAATGGTTATGTCCTTGTAGATTTTGAGAATGGTATAAGAGCAATGCTGGAACTTTGTATGTTTGCAGAGGGCTCCAAGTATCAAGAAGAGATAATTGCTGTAGGTCCTCAGGGGAAGCTCGAAACAAAAATACCTGGTCCTTCGCGGTTTTGGCCAAAAAAACTAGGAGACCCTCCAGTGCCGTTAGTAATTCAAAGCCCTCGATATCCTATGGACCCTAAGGTTACTGAGGTTACTGTAGATCCAGTTTTACTTGAGGCCGGTGACCACAATGGTTCTACTTATTATCAGCATAAAAGGTTTCTAGATCTTGTGCTTGGAAAAATTCAAAAGCCAGATGTTACCCTGGAGGATGGCTATAAAGCTGTGATTATGGGTATGGCAGCACAGGAAAGCGCTAAAGAGGGCCGTGCTGTTGAGTTTGATTAGCCGAAACGCTATTGGCCTACACAATGGCCGCTGCTTGGCACATTATTTTTAATTTTTCCTCGGCTAGGTTGGGTGGTAGCAGGCCCAGTCCACAATCTGGTGCAACTATTAATCGTTCTCTATCTATATGACTAAGCGCTTGTTTGAGGCGATTAACTACTTCGTCTAAAGTTTCGATCTTACTCGACGCAATGGCAATACTTCCAAAAATCACTGCCTTCTTTTTAAATCTTTCGAGAAGGTCAAGATCATTGCAGCAGTGTTTGTCTTCAATTGAAATTTGATCAAACTCAGCATCATCTATCATCGAACTAAGATCAATATAGCTCTGAGGGTCGGCCTTCTTGTATTCTGAATCGTCTAAATGATCAGGATATCCACAACACATATGCACTATGCGTTTTACTGAATTTGGAACTTTATGAAAACATCTATCGATCCCTTCAAAACCAAATGATAAAGCGTCATTTACCTGTCTTGCAAAAAGTGGTTCGTCTACCTGAATATGCTTGCAACCTGCGTCTACTAGAGCAAGAATTTCCTTATTGATCGTCTCTGCCAAAACTTTATTGAGCCTTGGTCTGTCGTCATAAAAACAATCTGCAGTTGTATCCATAATCGTCAGCGGACCAGGCAATGTGAACTTTAGGGGCTTTGATGATAGCTTTTGAGCTGTTGTAAAGTCACTCACTGAATAGGCAGCTCCACTATGTGATATATCGTTTCTTATGGCAGGCAGGTCCGTCTCATAAGCGCCATCTCGCAAAATTCGATGTTCAAGTTTACCGAAATCAAATCCTGACAAGTTTCTACAATGATAGTGAATGTAGTTTTCTCTTCGGACTTCTCCATCGGTCGGAATATCAATACCGGCTCTTATTTGGATATCGATCACTTCTTTTGCGGCTTTTACAAATAATTCTTCGTTTTCTTCCTTATTTTTTGAAAGGTCTGCTACATAATTTCGTGTTGTTTCTGCGCAATTCATACCACCTTTTTCCCGTGAGATATCAAACCAATCTCTTATGGGTGTGTATTTGGGCTTGGGAAATGAACCAATTGTTGTCGTTAGGAGCGGGAGTGGCATTGTAATTCCGTCTAGGTTGTAAATCCTTTTTTATTACAAATTTCAAAAAAGGCTATTCAAAATTTGTATCCAGTTTAAAATTTTAATTGATTTTTATGCCTATTAGTAACAAGATTTAGAAGGACTACTCGACTAACTAAACCTGGAGGTAAATTTATGACTAAGAACAAAAACTCTTCGCTATCCACTGGGATGGCCGCTAAAGAGTTCAATCGTAGAACTCTAATAAAGCGAGGTGCTGCGCTAGCTGCTTTCGCACCTGTGGCTCCTATGTTCGTCAAAAACGCTTTTGCTGCTACCAGCGGTGAGGTGAATGTTTTGATGTGGGGGGAGTATCTACCTGACTCAGTACTTGCAGATTTCAAAGCAAAAACTGGTATTACAGTAAATCACACAAAAATTGGTGATAATGGTGAAATTATTGCTAAAATGAAAGCAGGTGGAGGCGCTGGTTTTGATTTGGCAAGTCCTACAAATATGAGAGCGCTGCAGTGGGAAAATCTTGGTGTTTTAGCTCCATTCGATATGAACAAAATTACCAATATCGGAAATGTGAACCCAGGAATGGTCGCTGTTGGTGAAAGAGATTGGAACTTTGGTGGTAAGGGCTCTCACTGGGTTCCTCAGTTATGGGGCACAGAGTCAATTTCATGGCGTACCGACAAATGGACTCCTGATGGACTTCCTAGTTTTGGAGATCTTTGGGAACCAAACCCAGGTATTGATGGCGCATTTATGATGGGTCGAACATACTCAATGATGACAGGCTGCGGTATTTGGATGCATCATCAGGGTAAAATGGATTTTTGGTCTTCCTACAAAGACGAAGACACAATGCGCAAGAACTGGGAAATAATTACAGAATACTGTATTGCTAAAAAAGGTAACTTGGTAAAATTCTGGTCAGGTGCTGATCCTCAGAAACAAGGCTTTACATCTGATGGTGTAGTTGTTGGACAAACATGGGATGGACCAATTGTTTCAATGATGAAAGCTGGTGAGCCTGTCGCTTATCAAACAACGGAAGAGGGTGCTTTAGCCTGGGTTGACGGAATTACGCTTTCAGCCAAGGCGGAAAATATTGATGAGGCTTATGAGCTAATTAATTATAGCTTTACCCCAGAAGTTGGTGGGCAAACTATTAATGAGATAGGCTATAATTCAGCTGTTATCGGAGCTTCAGATTTCTATTCTGATGAAACTAAAGCGATTTCTCAGGCCGTTTATCCTGGTGATACAGCGTCTAAACTGAACGCGTGGCCACCTGAGCCACCTTGGTTTGCAGATGCGCGCGCCGAGTATGCTAACAAATTTGAAACGGCATAAGTTGTAAACATAAAAATAAGCGGGCGCCAAGTTTATGCTTGGCGCTCGTTTAGTTTATCGGTATCCAAAATATACTGAGGAATAGAATTAATGAGTGCAGACGTTGAACTCCAGGGCGTATCAATCGCATTTGGCGATTTTTATGCCGCAAAAAACGTAAATGTTAAAATAGAGGCAGGTGAGTTTTTTAGTTTCCTTGGGCCTTCTGGTTGTGGCAAAACTACTCTTCTAAGGGCAGTTTCAGGTTTTCTTGAACCGTCTGAAGGTAAAGTTCTTATCGGTGGGCAAAATATGTCAGGCATTGGGCCAAATAAACGCCCAACATCTTTAATTTTCCAAAATTTAGCATTGTTTCCATTAATGTCTGTTGCTGATAATATTGCTTTTTCTTTAGAGGTTAGAGGCGTAAGCAAGCAGGCAAGACGCAAACGAGCGGATGAATTGCTTGATTTGGTAGCGTTAAATGGACAGGGCGATAAAAAAGTTCATGAATTATCTGGAGGCCAGAAGCAAAGAGTAGCAATAGCGAGAGCTCTGGCAGTAGAGCCTGAAGTTCTTTTGCTTGATGAACCACTATCTGCACTCGATCTTAAATTGCGTCAAAAAATGAGAACTGAACTCAGAGCAATACAGCAGAGAGTTGGAATTACGTTCATCTACATAACCCATGATCAAGGCGAGGCTCTGACCATGTCTGACAGAGTTGGCGTTATGAATGATGGTCAACTTGAGCAAGTGGGTTCGTGTTATGAAGTATATCAAGCTCCGAGTACTCCGTTTGTTGCAACTTTTGTTGGAGAAAATAATGCCTTTTCAGGAAAGGTAGAAAAGGTTTCCAAAGGCATCGCCAAGGTGAATGTTGAAGGCACCTCCTTTAGTGGATCTATTGGTAAGACAACTGTAGGTGATCCACACCCAGTCGGCGTTGGAGACGATGTATTTATTTTTGTCAGGCCAGAATCTCTGAGTTTGGCAAAAGGTACCAAGGCTCCAAAAAATAAGTTTTCTGCAGATATTGAAACTATCGAATTTGAAGGAAATTTGAAGAATATTTATTTAAAATCGAGTAAAAATAAAAGCACTCGATTTAGTGTGCCAAGTGTATTTGACACATCTGATCTAATACCAGGCTCTACTATCGAGCTGTCTTTTTCGGCTGAGAGTGCGATTGTTTTGCCAAGCGGCCCGCTGGCACTTGACTGAGGTACTGGCGTGATGGGTGGTTTTTTCAAAAAAAATGGATCAATTATTTCCACGTTTTTTTTAATTGCGATAACGTTCTGGTTGATTTTTTTAATCTTAATTCCACAGCTATATATGCTGGACCTATCATTTCGACCTAACTTACCACCGTTATTAAGAGGCGGTCCAGATGATGTCTACACTCTGACACATTATAAGCATTTTGTTTTTGGATCTGAAACGAGTAAAGACGCATACAACTATGTGGATATTGGAGTATTTGTTGATACTATTGGGACCGCCATTTTAGTCACAATTATAAATTTGTGCTTTTGTTACCCAATAGCTTTTTATATCGCAAAGCTAGCTACACCAAACGCAACACGCCTTCTTATATTGGCTCTTATTATACCTTTCTGGATAAATGAACTTCTTCGCTCTTTTGCAATTCGAATTCTATTTGCCGGTGAAGGTGTAATAAATAATTTGTTGTTGGAAATGGGTCTCCTGGATGCCGCGGTCAACTTTATTGCTCTGGACGTCGCTCTTTATACTGGACTTACATATGCCTATATACTTTTGATGATTTTCCCGCTCTACAATGCGTTAGAAACTTTGGATACAAATCAGCTTGAGGCGGCTAAAGATTTGGGTTCCTCAACACTTAGAACGCATTGGCGTATTGTAATTCCTCATGCTAAAGCTGGTATCGCTTCTGGGTCTACCATGGTCTTTATGCTTACAGCAGGAGCATTGGCTACGCCCGTAGTTCTGAGTAGCCCCAATACATTTTGGTTCACACAGCTTATTTATCAATGGTTCAATATGAATGATAATTGGTCACGTGGATCGGCATATTCTATTATTTTGTTGGTCGTTTCAGTGGCTTTTGTGCTTTTGATGATGCGTATATTTAGGGTTACAATCGGTGAGGTTGTGAGATGACCTCAAACCGTACATTCCAAGTTTTTCTTGGGCTATATATTTCTATATTTTTTCTATATTTATTTGGCCCGTTAATTATTATGAGCGTTACAGCATTTAATTCGACTGAATTCCCATCAATAACTCCGTGGGAGTGTTTTAGCTTTCGGTGGTTCAATGAGGGAAAAATTGCATATGATGGTCAGCGATTAGCTGGTTTAGCAGCTGACAGGGATTTACACGTTGGTTTGATTACGAGCCTATTTATTGCGCTTGGAGTTGTAACTTTGTCGGTTCCAATTGGAATGTCTGCTGCAATAGTTTTAACTCAGGTGCACAGTAAGTTGCGCACGCTCTTTTACTCTATGTCCATAATGCCTGTATTATTTCCTGGGGTTGTTATTGGGATTTCAACGGTTGTTTTATGGGATCGAATTGCCACGATTGGTGGTGAAGGAATTATTTCGGAGTTAGGCAGAAATGGTATCTTTTTGACGATCTTAGGTCAAACTTGCTTCATATCTACATATTGCTTTCTTATTTTCGTTGCGCGGCTTCAACGCTTTGATACTACTCAAGAAGAGGCGGCATTAGACTTGGGTGCCAGCCAGACTCAAGTATTTATGAAGATAATGATTCCATATCTTATGCCTGCTATAGGATCTTCTGCTGTTATTGCGTTTCTAGCTTCTTTTGAAAATTACAATACAACTGTATTTAGTATATTATCCGAGCAAACACTCACGACGGTGATTGCTACAAAAGTGCGTTTAGGAATTAGTCCTGCAATCAGTGCACTTGCCTTTGTCATCATTTGTATGACCCTTATAGCGGCAGTCTTATATGAGTTCTTTCGGCGCCGTCAGGAAAAGAGAAAGGCTTTAGAGAGCGCAGCAAAAATGTATAAAGAAATCAGCAGCGATCGGTTAAAGGAAGATATCAAAAAAGCGTTTATTCTTCCAAAATCAATTTTTGTTATTTTATTTATATTTTTAATGGCAATCCTAGGTTGGCAGCAGATTATCAAAAATAATCTTTACGGCGGTGACTGCATTGCGAAGGCAGAAGATGCTAAAAAATCTAATTTTGCAGACCAATTAAAACTTCTTCAAAATAACGCTGAGTCGCTTGAATCAGAAGGTGGTGACGGAGGAACTGGAAGCACAAACGAATATAATGATATTTTCGGTGATCCAAATTTGTTCAAGAATTTTGGCGGCTTTGATAATTAATAGTTTACGCTTTTGTTTAAGTTATTTTGTTGTAAAGAGTATCGGGCTAAGGCTTAAGTTATATTCATCCTGTTGACACTTTTAAATAACCGTGTGAATTTGCGATTATAAATTGTTTTGTTTTAAAAATTAGCACCGGTAGCTCAGCTGGATAGAGCACTTGACTTCGAATCAAGGGGCCGTGGGTTCGAATCCTACCCGGTGCGCCA